>JACKQB010000008.1 GCA_024233115.1 Akkermansiaceae bacterium
GTTTAAAAACTTTTAATATTTATATTGACTAATTATTAAAATAAGTAAAGTATGCGGGAACGTTCACAATCGAGAAATGCATGTTTACTGATTCAAACCCGTAAATCACCCTTACTATTATGAAAACTTGTTCTAGCTTCCCTACCGGCTTCGCAACATTTGTTTTGCCATTATCAACATTGATCACTGGATCGGCATCGGCTGTGACGTGGACTCTCGAAAACAGTCCCGGCACAACAACCTACCGGCCTGGCAGTACGCCGACTGCGCAACTACCTGACACAGCGACGGAAGATCACAATGCCTTGAGAACTTCGGGTTCTACTAGTTCAGTCAGGGTTGTCAATTCTGAGGGGATTACTGACGGTATAGGTACAACCGAGCGTTTTTCGGGAAGAGGTTTCTTTTATGATGAGGCAGGTCCTTCTAGCGGTAGAATGTCGATCGTTTCAAAGACTTCGTATAATCTGGCGAATGAGAAGATTGAAATGGATATGTTTAACTCGCTGGGACATGTTCCAAGACTAATTTCAGAGGGGCAAAATAATCAAATCATCCAAATAGGACTCATGGATATTTCCGGGGGGACTTCTGATAAATACTTTGGAGATAATTCGGTTGATGCGCTCTATCTGTCCTTTGTGGCCGATAGTAATGTCAAGCTGGACTGGAACGATACCGTGGCCTCTGACGGTGGAGATACGGGTAGCATTACCGGGGACTTCACGATCCGTAACGAATCTGGGGCCATAGTGGCTTCCCTCGCTACGGGTGTGCAACTAGACGCCACCACTTATCTGGGCGGAGGGGTTGGTGATAACATATTTAGTACGGAGCTCTATTGGTACAACATGAACCTTACGTTTGAAGAAGATGGCGTAGGTGGAATTGATATCAGCTTTGATGTGCATAAATACTCTAACATCTCGGATATTGGTTGGAGAACTCAGCAGATTGCTGGTTCTGAGCAACGACTGACTCCCATTGAGTTCAATATGGTGAACGCGACTACCAACATAGCTGCAGGTTCACATGGCTTGTCTTCGTTTGCGACTTTAGCGCCAGCACTGGGTACGAATGTCAGTGATAGTCTCTACCTTGGAACTTCCGGAATTAACTACGACTGGGCACCTGATCTTTCCCCGCCTGTTCAAGTTCCTGAGCCAACGTCAGGTCTGTTGATTGTATTGGGGTCGGCGGCTGTCTGTTTCCGCAGGAACAGATCTCAGTTCACTTCGTGAGCTGCAGGATGGCGATGACTTTGTCAGATTACTTCTCAGCGTGACTTTTCTAGCACGTGGTTGGTTTTTTTCTTCTTGGCGACTCCAGGGGGCGGGCACATGATCACCCTTATGGAACACCACGTCTATTTCTGTACGGGGTCCGTGGATTGTGTAGTGTTAGATATGTATGTTAGCCTCCCAAATATCAACCTTCCCAACTCTAGTCGCTATCGCTAAATTGTACACTGCCAAATTATCATCGTATGGTTTTGCCAAATTGACATCGGGTGATTTCTGATAGATTTCCACGCTTTCATCGAGTGTTTACGTGTGGATCTTAGTGAGGAGTAGTTGCGATTAATGGTGTGTGTTTGAGCTGTGTTGAGGTTCTTGAGAAATGATACCACGTCGAGTTTTATGCCTTTACTGGTGGGGTTTTTGAGGCATCCTCCTACGCCAAGGCTACGGCGGGACAAGTTACCCGATGCTCTTGAAGAGTTGTAATGGAAAAGACAAATTATGGCTGAATTTTAATTTATTAACTAACAGAAAGCGTGCCGATCCGTTCCCGAATTGCGTTGTTTGAATTTGCATGATTCATCAGTTTTGATTTGGCTATAAACAGCTGGTTTGCACGACGAATGGGTGGAACTTTACATTTCAAGATTCCCCGGCAAAGCGTGTTGACCATATGGGTCTATTCAAAGGTTCTGTGCTTTTTCCGGGTAGGGGCCAGGTCCCGGACGATGGCCTTGGCCTCGGGCGTGAGCCTGGTGATGCCCAGATATTTTTTCAGAAACCAGACGGTGTCACGTGTCGGCCACTCGGGGATGTAGCGGAACATGGTCTTGAGGTCATTGTAGATCATTTTCTTCGATCTTACGCCTGGATACTTGGTGCGCTCGAGATCGATAAAACAGGCATCGAACTTCCCAGGCAACACGGGAGAGCCGTCGACATAGGTGATGTTGAGATAGATATGCCGGCCGTAGAGCGCGTTGTGAATGATGCCGGCGGAATGCGTTTTTTTAAGGATTTTTAAAACGGCATCCAGCAAGGCGTAGCGTTGATGGCGTGGTGGCCACTGCTTGTTTTTGACACACCAGGCGACAAGCTGATCGATATCACTCATGCCTTTGACCTCTTCGGAGACAACGATACACTGGCGGCTGCCATTGTGTTTGCGGCTGGCGAAGTAGATGATCTTCATCGTTGGGACCCCGGCCTTTTGCAGTCGATTGTAATTCCGCCATTCGAGCTCAAAGGTCGGTATACGCCTTAGCTTGAGGATGACATTGTTGGGGTAATGGTTTTGCTGGCGCTTCAGGTAAACAACCCGGCCGTCATCCAGACGGATGCGGCAAACGTGGCTCCACGAGGTATTGTCGTCCTTGCCACGGAAGTTCCCTTCCTCGACGAGTTCGCCCTCGGTGTCCCACCATGCTTGGAAGTCCGGGAAACCCGATTTCTCAAATGAGGCTTTCCAGTCAGGGTCGATGTATGATTTTGTCGGCATGAGATTCAAGCTTGTGGTTGTGAAATCGGGAGGTGGGGGGATTGTTTAACCGACTCTCGCATATGGTCAAGAATGACGTTGGCCGTGCGGTAAAGCGCGGGGGACGAGGCCCAGTCGAGAGCCTGCTGTCGGAGTGTGGGTAAGTCCCCGAGCATCTGGGTAACCGTGTCGCAAATTTCCTGCGGCGGGCAGTCGTCGCTCAGCAGCGTGCCGCCGGCGTCGGCGACATGGCTGGCATAACCACAAAGGCGGGTGCAGGTGACGGGTAGACCATGGGTCAGAGCCTCGACAAGGACCATACCCGCCGTTTCCCGGCTCGACGGGTGAACGAGCAGATCGGCGGCGGTCATCAGGGACGGGATGTCGTTTCGTGGTCCCAGGGTATGCACTCGATTGGCCACGTTGCGTGATACCGCCAGTTTGGTAAGCTGGTCTGCCTTGTCATCGCCACAGACGGCCAGATGGACGTGTTTGTCTGTGAGCGGGAGTGCCTCGATGATGGTTGCGACACGTTTGAGTTTGAAATTGGAGCCTACAAAGAGAAGCAGCTGGTCTGATTCCGCCAGCCCGAGCTGATCGAAGATACGCCTACGGGTCTGAGCGCGGGATTGCTCCGGCGGAGTTGGTTTTTTCACCCAGGGAGGAAGGACGGTGAGCCGCTCCCGGGCCAGCTGGTAATGCTCCTGGTAGACCTTGACGTCAGGCTCGGCGAGAAAGAAAACATGTGTCCGGGCCCCGGGTCCGAACAGTTGTTGTTCGGTGTTGAGGAAATACCTGTAGCGTGGCAGGAGCCGCGCCAGAGCTGGTTTGGATGCCAGGAATTTGTCCAAAAAACACGAGTCTCCACAGAAGTGAAATGGTGTGTTGGGCACTCTACTGAAACAGATAGAAGTGTCGAAATCCCCCGATTGGACCAACCGCTGGCAAGCTGTCGCGAATCGGGCGGCCTTCGAGTGGTTGCTGCTGCCACCACTGTTCAGCTCGACCACCGGGATGCCGCCAGGCTTGTCTCCCTGCCAGGTTGCCACCACGAGTGTGGGCAGGTCTCCCGCGTGCACCGCGGCCTGCGCGAGGCGGACCGCGTCACGTTGCAGCCCTCCGTATGGGAAATAGTGCTGGAGAAAAATGGCAAACTTCATGGCGTTGCGGAACTCGGATTCTGACCTGATTCTGGTCGATGCCAAGAGTAATTCTGGCGGGCTGTTCTTGACCTGATCGAAGATGCAAGCTCTGCTGAGTGCGGATGATTGAGCTTGCCCCTGAAATAAAGGACAAATTTCCGGATGTTACTTCGGGTGGAGGAGCCTTTGACAAGGTTCTGGCACTCGATGGTAAAATCTACCGGGCCAAGGAGGGGCGGCGGACCTTGCGTTTTGAACACGGGGGAAAAAGTTATTTTGCCAAGATCCACACCGGGATTGGCTGGAAAGAGGTGTTTAAAAACCTGCTGGCGTTCCGTTTACCCATAATCGATGCCTCCAACGAGTGGCAGGCCGTCGAGGTACTCGAACGCGTCGGTGTGGAGACGGTAAGGATCGTTGGCAAGGGGAAACGCGGTTGCAATCCCGCGAGAATCGAATCCTTTGTCATCATGCAGGCGCTTGAGGAACTGGTCGAGGTGGAGGATTTCCTGAAGGGTCTCGGAGGACTGCAAGGCGCTGCCCGTCTGGCCTTGAAAAGAATGATTGTTAGAAAAGTCGCTGCATCCGCCGGAAGGATGCACGGTGCCGGGATGAATCACCGGGACTTTTACCTGTGCCATTTTCATATCGTGGAGCGCGACTGGACTGGCTGGTCGCCGGAGCAGGACTTCAGGCTGCCGGTGATCGACCTGCACCGGGCCCAGCTGCGTGACAAGGTGCCGCAAAGATGGCTGGCGAAAGATCTGGGGGCGTTGTTATACTCGGCTATCGACTGTGGTGTCACCGACCGCGACATCGTGGCATTTTTACGTGTCTATCTGGGGGCCGATTGGAAAAGTCAGCTCATTGCCAACAAGGCACTCTGGCACGCGGTTGTCATGCGGGCCCGGAAGTTCTACCGCAGGCACCGTGGTAAGGAGATGTGCATGCCGGGTGTGTTTCAGCGCTTCTTGTAGTGCTTGAAGTGCTGCTTGAACTCCTTTTTGTGTGCCTTGTCGAGCTTGAGTAGAGCTAGGTAGCTTTTCAGGATCTTGGGTAGCTTGGCCTTTTTGATTCGCTTGGCGTCCTTGTCATACCTGAGTGGAAAAGCCAGATTGGCCGCCCGCCGGAGTAGAGGGACCGGCTTGTTGTAAAATTTGACATCCGTGAAATCGATCAGTCCATACTCACCAGGGGCGGTTTGGATGATGTTACCCAGATGAATCGAGCGGTATAGAATACCCAGTTCATGCAGTGAAAAAATGAACCGGCACAGGTCGGGGATGTCGACTTGATCAGGATCCTCCTTGAGTAATTCACGCATACTTTTTCCCGGCAGGGATTTGTATTTCACCACTCTGATATGGCTGTTTTCTACCTTGGCATGCTCGAGGATTTCCGGGACCCGGATGCCGAGCGCCGCTAACCTGGCGGCATTGTTGACAAACCGGGTCGCATAGTGGGAGAGGGTGTTGGATGAGAAGAATCGTTTTTTGATCGCCCAGATTTTGGTGATCGTCTGATCGGGATGGATCACCACACAGGGGTAGCCTCCCTGGCTATCAATGGCTGTGCCATTCCTGCAGAGAGAGTCGAGTTCCTGTGTGGTCATTTGTTTCATCGCCAGGCTAGTTGATTACGAGTCCCCGTTTGCGAAGGTTGCCAAGAATAAACTCACGATCGGCAGCTGGTGTGGAGGCACTGGTAAAGTAAGCCTCCAGGAAATTGGCGACACCGTAACGCTGGTAGAGATCACGATCATTTCTCACGGCGTGATCGAGTAGATAAAACAGGTTTTTTGCCTTCCGCCTGCGGTTCATCGAGTAGCGGACGTTATCCATATCGATGATCGCAAACGAGCCATCGTCCTGGATCAGGTAGTTGTCGCTATGGCCATGGCGGAAATAGAAGTTTTTCCCGTGAAGTTCCGCGATGTATTTGGCGAGCTTGGTGAGTAAGCCCGGGTCCTGGTCGCTTTGGTAGGCGTTGTAAACGGTCCGACCAGGCACCGACTCGTAGCTGACGACATCACACTCGGCCTCGGGGCACCGTGCCCAGAAATCGGGACGGATGGTGTTGATGCCAAGCGCGGTGATGCGTTCGGCATTTCTGACAAACTCAGTGGCAACCGGGTTGAGGTGCCTGCGCCGGATGCCTTTGTTGTCGTAGCTGAAAAACTTGGTATAGACAGCACCTTTGCGGATGACCTTGGGCCATCTTTTATGGGTGACAATGATCTCAGAGCCTTCGATCAGGTTCTCGAAGGTGCTGAGGTCGATGGATTGACGTTTTAATGGTGCCATGAACTCATTGTTTGAACCTGTTAAGTCGCTTTGTTAGGTTTGTGAGGAAGGATTGCCTGTCGCGGTCGGTGGGTTTCCATGCCTCCAGATAGGACTCCTTCAGGTCAGGGAGTCCGGCTTTTTCCATCAGCGCCATGTCATTTGCATATTTCATGGGGACGGCCAGATTGACGGCGCGCCTCCCGGGTGTGAGGGCTTTGCCACTGTGGCTGATATCACAGAAGTCGATCAGTCCATAGCCCATATCCTCCATCTGGATGACGTTGCCAAAGTGGATGGTGCGAAACTCGATGCCTGACTCGTGCAGGCGATGGATAAACGCGGCAAGGCCGGGGATGTCGAGTTTTCCAGGGTTTGTTTCGAGGAGTTCGCGGATGCTTTCACCGGGGAGTATCTTGTACTGGACGATATGGACGTCGGTTTTTTCAATCTTGAAATAATCGGTGATTTCAGGTGCCGCGATACCCAGTGATGTAATCAGCCTGGCGTTGTCGACAAAACGTTTTGCGTAGGGTTTGATTCGGGCTGATGAAAAGAACTTGACCGGATTGGCCCAGACTTTGGTGATGCTGTCACCGGGGTGATAGATCATCGAAGGATAACCAAACTTTTCATCGTCAGGTCGGCCAGCTGCACAGATTTTTTGAAACTCTGCCTGGGTAATTGTTTTCATAAGGAGATGGTGGGGCGCTGTTATTCGGGAGCAGGGCTGATACGCGTAATAAAGGATTCCAGTCGAGCTTGGTAGTTGGCTGGATCATCATGTCCTCCGACAGGGGGCTCGTTTTTTAAAGCGAAAATTTTGTCGATACCCGCCATTGTCAAGAGTGTGGTACCAGTGCCATCCAGCGAGAGGTCGAGAGCGCAATCGAAGGGTGCTGGTAGCGACGCCTCGTAATTCCTGATAGCGTTCGCCGCGAGATGTGGCGGCTCATCAGGGACAACGGGTAGAGTGGTATCGGCCTCTGCTGGAGGGGGGATGCTGCCGACAAGCGTGATATGGAAATCGGGTCGGCACGAGCGGAGATAGCGTAACACCTCGCCGAGGCTCTCGTTCGCCGGCCGCATCGGGATGTAGATCAGAAGGTAAAAAGGCACAGTGAATGATAGGTCGGCGGGTTTCATGTTACGTGGCACCGAGCCCCGGATCTTGAGTGCTGTCCTGTTGGCGCCACGCCAGTAGTTGTGCATCCAGAGGACATCGGCCGGGCTTTCATTCATCAGCTGTTCGTATGCCTTGGCACATCTGGCTGTCACCTTGTAGGTATCTTTGAGTTCGTCAGCCGAGACCTCCAGAGCGGGGTGCACTACCACTTTCCATCTGCCTGGAGAAACAGTACACATGGAAACAGGGAGGATCGGTGCTTTGGTTTTACGATGCAGGAGTGCCGGCAGGTTGGTCATCGATGCCAGCTTGCCATACAGGGGGACCGGCATCCCGTGTTTGCCTGCACTCTGGTCGGCGATGACCCCCAGGAAGCCGCCGGATTTCAGAAGGGTGATGGGTTTGGTGAATCCGTCAAACCGATTGAACAAGGCTGCGCCCCGACTCTGTCTGCGCCGCTTGACGAGTCGGTTCAACAATGGATTATTGAGCGGTCGGTAAAGCGATGCCGGTGACTTGATCTCGGGAACCAGTGTTTTCAACTGGGTGAGTACCTCCCAGTTTCCCATGTGGCCGAGCAGCAGGATGCAGCCTTGGTTGTTTGCCAGAGCGTTGAGCAGGTGTTCGCGACCTACCACTTCGACGCGTTCGATGATCTCCTTGTTGGTCAATGTGGATGCCGTGATACTGGCGACCAGGTTGAGGCCGGATGTCCGGAATGTCTTCCGGGCAAGGGCGTTGAGCTCCCGGGGTGACAATCGGCCATGATGAACGATCCGCAGGTTCCTGAGAACGATCTGCCGACGCCTGGGCATCAGGAAATAGGTGACTTGCCCCATCGTCGCCCCGATGATACAGACGAACTCCATCGGGAGGAGTCGAAGGAAGCATTCAAAGCCCCGGTAGAGCACGTAAACGAGGTGGTCGCTCAGGCTGGCTTGGTCATGGTTGGACTCATTATTTCCCATAGCAAGGTATCGGTGGGTGGCTGTTGATGTCTGGTTACTCCGAAAAGGCCATGGCTGTTTTTAAACACCTGATTTCAAACGCCAAATACCAAATTGGGAAAATATCCTAAAAGCCCATGGCATCCATGTCGAAAACGATGGTAACGTCCTCAGGCGGAGGGGTTTGTGCGAGGATCTGATTGATGTGTCGGGAGAGCTGGCGCGCCGAGACGCCCAGCATCATCAGCTGGAAACGATATTGCCCGTGCGCCTTGGTGAGTGCCGCCGGCAGGGGCTCGTGCAGAACCATACCGGAGGGAAGGGTGGCTTTGAGCCTCTGGTAGAGGTTTTGCAGGGTGAACTCGGCACGACGCTCGTGGGTGGAGCGGGTCTGGATCACCGCGCAGTGGGTGTAGGGCGGGTAGCCGAACTGTTTCCTGAACTCCAGCTCCTGGTCGGCGTAGCCGTTGAAGTCGTGGTGGCGCGCATACTGGATGGATGGCGAGTGCGGGGTGAACGTCTGCACGATGACCTCACCTTCAAGCTCGCCGCGGCCGGCGCGGCCCGCTACCTGGGTGAGGAGCTGGAAGGTTCTTTCCCCGGCACGGAAATCGGGAATGTGCAGGCCGAGATCGGCATTGAGCACCCCGACCAGGGTGACGTTGGGAAAATGGAGCCCCTTGGCGATCATCTGGGTGCCGATGATGATGTCGATTTTACGCTGACGGAATTTTTGCAAGGTGTCGCGCAGGGCGTTTTTCCGTCGCATCGTGTCGGTGTCGATCCGGGCCAGCCTGGCCAGCGGGAAGACTTTTTTTAACACCCCCTCGACCTGTTCCGTGCCGTAGCCTTGGAAGCGGATCGACGGGTCGCCGCACTCAGGGCATTTTTTCGGGGTGATCGCCTGATGCCCGCACATGTGGCAAATGAGCCGCTCTTCGGCACGGTGGTAGGTGAGGGGCAAGGCGCAGTGACGGCATTCACAGACATGGCCGCAGCCCGGGCATTGCAGCGAGCGGGCAAAGCCACGGCGGTTGAGAAACAGGATGACCTGCTCGCCCTCGGCAAGTTTGGCCTCCATCCGCCCCCGGAGCGGATCCGAGAGGATAGCGGGCCCCCCCTTGTGTTTTTTCCCTTCAATACGCATGTCGACGATGCGGATGATGGGCAACGACTGGCCATCGGCCCGTTCTTCAAGGGTGAGCAGGTGGTATTTTCCGGTTTCGGTATTATGAAATGATTCCAGCGACGGGGTGGCCGAGCCTAACAATACGGCGCATTGCTCCAGATGGCCACGCAGCACGGCCAGATCGCGACCATGGTATCTCGGGGCGCTGTCTTGTTTATAGGAGTTCTCATGCTCCTCATCGACGATGATGATACCAAGGTTGGTGAGGGGGGCGAACACCGCACTGCGGGCACCGATGACGATCCGTGCCTTGCCCGACCGGATACGATGCCATTCATCAAACCGTTCACCCTGGGAGAGGTGGGAATGGAGGACGGCGACTTGGTCCTGGATCGAGGCGAAGCGGGATTTGAACCGTTGAACGGTTTGTGGTGTCAGCGAGATTTCGGGCAGGAGGATCAGGACACTCTTTCCGGCGTCGACGCAATGTTGGGCGGCTTGCAGGTAGACTTCCGTTTTTCCCGAGCCGGTCACGCCGTGCATGAGCATCGGTTTCTGCGGTTCATTGATTTGCGCCAGAACGTGTTCCATCGCCACCGTCTGGCCGGGATTGAGCACAAGCGGTTTATCTTCGAGGAACTCTTCACCCTCATCCGGATCGCGGCGGACCGCTTCTTCCTTGAATTCGACCAGCCCCTGTTTTTCTAGCGCCTTCACCGATGCGGTCACGGCACCACCACCGAGGTCTTTGAGAGCCATCTGGCCACCTGCGGCTTCGAGCAGGGAAATGATGACGTGCTGGCGTTGTGCGCGTTTTGCCAGTTTCGCCATCGCTTCCTCATCAGGTTTTCGAGTGAGAACGACGATTTTGCGTGTTTTCTCCGAGTTTGATTCTTGTCGGACCGCCTCTGGTAAAAGAGCGCGCATGACGAGCTCCATCGGTGAGCCATAATAGTCGGCCATCCACTTGCCGAGGTTGAGTAGATGGGGGGTGATCAGCGGCTCGGGATCGATCAGCGTGTCGATCGGCCGCAGATCGAAATTCTGCGGCATTTCCTCCGTGATATCGAGGATGGTGCCGGTGGATGCCCGGTTGCGCAGCGGGATTTTAACCCGACAACCCGGTTTGGCGTCCATTCCCTCGGGGATGGCGTAATCGAAGACCAGTTCGGATGGTCCGTCTATCAAGACTCGGGCAGCGGGCACGTTGTCTTTTAAAACTCCAACGACCAAACTCCAAATACCAAATGATTTTTTTCCAGAAAGATGTCACATATCCTCGTCCTCGGCTCAAGAACGGGTGAAGATTATGCAAGCTGTGAAACAATTATCAACGACCGACCGGAAATCCTTCTCCATCCTGGTGAAGGAGCATCACCGTGGACTCCTTGCCTATGCAAGGGCCCTGACCAGGGAGGAGCATACTTCGCGGGATATTGTCCAGGACGCCTTTGTCGTGGCCTGGAGTAACCTGGAGACTTTTGACATCACCCGCGACTTCGGCTCATGGATGCGGGGGATTGTCCGTAACAAGTGGCGCGAGTCGTTACGGAAAAACGCCAGGGAGGTCGCCCTGGATGAAGAAACACTGGAATTCCTCGAGGCCGATGCCAGGCAATGGGATGGCTTGCGCGACCAGGGCGGCGTGTTTGCCCGGCTCGAACTCTGCCTGAAGAAACTCCCCGAGAGCCTCGCCGAGGCGGTGAAGGCGTTTTACTACGATGGCTACAGCGGTGAGGAAGCGGCAAGCGTATTGAGTGTCCAGAGCGCCACCCTGCGAAAACGTCTTGAGCGGGCCCGGGGTGGTCTGCGCGACTGCCTTGCTGCTAAACTCTAGATTCTAAACGCCAAACTCGAAAAAAACTCCAAGTTTTAAACTCCAAATACCAATTTAAGAACATGAAAAATGAAGATAAAATGATTGATGCCCTGCTTCAGGAGCATGCCCGAAATGGGGGCAAGGATGATGCTGAATTTCTGGCATCGCTTGAACAACGACTGGATGAGGAGGACGGCGTCGTGAGTATGGCCCACACCTCCGGTCGATCAGGAAACAGGGCGGGGCTCGGGCTTGGTATAGCTGCCGCGCTAACTGTAGCGGCTGTTGGTTTCTACGGCTGGAATGAAAAACGAAGTTCCGACATGGCCATGTATGACCAATACGAACCCGAGCTATCCAGCGAGCTGGCACCGAGCCGTGATGCGGTGGTTCATTCTGACAGGAGAGACTACAAGCAGGCACCCGTTGCAGCATCCGAGAAGAAAATGCAGACTCCCGGCGCAAGCGATGAATCGGCCATGCATCTTCCTGCCCCGCCTCCGGCTCCTGCGGCGGAAGCACCCGCTTTACGCAAGCCCACAGCACCATCGGGCAATGCCGCGAGAGTGATTGCCTCCAATAAGCGAAGGGAGGTGATGGTTCCCGAGTCCACCCGTGTTGATCCTAGCCTTGATTATGGCGACGGCGATGATTTCCACGATGGTTGGGGAGACGGAAATGGCGATGGCGGCGGCGGCGCTGGTTTTGGCCGCGTTGCCCCGCAAGCTCGGAGGGCGGTGGCGAATCATTATGGCACCCTCAACGACAACGCCTTCAAGTCACCCTGGCAGGAGCCTCTTTCCACTTTTTCAGTGGACGTGGATACCGCCTCCTACACTAACGTCCGGCGCATGATCCAGAGTGGCCAGGCCGTCCCCAGGGATGCGGTCCGGATTGAGGAAATGATCAACTATTTCAGCTATGACTATCCTCAACCCGAGGGAAAACATCCCTTCAGTGTGAATGTGGAAACGGCATCCTGTCCGTGGAATCCCGGACACCGGTTGGTCAAGATCGGCTTGAAAGGAAAAGAGATCATGCGTGAGGAACGTCCGGCTGCCAACCTGGTGTTTTTGCTCGATGTCTCAGGGTCCATGAACAGTCAGGACAAGCTGCCGCTGTTAGTTGACTCCATGAAGATTCTCCTCAAGGAGCTCAATGCGGACGACTCGGTGAGTATCGTCGTCTACGCCGGTGCCCAGGGGCTGGCATTACCTCCGACATACGTTGACGAGGCTGGCCGTAAAACCATCCTCAATAAACTCAACAACTTCCGCTCAGGAGGCTCCACCAACGGTGGTGCAGGCATCACCCTCGCCTACAAAGTGGCGAAGAAGCACTTTGTCAAAGGTGGCGTGAACCGCGTGATCCTCGGCACCGATGGTGACTTCAATGTGGGAGTCGTCGGCACCGACGCGCTGGTAAGTATGGTTGAGCGCGAGGCAAAAAGCGGCGTGTTCATGAGTGTGTTAGGGTTTGGCCAGGGGAACCTGAACGACAACATGCTTGAGAAAATCACCAACAAGGGAAACGGAAACTACTACTACATCGATAACCTGCGCGAGGGCCGCAAGGTGTTCCTGGATGACATGATGGGCACCATGGTGACCATTGCCAAGGATGTGAAGATACAAGTCGAGTTCAACCCCGCTAAAGTACAAAGCTACCGACTGATCGGTTATGCTAACAGGATGCTTAAAAAAGAGGACTTTAAAAACAAACGCATCGATGCCGGCGAGATTGGTGCAGGTCACAGCGTGACGGCACTCTACGAAGTGGTGCCGGGAGATGCGGAGCAAGAACCGGCGGTGGATGATTTAGAGTATCAACAAAGGAAGGCAGCCCCCAAGCCCACTGATCGCGACGTGGTTGAGAGTCCTAACATGCTTACGGTAAAACTCGCCTATAAGCAGCCTGACGCCACCAAGGAAACGGAAAGCACCTACTTGAAAACCCCTGTGATTGATAGTGGAAAAACCTGGCAGGACGCCAGTGCCGATTTCAAGTTTGCCTCCGGTGTCAGCCTCTTCGGAATGCTGCAACGCCAGAGCGAGCATGCGGGGCGGGGGACATACCAACTCGTCCGTCAGCTCGCCGAGCAAGGCCGCGGTGACGATCCCAAAGGCCTGCGCACCGAGTTCTCCGACCTGGTTAGAAAAGTGGCGCGGTAAGGGGACGCCCACGCGTCCCTCACAGTCTGCGGATTAACAAACATCCGATCTTTGCCATCCACAACCGCCACCATGGCCTGATGCCTTGCCAGTCGTTGGCGACGCGCTCGGAGAGCATCAGGTCATTTTCCCACTGCAGTTCCAGCTCTTCAGCCACGTCATCATCAAAAACAACAATAGCGGTCTCGCGGTTCATCAGCACGGAGAGGATGTCGAAATTGTTGGACCCGATGATGGCCACACTGTCATCCACCACCATCGTCTTGGCGTGGAGGACGGGGCCAAGGTATTCAATGACACGCACTCCCCAATTGAGCAGGCTGGGGTAGAGTCCCTCACGTAACCAGTCGACCATGGTGACGTCTGAGTCCCTGGGCACCAGGATGGAGATGTTGACGCCACGTGCCGCAGCGCGTTGCAACGATTTTCGAAGTCGCTTCGGGGGGACAAAATAAGGCATGGTCATCTTCACCGATTGCCGGGCCTGATCAAGATGCACGGAGAACAGCCGGCGAATTTGTTTCCGGCTGCCAAGTCCCTGACTGCCAATCACCATACACCGACAGCTTCCCGGTGAGGGGACAGCGGAGGTCTGGCAGATCGGGCTTTCATCCGTCGCGTGTTTCCAGCTGTCGAGGAACAGCTTGTTGAGGTCCAGCACGGCGGGGCCTGATAGCTTTACCTGCGTATCCCGCCATGCATCCTCCCGTGTGTGCTCTTGTGACCATTGGTTTCCAAGGTTCATGCCTCCGGTAAATCCAACCGCGCCATCGATGATCAGGTTTTTTCGATGGTTTCTACCCATGATGCCCCCCCGTTTCCCCCACAGGCCGCTCCAGAAACCGGCGGGTCGGTATTCAACAACCGACACCCCGGCGTCACGCATGCGGGCCCATTGCATCACGTTGGCGTCCGATGATCCGATGGAATCAAAAATCACCCTGACCGGCACACCGTCGCGGGCTTTTTGGGAAAGCGCCGCCGCGAATTTCCGACCAATGTCATCAGACAGAAACATATACATTTCCAGATGCACAAATACCTTGGCCGAGGAGATGGCTTCGAGCATTTCCGCATAGACACGGTCGCCGTCAAAGTAGACCTCGACGTCATTGCCCTCACTGATGCCTCCGTCAGTATCCATGGCTAGCTCACGGGCGATCATCTGCCGCCAATCAACGATTTGTTTTCTAACCCCGTCGGGAAACACCTTCACAGACCCAGCTTAGCGCAATTTGCTCCAAATCAAAGGGGGAATGGATACCGCGATGCATGACAAAAAATGATTTGTTTTTGGGAAAAAGCCATTGTCATGGTCGCACCCTATGTTATTGAATCGCCAACCTATGAGAAAAACAATCCTGAGTCTGGTAATAATGGTTTGCACGCTGGCCGCTCCCGCTGCTTATGCCGGTGGTGGCCACGACGCCAAAAAGCCTGAGTTTGTCGAGAAAATGGAGAAGTTTCCCTCAGAGGAACAGGCTGCCGGAATATCGGGGGTGTGGGAGAAAATCAGCTATCGCGCCGAGCAGGAGCCATTCCTTCTGGTGGCCAGTATCATTTTTATCCTGGCGATTACACATACCTTTTTTGCCGTTCCCATCACGAAATACTCCCACAAGGTGCAGCACGATCATGATGCCCGTATCAGACGTGAAATGGCAGCCCAGGGGAAATCGGCCAAGGCAAAGGATATGGTGAGCTTCAAGGCGACGCTGCTCCACTTCTTTGGCGAGATTGAGGCCATTTTCGGGATCTGGGTGATCGCCCTGATCGGCGCGATCGTTAGTTTCTACGACATCAAAACGGCGGAAGCCTATGTATCAGGCGTGAATTTCACCGAGCCCATGTTCGTGGTGATCATCATGGCACTGGCTTCGACTCGCCCTATCCTGAGCTTTGCGGAGCGAGCGTTGAGGTTTTTCGCCAAGTGGGGAAAGGAGACACCCGGCGCCTGGTGGTTGTCCATTCTCACCGTCGCGCCCGTCCTTGGTTCATTTATCACCGAGCCCGGCGCCATGACCATTGCCGCCATGCTGTTGGCCAAGAAATTCTACAGCCTCAAGCCGTCGGCTAAATTTGCATACGGAACTCTCGGACTGCTCTTCGTGAATATCTCCGTGGGTGGGGTTCTGACCAATTTTGCCGCACCACCCGTATTGATGGTGGCGGGTCCCGACAAGTGGGACCTAACGACCATGGAAATGCTCCTGCATTACGGCGACAAGGCCGTGGTGGGAATCCTGATTTCCACCTGTCTCTACTTTGCTGTGTTCCGTAAGGAATTGGCAAAAATGGGTAAGCGCCTTGCGGATCACGATGGCGATGGTAAAGGGGACTTGCAAGGTAAGGAAACGCCGATCCCGCTCTGGATTACACTGACCCACCTCCTGTTCATGGGGTGGACCGTGTATTTCGCCCATACACCGGCCATGTTTGTGGGCGGCTTTTTATTCTTCCTGGCCTTTCGTCAGGGCACGGCGCATCACCAGTCCGTGGTGCATTTGAGAGGGCCAATCCTCGTCGGTTTCTTTCTCGCAGGACTGGTCATCCATGGCGGTTTGCAAGGGTGGTGGCTGGCTCCCGTGATTACCAGCCTGGGCGAGACCCCGCTCTTTATCGGCTCGGTGGTGCTGACCTCGTTTAATGATAACGCAGCCATTACTTTCCTCGCAAGTCAAGTCGATGGACTTGGACCGCAGCTTAAATACGCCGTGCTCGCAGGCGCCGTATCCGGCGGTGGCCTGACCGTTATCGCCAACGCGCCAAACCCGGCTGGCCAGGCACTTCTGAGTAAATTCTTTGGTGATGGTATTTCCCCAGGCAAACTCCTGCTCGCTGCGCTGACTCCCACCATAATCGTCTCATTGGTGATGATGCTTTTCCCGGACAACGGTATTGATAAAATGTTTGAAAAGAAAGCCATGCCTCCCGTCGAGCAAAAGGCGGATCACTAGTTCATTCACCACACCATTCCCATGTTTACAGGATTAATAGAGGCAACCGGCAGGGTTCGGGCAATCGAGTTCCGTGGCGACCAGGCCCGGCTCACCGTGGAGATTCCCTTTGCCGATGAACTCAACGACGGCGAGTCCGTCGCCGTCAATGGCTGCTGCCTGACAGTCACGGCTCACGACGGACAGACAGCTGGCTTCGATGTCCTGAAACAGACACTCGATGTCACGTCGCTGGGCGAGCTGAGTGAGGGGCGGCTGGTTAATCTCGAGCGTGCCATGCTGGCAGGCGACCGCTTTGGCGGCCACTTCGTGCAAGGTCATGTCGATACCACCGGCACCATCCTCGATCTCTCGCCACACGGGCAGGACCACCGGCTGGAAATCTCATTGCCGGATGAAATCCAGAAGCTCTGCATCGACAAAGGATCGCTCGCCATTGACGGAATTTCTCTGACCATCGCCGAGCTGAAGGAAAATTCCGCCGTATTCTGGATCATCCCTCACACGATGGAACTGACGCGCCTGAGCGATGCCACTGTCGGCCAGAAGGTCAACCTCGAGGCCGACGTGATCGCCAAACATGTGGCAAGATTGTTAGAAGGTAGGACAGCTTTGTAAGCTGTCGGCAGGATGAGAGCAAAGGATGAGCGCCTGGGTTGCCGACAGCTTACAAAGCTGTCCTACTGTAACGCCTCAGCTCAAACGTCTCATATTTTTCCTCGATGGTGACATGAGGGAATTCAGATTCAAATTCTGGGAAGCGTGTATCGCCTGGGTAAGACGCATACACGTGTGAGACGAGGATTTCATCAAGCTGCGGCATAAAAAGCTCGTACACCTGGGCTCCGCCAATGATGTACACCTGGGAGGCGATAAGCTGGATGTTCTGCAGTTCATCAGGCGTGTGAATCACCTCGGCCCCCTCGGCCGACCAGTCGGTATCCCGCGTGAGCACAATGCTTTGTCGGTGGGGAAGCGGGAAGCCAATCGAGTCCCAAGTTTTACGCCCCATCACAATCGGGTGCCCGGTGGTGTGCCGTTTGAAGAGTTTCAGATCCTCGGGAAGATGCCAGGGGAGCCCGCCCTCTTTTCCTATCACCCGGTCAGGAGTCATGGCGACAATGGCGGTGAGTTTGAGTTTGGCTTTCATAAGGTGGAGCAGGTTTAGCCTGTAGCCGTCCTCACGACAAGTAGGATCATCAAGTATCCTGATGTGCAAATGCCCAATGCCGACTGAGAAAGAATGTCAGGCCAGCCACAAAGGTCAGCACCAATATGAGAGCGGTCTGATAGGTCAGGGAGGTGAACTCGAGTAGGATGGCGAACAGGATTTCGTTAAGTAGAAAACTGCTGGTGGCGACCATGAAAAAGCGTCTTAGGGAGCTGCCCCGGGGTGAGGATGCCTCCGCAAAACTCCAGCTAACGTGTCCCCAGTAGCTGATCTGAAAAGCTCCCAGGAAGGCGATGACGTTGGCAATGAGTGGAGGTATGGATAGGTTGACAAATACCACCACCAGCGCGAAGTGAGCGATCATCGCAATGATGCCCACAATGCCGAATCGAGAAGCCTGTTTAAGTAATTGTGTCATCTCTGCAGAGCAAGGTTGTTAGTGCTTTCGAATGAGAGAAGGGCTTGTAGTTCTCCTGCCCGGGTATCGGAAATGGGATCGGTGGGGTCATCGCTAGGCTCTCCGGGGTGGCACATGATGAGGGTGCCGGGGGCGGCATTAGTGACCCAGCTATTAAGAAGTGAGGGGAAGTTCATTCGAGGTTTGAGGCTATAAAGACCTCCGAAGTACTGGTTGGCAAGGTATGGTCCGAGTTCTTCGGTGAATCCTCTGGCTACTAGGCGTAGGATTTTACTTTTGAAAAATGGATAGGGTGCCATCAGGGGCGAGGGGTCTCGGACTGGGAGCATGCCAGGAGCGGGAGCTTTTTCTTTGATGAAATTCAGTAAGCAATGTCTGATGATGGGGAATGTATGGACGTGCTGATGGCTGTCAAAATGATCCGGACTTCTGCCGGTTGTTTCCACGAAGGCGTTCCATTGAGAGTGGAGTGCATCCGTGACCAGGGCCGCATCGATTTTTCCACACAGAGCCTGCCTTATCCAGTAGTGCAGTGGACGATGCCTAGGAGTGAATGGGTGGGTGAGGTCAAAGTGAAGACCTATTTTGATGGATGCAGGAAGGTCTGTTAGGTTGTCGGCATGATCCTGCCAATCGGGCGCGTTGACCATGCAAGACAGGGCTTGGATTTTTTCCTGTCGGGCGAGGCGGAGGATTCCCGCCGTGATCTGCAGGTTCATGCCATAGTCGTCGGCACAGATGACGGGGGTTCGGTTTGGGCGGTGGTTCATGAAGTGTTAAGCTTGTTGGCTGTCTGTGTCGATGACATAGTTAGGACGTCGTTTGACCTCGTCAAAAATACGGCCGACATATTCCCCGAGGATACCGATGGAGATGAGTTGGATGCCACCGAGGAAAAACACGGCGCAGGTAATGGTCGCCCAGCCGGGCACGGAGGCTCCGAAAGCAAATGTTTTTAGCGCTACGTAGAGTGCGTAGAGTATGGAAATCAGAGAAACGAGCCCTCCGATGACGGTCCACATGCGCAGCGGCAGGGAGGAAAATGAAGTGATGCCTGTGACCGCGAATTTGATCAGGCCTCGAATACTGAATTTGGTATTACCTGAATTTCTGTTAGCCGGTGTCAGTGGCAGTGCGACACCTTCAAAGCCCACCCAGTTGTAGAGCCCTTTCATGAAGCGGTGTTGCTCGGGGAGCGTGAGGAGGGCATCGACGACCTGACGATCCAGTAATCTGAAATCGAGTGCATTCGGCGTGACGGGGATTTCTGACCCGTGGATCATGAGCTGGTAAAACAGTGCGCTAAGTTTTCTTTTGAGAAAGGATTCATCATCTCTGTTTTCACGGATGGCATAGACCATCTTGGCACCATTGCCCCAGAGCTTGAGGAAGCGGGGGATGTAGCTCACCGGGTGCTGGAGGTCGGCATCCATAATAATGACCGCCTTTCCTTGGGCGTGCGCCAAACCCGCGGTGATGGCGCTTTCCTTGCCAAAGTTACGTGATAATTTCAGCAACCGGAGTGGGTATGACGCAAGAGCTTCTGTGACTACCTTGGCGGTATGATCCCGGCTGCCGTCGTCGATGATAATAACTTCGTAGCTGCGTGCGAGCTGAGCAAACTCCGCTGCCAGCTCCTTGAGTAGGCAGGGGATGTTCTCAGCTTCATTGAAGGCTGGAATGACACAGGAAATCTCAGGTATGCTCATGTTCGTATGTGAGTGGCTATTGGATGTCCTTTGCTATCGGGTTTTCGCGATAGAGGGTAAGTTCACCAAAGGTGCCTACAGGAGAGAAGTGAGTGATGACGGCTGATGGAATGGATGCGATCTTCTTGCTGTTCACGGCGATAAAATCCCGTGTTTCATTCGTGGTGATACCAGCAAGCTCGCTTTCGAGTTTGCATCTTTTTGCGTTGCCGCGGCTATAGAACTGGGAGGAGTAATAACGCCGGGTTTTCCAGTAGAAAAGACCACCTGGCTCCTGGCTGCTTAACTCCTGTTTTTTTGCTACGAGCAGGACCTGTGACTTTCTGGCTATGAAGTCATCGTTGTTGATATAGATCAGGTAGAGTGAGAGGAAGATGACCAGTGAAGCGATGACGCTACCGGCGAAAAACCGGGCGGTACCAGGAGTCGTGAATTGCTCCGGTTGTTGGCGGGCTTGCCACAGTTCGATGGCCAGATAACAGCACGCTGGAATACCTGTAATGACGTATGTTAGGATGATGTTGGTGGCGAGAGTGAAGAACAACATCGGAGAAATCGCCCAGCAGAGAAGATAGAAGCCCCAGGGGTTTTTCGCAGGTTTAATTTGATGAAAGATGAGTTGGAAACGTGTTAGAGGTGCAAGCACGAAGGGTGTCCACGGCATGAGCGCCACTAGTATAAAACCCCAGATACTGCCTCTAGGTTCTGCATGGGCATGACCATAAAGATCTCCATTCCATCCGCTTTTTGAGAAACGTTGCAAATGCTCGCCGATGATGAAGTAATCAAGAAACCCGGGCGTCTTTAGCTCGGCGAGGATGTACCAGGGGACTGCAATTACAAGGGTAAGGATGCCCCCCTTGATCCACGGGAGCCTCTTCCACGTGGCTTCCCATTGGCCAGTGATCAATACCCAGAGCCCGATGGGTAATGCTGTCAGCACGGTCGCCACTGGACCCTTGGCCAGCAGGCCGATTGCGAGGCCTATGAAAAAGAGATACCCCCAAAGTTGGTTTCGAGAACGGGTTGTAGCCGTGGTGGGCGGGTGCAGTGCGTTCCAAAATGCGATCATACACAAGCTCGTACCGAAGGTCATCACGAGGTCTGTCATAACCGTCGCCATGGCAATATAGAAAAGGCCGCTACTTGCTAGAATGACGGTGCCTAACAGCGCGTAGCCATGGCCTTTGTAGCGTTTCACCCATTGGTAGAGAATCAGCAACAAAGCGCAGGCCGTGGCAAAGATAAAGATGCGTCCGCCAAATTCATTGACCCCGAAGCATTTCATCCCCAGCGCGGATATCCAAGTATGCAGCGGTGGCTTTCCCCAGAAGGGAACTCCGTAGTCGAACTGCGGCGTGATCCAGTCGTTGGTCTCCACCATCTTGCGGGCGATTTCCGCATAGCGTGCTTCGGTGGTGTCGGTAAACGGGACCTCGATGATCACCAGAACGCGCAGCAGAAACAGCAGCCCGAGCACCATGAGCAGAAACTTGTTCTGATCAGGGGAAAGTGTGAACGGGCTTGGCTTGTTTGGGGCGGGTTGGTTCGGCATGCGGTCGTGTATCGGTTTCGCGCCGAATCTAACCTGGCCGGAATGAGGAAATGATGAGAAACGGGATTTGTTAATCGAAAATAAACTCGATCGAGATGACCATGTCCTCATCAAGTTTTGCCGATATGCGGCCTCCCAGCACACGTGATATTTCCCGGCACAATGCCAGGCCAATGCCGTAGTGGTTCTCGCTCATCCCCCTGGCGGCATCCAATCTGAAAAACGGATCAAAAAACTTTTCCGTGTCACTGGCATTCAGCCCTGTGGTTTCGTTGGTGATGCGCAGCGCGATGTGACCGTTGAGGCGTTGGGTGATGATGGTGATCGTTGTTGAGGCTTTGGCGTAGGAGACAGCATTGTTGATGAGGTTTCGCACGAGGATGTGGAAGAGCTGTTTATCCGTATCGACCGTGGTGGCTGTAGGATCCAGGCTCCATAATACGGCAAGCTCCCGGGCGTTGGCTTTTTCCTTCTGCTCTTCCCACGACTGCTTGAGAATGCCCTGGATATCCACTGTTGTGGTGGTCAGCGGGTAGGCATCGTTTTGAAGTTTGGCGAAGCTCATCAAGCGCTCGAGCAGGAGCTGCATGGAGCTGCTGATATCAAGGGTCCTGGTGATGCTGTTTACGTAGTAGGGATTGTCCCTGGGTTTGCTGAGGGCAAGCTCGAGTGTCGTGGAGATACCCGTGAGAGGTGTGCGTAACTCATGGGCCGCATTGGCGGAAAAATCACGTTCGCGGGTCCGTGCCAGATCAATGCGTTCGATCAACTTGTTGTAGTGTGAGACGAGTTCGCGGAGTTCCAGGGGGAAGTTCGGAGCAATATGGAATGCAGTGCCTGAGTTCTCGGGAAGCGCGTCACTGACTTGCAAGGCAAGGTCTTTAATCGGCTGCAAACTATTGTTAATGATGAAGGAGATCACCATGGAAGTAGCGAGGATAAGGCCGATGGTTGTCAGGGCAAAAGCCCAGCGGAGTTTGGCAAGGCGTCGTGCACTGTGCTCGATATCGATGGCGACTACCAGCACGTGGGGTGGTGGGGTGAACGTCGTTTTTTCATGTTCTGAAGCATCCTCCTCAGAGAGGCTGGGTATTAATAATAATCCAACAGCCCTGCCCCGGCGACCTTCTGGCAAGGTCACATCGCGGTAAACGTATTCGTTGAGTTCACCATGAAAAAAAGGCAAGTCCATTTCCTCTAGGTCAGGTGATCGGCCAGGGTTGTTTCCCTGTGCATCCCAGCTTTGGATGTAGTCCTTCTGGTTCTTTCCTGGGTGTGTATCGAGTTCGTCCAACCATTCATAGATGACTTTCCCATCGTTGACTTCGATCTCGATAGCGAGCAGCTCGGCTATTTTTTGCAAGTCGATATCAATTTGCTCATAGTGGGACTGACGCACTTTCAAGTAGAGGCCCGTGGAGCCGATCCCGAGCATGGTAACGATCAGTAGGACGATGCTGATGAGCAGCCGCTTTTTGATAGATGGGGTTTTCACGAGCTTGGTGCCTCCAGATAATAACCTTGCCCGCGCCGGGTTTGAATAAGATTCGCTTGCCCTTCCTTATTGAGTTTTTTCCGAAGATACCCGACGTAGACATCAATGGCGTTACTGGCATAGTCCTCGTTTTCCTGGTAGACATGATTCCAGACATCCATGCGCGAGACAACCTCGCCAGGGCGGTGCGCGAGATATTCCAGGATTCCGTATTCGCGTTTTGTCAGGATGATTTCTTTCTCATCGCGGAATACTCTTTTGGCATCGAAGTCGATACGCAGGCTGTCCATGGTAAAAACCTTTGCCTTCTGGTTGTAGTGTTTCCTGGTCTGGGATTTGACCCTGGCAATGAGTTCACGGAGTGAAAATGGTTTGATCAAGTAGTCGTCAGCACCTGCATTAAGCCCATCGACACGAGCCTCGACGGAGTCCCTGGCACTGATGATGATGACCGGGGTGTTGTCGCCGTTTTTCCTGATTTTACTCAGGATGGTGATACCGTTGATGGTGGGCAGCATGAGATCAAGTATGATCACATCGTAGTTGTGGTTCTCTGCATACCACAGGCCTTCATCGCCCGTTGCCGAGGCGTCCACTGCATATCCTTCTTCGGTTAAGCTGGCGACCACGTTTTCGAGGATGGGGAGGTAGTCTTCAATGACAAGGATGCGCATGATGGTATGGCGGTGTTGAGGTGGTCAGATTTTGGAGAGGGTGTTTTGATGCCGGGCGGAAGGATAGCATGGCAATGATGAGAAAAGAGTGAGAAATTGGCAATACTGGATCATTTGTAAGGGATCCATGGTAAAGAAAATCCACGATGGTGCAATCCGGGGCGATTTTCATGGGGTCTCTCACCCATCTATCATGTTGCTTGTGGCAATGATCATGGAGAGCGCGACAGGCGAGTTGCCGCCGCCAATCCCAACCCGGATAAAACAATGATAGAAATCAACATCGACCAGCAGACCAGGGCAAACTGTGACCGTTTTAAACAAAAGGAGGTGGCCTCGAAATATCCATCGCAATACCGCATCGATAATAAACGCGATCAACGTGAAAAAAAGGCCATTCTCAGGTGTCTGCAGCACATTCCCAGGGGGGCGCACGTATTGGATTTCCCTTGTGGAACGGGCCGGCTTATCAATTTGCTCCATGAATGTGGCTACCAGGTGTCCGGCGCGGATAGCGCGGCTTCGATGATTGCGCTCGCCTCGTGCAACCCAGCCATTGGCAACACTTCGGAATCAGAGGTGCCGTTCTATGAGAGTGATGTCTTTGATTCCGGTTTTGACAACGGACAGTTTGACGCGGTGGTTTGTAACCGCCTGTTCCACCATTTCGTGGAATCAAAAGACCGACAGGCTGCATTGACAGAACTGCGCCGCATCAGTAGCGGCCCGATCGTTGTCTCGTTTTTCAACAGCTTTTCAACCTCGATGAGCTACCGCAAACTGAGGAAGTTTGTCCAAGGGCAGCCGATCCAGGACAGGACCCCGGTGTCGCTGAACAGGCTCGCCCGGGAAGCCAGGGCTTGTGGCCTTGAAATTTCCTACAGCACCCCCTCCCGCTGGGGAATCTCGCCACTCTGGTATGTGGTGTTCAAGCCAGCCGCATGAACTACACACTCACCTCCGCCTTGATATGGGGGGAGCCTGCTGCTGATGTTGTGGCAGCAGTTTAAGCCTCCGGCTTGTGGCCTGGCAAGTGCAAGCCGGAGGCATGCCCTGTTTTTCCAGCTTGGGAGGTTTGTGCGTGGGTTTGCCATGTATTCTACTGGGACTGAAGTTCTACCACCGTGCTTCCGTAGGGAGTGTCATCGGATGAATCATCGTGCCACCAGCGGCGGGTGCGCGGCACCAGCGCGTGGATCGCAGGGTCTGTCTGCCACGCCGTGCCCCACCGCCAGTTTGTCTTCACCATCCCCCGGGTGCTGCGCGGTATCTTCAGGAAACGTCGCAGGCTCCTCACCCATCTCTTCCACACCGCCGCCTCCACCCTGCGGGACAGCTTCCGCGCCCGGCTGGATTTGCCGGAGGGCCGCATCGGGGCGATCGCCGCCGTGCATACCTTCGGCGACTACCTCATCTTCCACCCGCATCTCCATATCCTCGCAGCCGACGGATTGTTTGCCCCCGACGGCTCCTTCCACTGCATGCCGCAGGAATCCATGGCAACCGCCGTGGAGCTGTTCCGGCACCGCTTCCTCCACACCCTGCACGAGAACAGGCTCATTAGCGCCAAGAAGCTTGGGCTCCTGCTGGCCTGGAAACACTCCGGCTTCAACATTGACAACGGGGGAGAGGAAATCATCGCCCCGGACGATACCGCGGGACGCGAACGCCTCGCCCAGTATCTGCTGCGCCATCCCTTCTCCCTACAGAAGATCACCTGGAATGCCACCACGAAAACCGTCATTTACCGCTCCAAGCGTCACCACAGCATTAAACGCAACTTCCAGATCTTCAAAGCCCCGGACTTCATCGCCGCCGCCCTTGACCACCTGCCGCCGAAGGGGCAGCAGACCGTGCGCTACTACGGCGTTTACTCCAACAAGTCCCGGGGAATAAAACGTCCCGCGCACCCGGATATCCATGCCTGCAAGAAGCACGCCCAGAAACCGGAGACCATTGCCGCAGCCATCCGGGACAAGCCTGTGCAGATCCTCCTCATCCCCGCGCCACCCAAGCACAGTGCCCGCGACATGCGCCCGCTGTGGCGCGACCTCATTCTCAAGGTTTGGGGCGGCGACCCTCTCCAGTGCCCCTGCTGCAAGGGCACGATGAAACCCGTGCGCACTCACCTGCACCCCGGCGAGATCGAGTTTTTCCTCCGGCTATACGGACTCTGGGAGGGTGTCATCAAGCTGCCCCGCCCGCCGCCGCCGCCATTCGACATCGAAACGATGGATCCCATCGAGCCGCCGTGGAAGGCAGTCAAGGAATGGATCCCTGACCAGAATCCCGAACTCGACTGGTTCAACCGTCCGAGAATCCCCTCCGCGCCACCCGGTCACAGGAACGCGTATGACCAGCGACCACGGTGGAAACCTGAGGAGGTCCCGCTAGGCGACGGCCGCACCCTGGTCCTCGATCCCGGTTGATCCGATGGATTGCTCCATCTCGTAGAATACCCGCTGCCGATTTTCCTTGGCACGGCGGGTAAGAGGACTATACTTGCAATTAGTGAATATGAGCACATTTCATGCTCAATCACCCACCAAGGAAAGAAATTACCCACAATTTCTCATTCCAGTGCCCCTCATCCACTATTCAAAACTCACCATTCAAAATTCTTTTCCCCTCCTTTCCCCCTTAACCCCCTTTTCACCCCATGGCAAGCCCTTCTGACACCTCACCCAAAAAGCAAATTCCTAGCAGTCAGTTGGAGGCGCGACATCCCTCGCAGTTGTATGAATCCTTGTTAGAGGGTTTTGTGCTCTTTGCGATTCTTTGCACCGTGCGGGTGCGTTTTCCCAAACTTGCCCACGGCGTGATCACCGGCTTGTTTTTCGTCCTCTACGCCGTGTTCCGCATCATCGTGGAGAACTACCGCCAGCCGGATGCCGGTCAGGATTTCATCCTCTCGCTGACCAAGGGGCAGTTCTACTCCACGTTCATGATCGCCGGCGGACTGTGTTTTATCGTCTGTGCCCTGAAGAAACAGCAATCGCTTAGATCATGACGGGATCCTACTTAACCGACCCTTCACCAAGTTTCGGCTGCTGTTTTTCCGGGAAAACCTGTTAACATCCCCGCTCAATCCGCTGTTAGTTTACGGTGAGATTTTTCTCAAGTAAATCGGACGACGAGGTCGTCACCCAGATAGCGACCCACCAGGCCGAGATACTGGCGTATATTCATTCCCTGTTGCCGGGCAACGCCTCGGTTGACGATGTCCTGCAGCGTACCAATCTCGTGCTCTGGAAAAAACGTGCGTTGTTCAAGAGGAATACCAATTTCCGTGCCTGGGCGTTCAGCATCGCTCGCTGGGAGGTGCGTGCTTTTCTCAAGGAATCCAAGCGCAAGAGCTGGCTGGTCATTGACGAGGATCTCGCCCGGCAGATCACCGAGACGATGGTCGATACGGCGGAAGATAATCCCATGCACGATCTCCGCCCCGCGCTTGAGTATTGCATGGAAAAGCTCAAACCTGATGAGCGGGAGCTAATAACGCACCGCTATTACACGGATGCTCCATTGAAGGAATATGCCGCAAGTAGCGGGCGCCCACTCGGCTCGATCAGGGTCAGCTTGTGCCGCATTCGCGCTACCCTGAAGCGGTGTATTGAAGCCCGTCGGCCCATGGATCAAGCCACCCAGACAAGCTGATGCCGTTGACACCCGTCCAACTTGAAACCCGGATTCAGGAACTCCTTGAGGGCACCCTGCCGGAGGCGCATTGGCCTGCATTGCGTGAGCGGCTGATGACCTCGGAGCAGGCTCGTGAGCTCTATTGTCACTACGCCCGCATGACCACGTTGCTCAGACAGCGATCCAGGGGAATCAAGTCCTTGGCGGCACCTACCCCTGCGGTTCCGGTGGAGGAGCTTCTCCGTGTGCAGCGGAGGAAGGCCTCCCGTGTTGCTGTATTTGCCGCGGCTGCGGTTCTGGTGATCGCGCTGATGGCGATGCGGCTGTTTTTTGTGCAGGAGCCGCAGCCCGCGCTTACTTTTGCTTCAGCCCCAGGCACCCAGTTCACGCTGACTCACGACGGCAGTGAAGATGCACCCGTGGGGTTGGTGCTGGAAAAAGGCAGCAGACTCGAGATTTCCCAGGGAGCGATCGAGCTGCGGTTTGGCTCTGGAGTGAGGTCAGTTGTGCAAGCACCGGCTGATGTCACCCTGCATGATGACGACACCCTCTTCATGCGAGAAGGGATCGCATGGTTCCACGTTCCCGCCAACGCGACCGGGTTTCAGGTCAAGACCCATGATCTGGAGATCGTGGACCTGGGCACCGAGTTTGGTGTGATCTCCAATCCCAATGACCACGATGAGGTGCATGTTTTCAAAGGCAGGGTTCAGGTGGCAGCCACCCGCCTGCGCATGGAGACTGCGACGCTAGGGGCGGGGCAAGGCCGCCGTATCGATCCCATTGGCCGCCTGGACTCCGTACCTATCCACGCCAGCGCTTTTCTGACACGCCTTCCCGCATTCCTGCCTCATTTACACTGGAGCTTCGACGGCAAGGGTAAGGACATCTACCTTGTCAGCGGCAACCTCCCGACCAAAGACGGCATACTCTCGAAAGCCGTCGCCCTCGACAGGCATGACCCATTTGCATCCGTTCCGGGAAAGTTCGGCACTGCGCTCTGCTCCACTGGGCGAGGTGGCTTCATGACCACGGATTGGCCCGGCATCGAGGGCAATGCCCCCCGCACCATCGCCTACTGGTTAAAACTGCCGCCCGGAAAACAATACCTGCACCCGGTTGTGGGTTGGGGAGCGCGGAGTGATGTCAGCCGTTCAGCCACGGGAGAGTTTTTATCCATCGTCGAGACAAGCGCCACCGGAGCTGTTGTCAATCTTTCCATAGGTGCCTACGAGCTTCACGGAACCACCCCGGTCGATGACGGTCGGTGGCATCATGTCGCGCACGTTTTCACCGGCGGTTCAAATTCCGATGGCACCCCGGAGATCTACAGCTACATCGATGGAGAGTTGGAGCAAACACGTCCGGAGATCAATGCAAGCGCGCCCCGGAACGCAGATGGCAACATCTCCGTGAACACCTCCACCGACGGCATTAATTCGGTGCCGTTGAGAGTATTCAACCACCTTTGGGCGAAAAAACGGGAAGCCTACAGCATTACCCCGTCCATCGACGAACTCTACGTTTTTCAAGGCGCGCTGAGCCGTCGGCAAATCAGAAACATTTACCTTAAAAACGAGGTGAATCCGTAGCGGTTCAAGTTTTTTTCAAATTGATTGTTAACCCCTACAGCTTTCGTGCCTGTGTCATAGAGAAGGCCTGATCTTTATACAGCTCAGGAGGTAAGAAATCACTAAAAACAAAATAGAAAACAAATGAAATACACGATACTACTGGCCCTCGCGGCCATGACAGGAGTCAGCCAGGCGGCCGTAATTACCTGGGACGCCGGAGCCAGTTCGACGACCGCAATTACTGCCACGACTGATATCCTCAATGAGGGAGTTGCAGCGACCGGGATCACATACACAAAGGACGATTGGCCGAGTGGAACATCCTCCTTTGCAGCGGCCAACGGAGCTCTCGACTTCGGGGCTGGAGGTACCGTGAATGGTGTCAGCTTCAGCTCTGCTGGTGGCAGCGGTCCGTTCTGGACAAACAACGGTGGAGCCAGCACAGGGGATTCAACTCTGGACGGTATTATTAACAATCACGCTGCCTTCGGTGGCACTGGTGATCCCTGGGAGCTGACCCTCAGCGGTCTGCAAGCCAATACCCAGTATAAAATCCAGATCATCGGTATTCATGACCTTCGTGGTGGTGGCATCAGCACTCGTACCACTCAGTTCCAAGATAATGACGGAGGCCTGGCAAGTGCAACCCTGACCCGTGGAACTGGCGGCTGGGTAATTGGCACTTTCACAACCGGTGCTGCTGAAACTGCCTTTACGATTGACGCAATTGGCCCAACTGATCCAGGTGCCGCCGCTGTTGTTCTGCGCGTAGTCCCAGAACCCTCCTCCACAGCCCTTCTCGGCCTCGGCGGACTTGCTCTGATCCTACGTCGCCGTAAGTAAGACAAGAAACTTCTAACTTCATTCATCCCCCCTCGATGGCTTCATGCTGCTGAGGGGGGATTTGTGTAAGGCAATGTTACTCTAAGAATGACGTTAACTTCTTCCGCCTATCTGCCTGTAAGTGAGCGATGCCATATGGCTGGCACCATCGAGAATTGCCGTTCTATGTATGTTTACCCACTCAATGAGTGAGGATTCGCGCTCGCCCGTCCTGCTTTGAACTGATTTTTTCCTATCCACCCATTTTTCCTACTGATGAAATTCCATACAACTCTCTTACTCTCTGCACTGCTCGTCGTCACGGCTCAGGCAGATACCATCATCGACTCGTCCAAGCACAACGGTGGCTTTGTCAGTGCCACAACCGGTTTTAACGGTTCGCCTGATGGCTGGATTGCCTCGTCAGGGGTCTGGCTGGCATCAGGAAACTCCGGCCTGACCACTGCTCCATTTGGCGCGGATACCGCCACAGATTCGCGTTACATCCAGATCCACAACGACAGCGGCGAAACCCTCACGTCCGCCGCTATGTTCACGGTGGCGGCGGCGGAAACCGTCAATCTTAGCTTCGACTACAAAACCGGCGGCACGGGCGCGGACACCACTCTAACGGTCAGCCTCTGGGATGCGCAGGCAAATGCCACCTATGCAACGCTGGGCACGATTTCCACATCCACAGCTCAAGCTAGCTTTACCCAGGTGGACTACTCACTCAGTGCACCCGCCGCCAATACACGCTTGCAGCTTCGTTTCACCCTGTCTGCGGGAGGCAAGGACATGCACATCGATCGCGTTCACCTTGATGGTGGAGTGCTCACGCCGCCGCCTACCATCGACTACGCCACCAGCCATTTTATAAACCCCACAGACACCGAGGCGATCAAGGTGGAAAAGGCTGCCAAAACTTTGCCCCGCCAGAAGCAGGTGGACTGGCAACGACTGGAAAACACCTTTTTCATCCACTTCGGCCCCAACACCTTCACCGGCTCGGAGTGGGGCAACGGTTTTGAGGATCCCGCCGACTTCAACCCCACCGCCCTCGATGCTGCGCAATGGGTAACGACCATTAAAAACGCTGGCGGAAAAATGCTTATGCTGGTGGTCAAGCACCACGAGGGCTTCTGCCTCTACCCCAGCCGCTACACCACCCACGATGTAGCGTCCAGTCCATGGCTCGGCGGTAATGGCGATCTTGTCCGTGCCGTCTCTGATGCCTGCGCGGCACAGGGCATTAAGTTCGGTGTCTATCTTTCCCCGGCGGATCTCTACCAGATCGAATCGCCCCTGAGTTACACCAATGGATCCGGATATTACGGAAATGGCAGCTCTTCCCAGACATCCACCATTCCAACCGATCCGGCCACCTTCAACAGCAATCCATCGCAAGGCCGCACGCCACCAACCGGATTCACCACCTACTCGTATGATGTCGATGACTACAATCGCTATTTTCTCAACCAGCTTTACGAGCTGCTTACCGAGTACGGTGATATTGCAGAAATGTGGTTTGATGGCGCTAACCCAAAGCCAGGCACCGGCCAGACCTACAGCCGCGCCGCCTGGTATGATCTGATCAACACACTGCAGCCGAACACCAACATCGCCATCGACGGACCGGACGTGCGCTGGGTCGGCAACGAAACAGGTTACGCCCGTGAAACCGAGTGGAGCGTTATCCCGACGCCAGTGTCTAATCTGACAACTGGCGGCGCACCTGATCTCGGCAGTCGCTCCAAACTGGTTGGCGGAAAGACCCTGACCTGGTGGCCTGCAGAAGCCGATACCAAGATTCTCAACGGATGGTTCTGGAAGTCCTCACACGGTGTGAAGACAGCAAGCCAGTTGATCGATATCTACTACGCCTCGGTCGGCCGCAATGCCAACCTCCTGCTGAACCTCTCGCCGGATACACGTGGCCTGATTCCCGACAATCAGATCACTCCACTGATGGAGGCGATGACCATCATTCAACAAACCTATGCTACGAACCTGGCTTCCGGTGGTACGATGGCTGCAGATTCGACTCTGGCCGGTCAACCAGCCAGCAATTGTCTGGATGGAGACCTCGATTCCTACTGGGAGCCTGAAGCCGGAGTCTCGACCCCTACCTTGACCTTAACGTTACCATCAGCTCAAACGATTGACCGGGTGGTTCTGCAGGAGGCGATCGCTGTGCGCAGTATGCGGATTGAGAATTTTGCCGTGGATACCTGGAATGGGACAAGCTGGGAAGAAAAGGCTACGGCAACCACCGTGGGACATAAACGTATTCTCAAGATTACGGAGACATCGACGGACAAGGTGCGGATCCGTATTACCCAGTCGCGGTTAGAACCCACGCTTGCGAATGTGGCGCTTTATAAATCGGTCAGCTTATTAGTCTCTCCGTTGATCGCCAACCGTGATGCTCAGGGCAAGGTTTCGATTTCAGCCTCGGGTGGGGATTCTATTTACTATACGGATGATGGCAGTGAGCCGACCACGGCATCCAAGCTATACACAGCACCGATCGATCTGCCGATGGGTGGCACGATCAAAGCAATTAGCGAAAATGCCGGCTCGGTGAGTCTCGCCACGGTTAAGACCTTCTCTGGCTATGCCCCAATAGGCTGGCAAGTCATCTCCGTGAGCAGTGAAGAAATAGCGGAAGGCGAGCGTGCCAGCAACGCGATAGATGATGACCCAGACACGCTCTGGCATACTCAGTGGGGCGGTGGCGGCGGCTCTCACCCCCACCAGGTCACCATCGACATGCAGACCAGCCGTTTGATTGGTGGTTTTTCCTACCTGCCGCGTGTGAGCGGGGAGAATGGGATTGTTAAAAACTACCGCTTTGAAGTCAGTGTGGACAACGTTAACTGGACGAACGTTGCTGAGGCAGAGTTTGGAAATATCAAAAACAGCCCGGTGCTTCAGAAGGTCTTCTTTGCCGATGATGTAAAGGCACGCTACTTCCGTTTTACCGCCATTGATGAAATAAACGGGACAAACTATGCCAGCGCAGCAGAGATCAACGTCTTGCCCGGTGGGTATGATAAGTTTCGCCAGGAGAATGGGCTGCAAACGGCACCTGGAAACCAGGATGGAGACGGCGACGGCCTCGGGCTGCTGATGGAATATTACCTGGGCACCGATCCCGCAGTGCGCTCGTACAGTCCCGTCTCGATCTCTGCGGTTTCAGGTAACCCCCATTTCGAGGTCTTGCGCTCCACAGCAGCAACGGATGTTACAGCGGTGGTGAGATACTCGTATAATCTTATTGATTGGTTTGATGCCACTCCGACCGAGGTGATCACAGTGGATCAAGGCGAGGGGGTAACCAAGGATACTTACATCCTTGCTCCGGAGAATCAGAATGTTTTCTATCGACTTCGAGTCAGTATTTAGTGATCTGCTCCGGCGTTTTTTTCGAGGATTGGACTTTCCATGCGGCATGGGATGCGCATCTTCGCTGCAATGAAAAAGTTACCACGTCACCGTTACCTGCACCGTATTCCCGCCACACCTTTGGTGCCCGTCCGGCTGGACGCAGACTCTCCGGAAATCTGGTGCAAGCTCGAGTATCTGAATCCCTCAGGCTCGACGAAGGACCGCATTGCACGGCATATCCTGGAAAAAGCCTGGCGGCAGGGCAAGGTGGGGCCGGGAGGGCTGGTGGTGGAGGCGTCATCGGGCTCCACGTCCATCGCCCTGGCGCTCAACTGCGCGCAGATGGGATTGCGTTTTCTGGCGTTTATTCCCGATACCGCGACCAATGAGCGCTCGCTGATGATCCAGGCCTATGGAGCGGAAGTGAGAAAGGTGAGTGGCGGGATGCCGGAGGTGATCCGGATGGCGGCAGAGTTTGCCAATGCTAAGGGGGCATTCCTAACACAGCAGTTTGAAAATACCGACAACGCCGAGGCGCACCAGCTTTTCACCGCCCATGAGGTCATGGTGCAGCTTCCCGATGTGAATATCGATGCCGTGGTGTCGGGCATCGGCACCGGCGGCACACTGGTGGGGATGCACCAGGGGTTTTCCAGTGCCGGGTGCGTGACCCGTCCGGTGGCGGCGATCCCGCAGTGTGCCGAGGGGGCGATGGTTTCCAATGTGGAGTGCTGTTCGTTACGTTTTTCCAAGGACGTGCCGGGTGTGATGGACGGGTGCTCCATGCTGTTCTCCGACTGGCGGCAGACAGCTGACGCGGCTGACCTGCGTGAGATTGCCATCGATGACAGCCGCTGCATGGAGCTGACCCACCGGCTCTGGGCGATGGGTTTCCCGGTGGGACCCTCGTCCGGACTGAACCTCGCCGCCGCGATGGAAGCTGCGAAGGATCTGGCGGAGGATCTGGCGGAGGATGCGACAATCGTGACGGTCTTCCCCGACCGCATGGAGCGCTATTTTTCCCACAAGGTGTTTGAGCCCCTCAGGTAGAGATTGCGGCTGCTTGTTGTGCGCGAGTCAGGTTGACGTGTATGGCCTTAGCCCTTGGTCACCGCCTCCCAGGCACCGTCTGCGGCGTCGGACTTGAGGGCGGCGTCGATGAAGGCGAGGCCCATGCGGCCGTCGTCGATGTTGGCGTATTTGCTGCCGTCACAGCTCCAGGCTTCACCCGCCTGATAGGCGCGGACGTCTTTTTCGAACTCGCGGTGGAGTCGGGCATAGGCGTCGTGGAAGGCTTCGCCGTGGCCGCTGGGGATGGTGGGTTCGTCGAGCAGCCACTGGGGCACGTCGCCCAGGAATCCGTCGTTGGCGGAAACCGCGCCGCGCCAGTAGGTGCGGTCCGGCTGGTCCTGGAGGAAGATGGTGACTTTCTCGGGGTCTTCCTGGCTCCACTTGAGCGCGCCCTTGGTGCCGGCGATCATAATGCCGAGGTCGTTTTTATGACCGATGCAGATTTGCGAGGCGCGGACGAGGCACTTGCCGCCGTTAGAGAGTTCGCCGTAGGTGGTGAAGTGGTCGTCGATCGGGCGTCCGGGGACAAACTTGTCGAGTCTGGCCGAGACACGTTCAACGTCGAGTCCGGTGACAAAACGAAGTTGCATCAGAGCGTGGGTGCCGATGTCGCCGCCGCAGCCGCTGCCGCCGGCTTTTTTAGGGTCGGTGCGCCATGCGGCTTGCTGTTGGCCGGAGTCCTCGAGTTTGTCGGCGAGCCATCCCTGGATGTAGTAGGAATCCACCCAGCGGACTTCCCCGAGGAGGCCGCTCTGGACGATGTGACGACTGAACCAGCTGCTCCAGTGGCCGAGGTAGGTGTGGGCGACGGCGAAGGGCACGTTTTTCTCGCGCGCCTTGGCGACGAGGAGGTCGGCTTCCTCAAGGTTGACGGTGAGGGGTTTCTCACACATCACGGGGAGTCCGAGTTCGAGCGCCTTCATGGCGGGGTCGAAGTGGACGAAGTTGGGGGTCACGATGAGCACGTAATCGACGCGTTGGTCCTCGGGCAAGCTCGCCTGGTCGGCAAACAGATCGTCGTATGACTTGTAGCCTTTGACGGGGTAGGGCCAGTTATTGGCCTCGTTCATGGCGATTTCCGGGTCCGGGTGGAGGGCGACGGAGTGGACCCTGCGGGTGCCGTCGAAGTGGATGGCTTTCTGGTGCGGGTTGGCGATGAATGCGCCGGCACCGCCACCGATCATGGCTACTTTGAGTGGTTGTGGAGAGTTCATTTTTTAATGGATGTGGATGGATTTTATGGGTTTTGAATTTGTTAGGCAGAGGGTGTGATCTGTGGTCATCTGGGCGGATCTGAGTTATCTGTGATGAAGGTCATCTTACAACGCGTTTTATTTCAAGTTTGGCTGGTTTGAAATTGAGCAGTAACCCCAAGTTTATTTTGGCTACTCTGAGGTAGTTTAGCAATTGTGCAATTTCATTGTCGCCGATGCTGTCGATGGACTTGGCTTCGATGATGAGTTCGTTATTTACCACAAGATCGGTCAAGCAGTCTCCGACGATATGTCCTTCGTAACTGATTGGGTATGGGCGTTGCTGGTCTACGTGCATGCTGAGCTTCTTTAATGCGATGCGTTTAACCCCCTTTTCACCCCATGGCAAGCCCTTCTGACACCTCACCCAAAAAGCAAATTCCTAGCAGTAAGCGTGACTCAAAGTGAGGCCGCGGCGCTCTCTGGGTTCGCCGGCCCGACGCTCTCTCCATCAATCCGCACAAGCGGCAGGAAATGGACGCCGCGGGGTTGGTGGCCGTCACGGATCCAGCGCTCGAAATGACTGATGACGGTTTTGTCGGCAAAGGCGCTCATAGTGGGTTTGGGCCTGACCCAGTCAAACAGCGGATTGTGGGCCATGAGTATCACGGACAGGTGCCGGGGGATTTTCAGCCCGGCCCGGGCGCAGAAACTGTATAGGGAAATCAGGTGCCTATCATCAAAGACGATGACGGCGCTCGGCTCGAGCGAGGCGATGGATTGGTGCCAGAACCGGCTCCAAAACTCCGGTGTATCATTCTCGACCAAGGGGCAAAACGGAGCCAGCTGCTTCTCGGAATACTTGCCGTCGAAGCCTTTTCGCAATCCCTCCGCAATGAACGGCACGATATTCGCCTCACGCCACGGAACCAGAATTCTCTGATGTCCCAGACCGGCCAGATATCTTGTAAAACGTTCGACTTCCGGCGTGACGTAGTAGGAAAAATAGCTGGTTGCCCGATCCTTGCAGGGCTGGCCGCTGATCTGAAACACCGGCAGGCATTGGTGCGCCACTTCGGTCCACACAGGTGGCGGTGCGAACAGTACGATGGCATCCACCGCATGCCGGTGGATCAATTGCTTGAGATAACTGGCCGGATGCTTGTAGTAAAGGTAGTCCACCACTCCGCGAAATGTTTGCCCGGCCGCATCCTGCCAGATGGTTTCAAAAGCTCTCAGCAGGACATCGTCTTCATGGGACGGTGTCGAGTGCGCGTCGTGCAGGATGAGCAGGTTCTTGCCCCGCATGGTTCCTGACGCCACCCGCGGGGAACGCTTGATTTTCCACGGCTTGCCATGCCCCCCCTTGCTGAGCAGTCCCTCCTTGCCAAGCAGCTCTATGGCCGCAGCACAGGTCTTCTCGCTGACCTTGTAGCGTTTGGCCAGCACACGCCTCCCCGGCAGCCGACCGGACCAGACCTTGTCCAGGATTTCCTGCCGCAGGTGCTCAGCGACTTTCGAAGGCAGTGGGTTGCGATGGATGCGGTGGCTCATTTTCCTCCTGCCGAGTGGTACACTACATACACCACTAAAATCCAGTGCAAAATGATGGCAGGGCACCGGATTGTACATACACTGCCATCAGTTTCCCTGAAATCCGAACAAACATAACACGATGAAAATCAGACCAAGCATCCTACTACCAGCTATCTTCATGGCAGCCATTCCCGCATCCCACGCCGCAGTAACTTTTGTCACTGGAACTACCGGCGCGACCAGAATCGGCGATGCATTGACCACAGGAATCACAGACGCCCATGGCGCAGCTACCGGAACCTTCAACACCACCGCAGGCACAGGCAGCGCCGGAGTGAGCTTTGACCTTACCATCACGGCCAGCAACACATTGGGCAACCAAACAGGCGGTCTCGGCGTGGCCGGCGGTTCGGCAGGCTCCGGAATTGATAACAATGATACTGCCGGACCCCAGGAGTGGATAACCTTGGGCATCAGTAATTTCAGTGGACTGGCCGCTGGCGAAACCCTGGTCATTACGCAGGTTGAACTGAATTACGGGGGCAATGGTGGCGAAACCTACACAATCAATGGAGGAAGCGACATCGCATTTGTTGCTGACCCTGAGAGCATTGACATCCCGGACGGAGCCACAGTGACCATCGGCGCCGGTTCCGCAGGCAATACCAAATTCACCATTTCGAGCTTCACCGTGGAAGCCGTGCCAGAACCATCCTCCACCGCCCTGATCGGCCTCGGTGGTCTCGCCCTGATCCTGCGCCGCCGCAAGTAAGGCTTGGCTCCGGCAGAAAAATCCGAAAATCCATTTTTCGCAACAAACGCCCTCCCAGCCGGAGGGCGTTATTTTTTTGCAAGCAGGTTTTTAGATCACCTCACAGACACCGCCGGTGGCCGGTCTCTGTTTGCTTATTCCCTGGATGACAGGGTGGCGAATGTGCCGGACTCAAAGGCCCAGCTCTTGCCCTTGTCATGTTCGACGTAGAGGCGGAAAAAATACGTGGTGTCCGGCTGGAGTCCGTCAAGGGTGAAGGTGGCGTTGCCTTCGGTGACAGCGACGGCCGGTGTTTAACCCCCTTTTCACCCCATGGCAAGCCCTTCTGACACCTCACCCAAAAAGCAAATTCCTAGCAGTAAAAAGCAAATTCCTAGCAGTCAGACTGACACCTCCGCCTTGATGTGGGGCGCTGGATCGTAGTCGCGGAGTTCGAAGTCGTCGCCGGTGAAACCGAGGATGTCGGTGACTTCGGGGTTGATCCACATGGTGGGGAGGTCTTTGGGCGTTCTGGTGAGCTGGAGCTTCGCTTGCTCGAGGTGGTTGCTGTATAGGTGCAGGTCGCCGAAGGTGTGGATGAAGTCACGGGCCTCGTAGCCGCAGACCTGGGCCACCATCATGGTGAGCAGGGCGTAGGAGGCGATGTTGAAGGGGACGCCTAAAAAGAGGTCGGCGCTGCGCTGGTAGAGCTGGCAGGAGAGGCCGGGTTTGTCCGAGCCGATGTCGTGGACGTAGAACTGGAACAGCATGTGGCAGGGGGGCAGCGCCATTTGGTCGACCTTGCCAACGTTCCACGCCGAAACGAGGTGGCGGCGTGAGTGCGGGTTGTTTTTCAGTCCGTCGATGAGGTTTGCAATCTGGTCGATCACCTCGCCGTCGTCACCTTCCCAGGCGCGCCATTGCTGGCCGTAAACGGGGCCGAGTTCGCCGTTTTCATCGGCCCACTCGTCCCAGATGCGGACGCCGTTTTCCTTGAGGTAGGCGATGTTGGTATCGCCCTTGAGGAACCAGAGCAGCTCGTGGATGATCGAGCGGAGGTGCAGTTTCTTGGTGGTGAGACAGGGGAAACCATCACGGAGATCGTAGCGGGCCTGCCTGCCGAATACCGAGACTGTGCCGGTGCCTGTGCGGTCGGTACGGGATTCGCCGTTTTCGAGAACGTCGGTGAGGAGGTCGAGATACTGCTGCATGCAGGAAGTTTGAAGTTTGGAGATAGAAGTTTGAAGCTTAATCGCCCCTTTGTGGCGGTTTACGCAGGTTTTTCTTTTGGGCGTGCTTGGATTTGTCGTCGAGCATGCGGTTTTTGGCCCGGCGGGAGCGGCGTCGCTTCTGGCGGCGGATTTTTTCCTGTGCCTGTTGTTTCGCGGATTTTTTGCCGTCGCGTATTTCCTCAAGCCGCTCGCAGAGTTCGCGTCGGGCGATGAAGCGGTTCAGTTCACGCGACCGCTGCTGCTGGCATTTCACTTCGATGCCGCTGGGAATGTGTTTGAGGTAAACACAGGAGGCGGTTTTGTTGATTTTCTGGCCACCACTGCCACTGCCCTGGATGAATTTTTCCACCAAGGTATCCTCGGTGACGCCGAGCGCCGCCATGCGGTCTTCGAGGGCGGCGATTTTTTCGGGGGAGGGCATTGGGACGGCTGCTTGGTTGCAGCCGACTATGGCACAGGGTTTATGATTTTGCCAGTACCTTGCGCGCAGATGATACTGACTTGTGGTTATACTCGGAGCTGGCGTCTTTGTTCCAGCTTGCTTTCATACATGATGGCGAAGATCAGGATGATATGTGGGACTCTGTTGGCTGGTTGCGAGCCAACGATGGAGTCTTGGGGAGTGTCTGTATGCATGACGGTTGAGCCAAAAGTAGACAATCACCATCGTGGATGTTAGCCCTCCAGCGGGGTGAGCAGGGCGATGCAGGTTCCGGAGAACGCGGATGAAATATGCCAGGCTTTGTGAAAATTCCATCCAGCTTGCTGGGCTTCTTGGGTGAACTCCGGAATGCTTAGCATGGACCGGTTGCAGGGCTTGCCTGCTTTTTGGCGTTTTTGTTTGTGCAAACGTAGTTTGAGGGAGTCCGCGTCCCTGAAAGTGGTGATGAGTGGGCCTCGGGAGATACGGCGCAGCTCAGAGAGGATGGCGATGCGGTCTTCGCTTTTATGAAAATGATGGAGTAAGCGAATGGACGCGGCGAGATCAACACATGCGTTATCGAGCGTTGATTTTCTCAGATCTCCAGAAGTCGTGCCGATGATGGAGTCAGCTAACCCGTGGTCGCGTAGGGTTTGGACGGTAAGATCGACCATTTGCGGTGAGTGGTCGCCTGCTAGATAGCCCTGTACCCGGCTAGCCAGAAGCGGGGCAAAGCGTCCAGCACCGCAGGGGTAGTCGAGTAAGCTCAGCGTGTTGGTTTTTTTCCCCATGATTCGCGCGGCCTCGGCTAGGGCCTTGGCGACGAGGCGCTTTTCGCGCGCGCTGCTCATGCGGCTACTGATGGATCGATCAAATTTCTTCTGATAATAGAGAGCGGAGTTCTTGTCATGGTAATGCCAAGAATAGTTCGCATGTATTTCTTCTGCCTGAGGTAGCTCGTTTCCTTTTTGGGTATCATTCACCCCTGCAAGATACCTGCGGTAAGATGATGGAATTGTGAGAAAGTGCGGATTTGTTCAGATGGCTTGGATGAACTCGGTGGCGGCGCGTTGGATCTCACTAGCCACATCTGCACGCACGTTTGCGAAGGGGGGGACGAACCAGGGGTAGGAGCCAATGACGTCGGTGATGACGGCGATTTCACCGTCGCAGGTTTGTTTGCCTGATTTTCCTTTGCAGCCGATGCCGATGGTCGGGATGTCGAGGGCGGCGGTGATTTTTTCCGCCAGCTCGGGGACGACGCTTTCCAATACAATGGCGAAACAGCCTGCGTCTTGCAGGGCGAGCGCCCCTTCGAGGATGGCGCCTGACTCTTGCTCGGTTTTGCCTTTCTTTTTGTAGCCGCCCTCTTCGAGGACGCGCTGCGGGAGCATGCCGTGATGCCCGATGACCGGGATGCCCGCTTCGATGATCGCGCGGATTTTTTCGACCTGACGCACACCTCCTTCGAGCTTGACTACATCGGCACCCGCATCGACGAGGGCGGTGGCTGTGGCAAGTGCTTGTTCAGGGGTTTCGTAACTGTGGATTGGCATGTCACCGATAACGATCGCATTTCGCACACCCCGTGCCACGGCCGCCGTGTGATGCAGCATCATACCCAGAGTGACGTGTGTGGTGTCAGGAAACCCGAGAACCACCATACCGAGGGAATCACCAACGAGGATGAGGTCGACCCCCGCTTCGTCCAGGAGGCGCCCCGTCGGGTAGTCGTAAGCCGTGAGGGCGGAGATCGACCGGGCTCCGTGTTTCATGGCACTGATGGCCTTTGCTTTTTTTTGGGCGTCCATATTCTGGATGGCGTTTGGGTTACCAGTCCGATTGGACCAGTTTAAGAGGCGGCTCGTCCGAGTCAAGGTGATGCAGGTGTTCGGCGATGGTGGCGTTATCGCCGGGGAGAATCATCTGAGATCGAATGTCCGCCAGTGGCTGCAGGACAAAGCGCCTGTGGGTCAGCTCCGGGTGCGGGATGGTGAGAATCCCTCCGTTGAGGGTTTCGGTGCCGAAGTAGAGGATGTCGACATCGATAATGCGTGGCGCATTCTGTTGGTAAACGATACCACGACCCAGGTGAAACTCGATACCCTGCGTGTATTCTAACAGATCGTGCGGCCTGCCGATATAGTCGATTTCAACCACCGTGTTAAAAAAATCGGGTGAGTCCGGTGGGCAGTCGAGTGGCTCTGATTGATAGACCGGAGCCTGCATATACAGAGCATCCTCCGGCATCAGCTTGCGCAGCATGTCCCGTGCCGCCTGGAGATGGGCGATCCGGTTACCGAGGTTGGAGCCTAGGGCGATGCCGACGCGTGTTGCCATTTTTTGAATGAATGATTGCAGATTGCAGAATGGGCTATTTTAAACCCAGTACGTCCTGCATGTCGTAGAGGCCGGCGGGTTGGTTTTGGAGCCAGATGGCGGCGCGGACGGCACCGGAGGCGAAGGTCATGCGGCTGGACGCCTTGTGGGTGAGCTCTAGCCGTTCGCCATCGGCGGCGAACATCACGGTGTGATCGCCTACCACATCACCACCGCGCAGCGTGTGCATGCCGATTTCCCGACTCGGGCGGGCGCCGATGTTGCCGACGCGGCCGTGGGTGACATCGGCCTCGTAGCTGGTATCGGTTTCTTGGTTGAGGATTTCTAACAATCTCCGTGCGGTTCCGGAGGGAGCGTCGATTTTGTGGCGGTGATGCATTTCGGTCACCTCAATATCAAAACGATCGTTCCCCAGAATCCGGGCCGCCTTACGGGTGAGCCAGAACAGGGTGTTGACGCCGACGGAGAAGTTGGGTGCAAAAACAATGGGCAGTGTTGTCGCGGCCTCCGTGATACGCGCCTTTTCCTCGTCGGTATGGCCAGTGGTGCCGATGACCAGTGGTGTATGGGTAGCCAAGGCCTGGACAAGCACCTCACCTGTAAAGTGGTGTACGGTGAAGTCGATGGCGGCATCGACACCTTGGAAAGCGGTAGCGAGATCCTGGCCCGCATCATGGGTGGATGTGACTTCGGTGTCCGGGTTTTCGTTGCCTGCTTGGATCAGCGTCTGGCCCATGCGGCCGCTGGAACCTGTGATGAGTAATTGGGTCATGGAACAAATGTGTTAGAGTAGGCCGTAGCGGGTCATGGTCGCACGCAGGACGGCTTCGTTTTCCTTGGAGAGATTGACAAGTGGAAGTCGGAGTTCATCGGTGCAGTGGCCTTGGTAGGCGACGGCGGATTTGATCGGCACCGGATTGGTGTCGATGGACATCAGGGTTTTGAATAGTGATTCATACTTGGCTTGGATCGCTTCGGCGTCTGCCACCCGGCCTTCAGCCATGGCCCGGACCAGGCCGGACATGACATCGGGAATGAGGTTGGTGGCCACGGAGACGAGTCCGACGGCACCGCGCTTCATAAACTCGATGGTCAGGGGGTCGTCACCCGAGAGGATCTGGAAATCATCCGGCAGGGCGGCCTTGATCTGGGTCACGCGCTCCGGCTTGCCACCGGCCTCCTTGTTGGCGATGATCGTCGGGCAATCGGCGGCGAGGCGAGCAATGGTCTCGACAGCGATTTCAATCACGGAGCGACCGGGGATACTGTAAAGCATGATGGGCAGGTCGGTGGACTCCGCAATCGCCTTGTAGTGTTGATAGAGTCCCTCCTGGGACGGCTTGTTATAATAGGGGCAGACTTGTAGGGTGCCGTCCACGCCAAGTCGTGCGGCTTTGGTAGTCAGTTCGATTGCTTCAGACGTGGCATTGGCGCCTGTGCCGGCGATGACCTTGACACGGCCGGCGGCGAATTCGACGGCGAGCTCGATCACCCGCAGGTGCTCCTTGCGGCCGAGGGTGGGGGATTCTCCGGTGGTGCCGCAGGGGACAATGCCGTCGACACCGCCCGCGACTTGACGGTCGATAAGTGCCCGAAAGGCTTCGGCATCCACCTTGCCGTTACGGAAAGGGGTAATCAGTGCTGTATGGGTTCCTTGGAACATGGGGAATAGTTATCAGTTATTGGTTATTGGGAAATTGTTGGCCTACGCCGCTGGGGCGGCGATGGGTCAGATGGTGATGGTGCCTTTGAAGACGAAGTCGGCGGGGCCGGTTAGAGTGACCTTGGTGAAAGTGTTGTCCGGGCCGGCTTCGAATCCGATTTCCAGGGTCTCGCCTCCTGCGACATCGACACTCACAGGTGAGCTTGCCCCGTTGAGCAGGTGGTGGATCAAGGCGCAGGCAGTCATACCGGTGCCACAGGCGAGGGTTTCTCCTTCGACCCCGCGTTCGTAGGTGCGGATGGCAATGTGCTGGTCGCTGATGACCTTGGTAAAATTGGCGTTGGTCCCCTTGGGGGCAAAGTGACCGTGGTAGCGGATCGCGGCACCGTACTTGGGCACGTCAAAGTTTTCCAGATCATCGGTAAACACAACGGCGTGAGGAACGCCGGTATTGATCACATGGACCTCGTCATCCAGTCCGTCGACAGGGATGTTGGCATGGAGTTCCAGATCAAACGGGTCGGACATGGCAATACGGACATTGTCGCCAATGATATCCGCACTGAGGGTGCCGGCGATGGTTTCAAAGGTCACATGATCCGTGCCTTCGCCTAACAACATCGCGGTGTATTTGCCAAAGCAGCGGGCGCCATTGCCACACATCTCGGCTTCGCCTCCATCGGCATTGTAATAACGGAACTTAAAGTCAGCCCCCTTTTCAGCAGGTTCGACGGCTAACAAGCCATCTGCTCCCACACCGCGTTGGCGGTCACATAGCCTGGCAATCTGCTCGCGGGTAAGGTTGAGGTCGAGGCCGCGGTTGTCGATGACGACGAAGTCGTTGCCGGCACCGTTCATTTTATAAAAAGATAGAGTCATGCGCTGGTGGGGTTCTTGGTGGCTGCGATAAGGGGAGTGGTGAATGCACTGACGATTGCCGCTAAATGAGGGTCGGTCGCATTTTCTGCAACCTGGTTAACGATCGCTGAGCCGACGACAACACCGTCGCATGCGGATGCAACGTCTGAGACCTGCTCGGGTGTATTGATGCCGAAGCCGACACAAACCGGGGTGTCGGTGTGCTGCTTGATGGAGGCCACCAGTGCACCGATACTGGCTGACGGGGCGGCCTGGGCGCCGGTAACACCCATTCTGGAGAGGGCATAGATAAAGCCCTCCGATTGGGCCGCCAGCATCTGCATGCGCTGCGGCGGGGTGGACGGGGAAATCAAAGTGATGTGCTTCAGCCCTTCCGAGCTGGTGAGCTCTTTGTTGTTGGCTATCTCGTCGGGCGGCAGGTCGAGTAAGAGGATGCCGTCCGCACCAGCGGCCGCGGCATCGGTATGGAATTTTTCATAACCATAAGCATAAACCGGATTCAGATAGGTGAAGAGCACGATGGTGGTATCGTGGGTGCTCCGGAAATCACGGATGAAATCCATCAGTCTGGCTACTGACATACCCGCCTTCAGTGCCCGTTCGGCAGCAAGTTGGTTGACGATGCCGTCGGCCTGTGGATCGGAGAAGGGGACTCCAAGTTCGATGATGTCGGCACCGGCATCAGCCAGTGCTCTAACGATGGATAAGGATGCGTCATAGCTTGGGTCGCCAGCGCAGACATAGGCGACAAATGCGGCTTCATTGGCAGTATGAAGTTGCTGGAAAGTGGTATCGATACGGTTGGTCATGACGTTTTGCAGCGCTGGGATATGCTGATTCGGCGAAAAAGGAAACACTGAATCACGCATTAAATGCATGATTTTGCCTGAAAATCCCCCCAAACGCGGTGGATGGCAGCACGAAAAAGCAGGATGGCAAGATTATTTAAGATTAATTGATAGTCTTTTTTCCTTGCTAATACATTTTAAAATATATAAAACCTCCATTAGCTTCATACCTACCTTACATGAAACTTATGGATAACACACCGAAAGTCGGATTACCCGGCGGGCTGAGCATTGGCTATCAGGAGCGATTGGCTCAGGTGGTCGAGGCCGATGGTGACATTGAGCTGGGTAGCGGAACCCATTATCTTTTGGCGCGCAATGGTCGTGGTAAGACAACCTTGCTGAGGACCTTGGCGGGGGTCTTGAAGCCGCTGGGAGGGCAATACTCATGCGAGGGAAGATGCCAGCTGCTGAGCGAAGACCTGACCTTTGACCGTGAATTGCCAGCCCGGGTGATATTCAAAGCCCTGTTGAAAAAGGCCGATTGCAAACAGGCCATGGATCTGGCCCGCAAGCTGGAACTGGATCTCCACAAGCCATATGGCAAACTTTCGACGGGGAATAAACGGAAAGTGGCGCTGCTGGTCGCCGAGTTTTCCGTGCAGCAGGGCCGTTCAGACATCCTTTTGCTTGATGAGCCATTTACCGGCCTGGATGCGTTTGCCCGGGAGATTTTCCAGGATTTGTGGAGCCAGCGTCAAGACGGTGTGCTCCGCCTGGTCAGTTGCCACCCTGATTTCGACAGCATGGAAATGGAAAGTTCCGTGCTGATCACAGACGGAAAAATAGTCCACTTGTCGGGTGAAGATGTCCCGAAACAGTGGGGCGAGCTCAAAACCCAACTTAACTAGATCCTTATTATCGTATGCAACTCTATCGTTTAACACTAGCCACAATGCTTCAGCGCAAGGTCTGGATCGTTGCGTTTTTGTGTGCGCTGGTCTTGCCGATTATCCTGCCTTACCTCACTCCTTATGAAAGCAATCCGAGCTTGATTGCCCCTGCAAGGGCGCAGGCCGCCTGGATCTGTCTTTGGGTGGTATCGATTGCCTGGGTGTTTTTCCAGGCCGCACGCTTTGGTGACGACACGGCGCGTTCAGGACTGGGTGCGTATTTCCTGAGTGCCGGGGTTTCCCGGGTGAGTCAAATGATGCAGATCTGGTTGGCTTGCCTGACATTCCTGCTGCCCCTTGTTGCCGTTACCGTGGCTGTTTGCCTGGTTGGCGCCATGCCAGGAGAAGCCTCGCAGGCCAGGATGTGGGTGGCTACCAACTTGCAGTATGCCGCGCTGTTTTTACTGGTGATTATGCCTTTGATGATGGTGGCCACCGCTGTCGGGAGCCGCTTTGGCAGCACCATCGGTTACCTGATTCCGCTCTGTATGAGTGTCTACGGCATGTATGGGGTTGGTTATCTTGCCATGATGACCACGGTCCAGAACAATGCGTTTTTGGACTGGCTGTATGTCATCTCCCCTCACTACCACCTCGCCGACCTGACTCCCCGCCTGGTGTTTAAACACGGCAGCATGATGGGGTCTGAATTTCTCCAGCTGGTTGCCTATTTCGTGGGAATCAAACTCGTTCTCTCCATGGTTTCCACCATGTGTTTCCAAGCCAAGCCAGTAACCTAATCGTTTCTAACACCGTTTCATCAAACGCCGACCCATCCCTTACATGAATCAAGCCACATCCAAGGTAGCCACGTGCTGCACCCTTATCCTGGGGGCAGGGCTTTGGGGTGGTATGGCTCAGAAGTTCAATTCTGAGGAGGCACTTGCCTACGAACCCAATGTGGCTTGCGTCAAGGGAAGTCCGTATGGAAAAATCCTCGCGCTCGCGATGCAGGGATCCGTCGATTTCTACTGGCATAAAGGCAAGACCCATGAAGACGAAGCCATACTGGCTACAGGCCACCAGCATGATGCAGGTTGCGCCGACGGCTGCGATGATCATGCTGGCCACGACCACGGAGTGGAAGAGCACGCTGAAGGTTGTGGCTGCGGCGCACATGGGCATGAGCCGCCACAAGTAGCGACCCATGAAGACGAGCCGTTCAGGGAGATCGCTAAATTGCGCATCAAGCAGATGGCCGCCTCAGCACACCGGAAGACGGATGGCAAGCCATTGTCGGCTGCCCATCAGAAATACCTTCAGGGGGTCACGGAAGACAAGCTCCGTCTGGCATACGAACTCGATCCGTCGAACTACACGAATTACGGAAACTATCACCTATTCATAGCTTCCACGACTTATGGGAGGTCTGAAGGAGATGATGATGCGGCGGTTGCCTTGGCTAGACGCACCCTGGAATTTTGTAAAAGAGACCAGACCGACCCTGCCTCATGGGTGACCGCTGCCAGTGCTGCTTACAATATCATTTTCCACATCGGCAGGTACTACCAAGGATATTCCATCGAGGAAGCCAAGGCGAGTTTGGCTGAGTTTGACTTCTGTATAGATAACTACGTCAGGTTGCGTCGTGAGGCTCTTGAGGCCGGACGCATTGTATCAGTGGAGCGGGTCAAGGAGATGGAGGAAAGGGTCCGATACCTGATTGAATTGCGTAAAGCACAAGGCATTTACATGAAACGTGTGATGTCTACCAAAATGGCAAACGCCTTGAATTCGGAGAGAAAAATCAACTAACACATGATATCACCATCGACAGACACTGTTGGGCAACGCGTGGCAGCCACACCGCCACCGGTTCCTAACGGTGCGGTTACAACACCGCCACCGGTGCCCCGGGCAGCACCCCAACCTACGTTCCAGTCAGGAATGACCGGTGCCGGGATGTTGGGTGTGATTTTCCAGGTTTGTGATTCGATGGGCGTCTCTGATGTCCAGATCCGGTCAGAGCTTCCGGTCTATGTCGAAACCAACCATGGTATGGAGTGCCTGTCTCAGCTGGGGGTTCTGACGGGCAATGATGTCTATGAGATTTACCGTGAGTTACTACGTAACCGCGAGTCAGCCAGCCATGGTTTTGGCGAGCAGGAAAGCGCAGAGGAACGCTCGGACCGCAAGATTGATGATGCGGTCAATAGTTTCCAGAAAACCTGTGTGGATGACTTCTCCTGTAACGGTATTTTTGTCGTGGCAACCGGAAAAACCTCCGGACGTTTGCGGATTCAAGTGCACCTCAGTGCGAGCGGGCTCGGCATTACCTGTCGTATCCTGAACGACACGATCCCAGAGTTGTGTAACCTGGGAATCGATCAGGATACAGCTGAAATGTTGCAGCTTGCTGTGCAACGCCGTGCGGGTCTGTGTCTGGTTACAGGGCCAACGGGTTCCGGTAAATCAACCACCCTGGCTGCAATCATCGATTGGCTGAGGCGCAATCATCCAAAGCATATTGTGACTGTGGAAGATCCTGTGGAATACCAGTATCCTGCCGATATGGCTGATCCCAATGCGCCGGAGCATCGTATCATGGCTCCCAGCATCGTTACCCAGCAAGAGGTTGGCAGGGACCTGGCCTCATATCGCCAGGGCTTGAAGGATGTTCTTCGTAAAGCCCCTCACGTCATTCTTCTTGGTGAGATTCGAGACCGTGAAGCCATGGAGACCTGTATGGAGGCGGCTCAAACCGGACACCTGGTTCTATCAACACTCCACACCACCGGGGCCGTCAAAACCATGGGGCGTATCCTTGAGATGTATCCACGGGAGAACCATCCAGCCGTGCTGAACCGCTTGAGTGAGATTCTGATTTTTATCCACTCCCAGGGACTGCTCAGTGGCATTAACGGGCGTGTCCTAACCTACGAATTTCTACAGAACAACGAGGACGCTGTATCCAGCGCGATTGGAAGCTATGATCGTGGCTCTCGAGCATTGGAGGACGTGATCAAGCGCGCTGGCAACATCGCATGGGATGCGAAACTGCGCAGCCTCTTTGACGAAGGAAAAATCACCCGGGAAACCTTTGAGAACGCGAGAATGCACAGGGAAGACACTGAGTATGTTTGATGTGTAAACAAACGTTCCCAATGCGTGGCAAGAGCCACAACAACAACAACACAAAAAACAAGACAAAAACTAGCAATGAAACTGACAAAAACTGCAACCAAACTGAAGCCAGGTATGACACTGATCGAGATCACTGTTGTGATTCTTGTTCTGCTCACCCTGATTGCCGTGCTCTTCATCGGAGCGAACATCTACAAGCAAGGTGCTGACCGTGCCGCTTGTATCCTGAACATCCGTAACATCCACCAGGCTGTGCGTGCTGATCAGAACCTCAACGGCAAGAACGTTGGAGACACACTTACCACCACCGATATCATCGGGACCGGCAAGTACATCGAGTCCACTCCTACTTGTCCTACCAAAAGCGGTGCATACACCATCGACGCAACCTACCCTGCTGTGGGCAACGTCGCTGCTCTTTGCGCCGAGTATGACGGAACCTCCGGTTCCGAGACCGACGCAGCTTCCCGGAAACACAATCCGGATGACGTCAACGGTTGGTAAACATACAATTCCAATCCTTTAGAGTGGCTGGTTAAACACAGATGCTCAAACAAATTTGAGGACGCACGAATGCATAGATAAGATACCCAGTATGTTTGAAGTGTCTGCAAACGTTCCCAATACGTGGCAATCGGCCACACCAACAACACAACAAAAAAAACAATGAAACTGACAAAAACTGCAACTAAGATTAAGCCAGGTATGACACTGATCGAGATCACCGTCGTGATTCTCGTTCTGCTCACCCTGATTGCCGTGCTCTTCATCGGAGCGAACATCTACAAGCAAGGTGCTGACCGTGCCGCTTGTATCCTGAACATCCGTAACATCCACCAGGCTGTGCGTGCTGATCAGAACCTCAACGGCAAGAACGTTGGAGACACACTTACCACCACCGATATCATCGGGACCGGCAAGTACATCGAGACAACTCCCACGTGTCCTACCAAAAGCGGTGCATACACCATCGACGCAACTTACCCTGCTGTAAGTAACGTCGCTGCTCTTTGCGCTGAGTATGACTCAACATCCGGTTCTGAGACCGATGCTGCTGCTCGTAAGCACAACCCGGACGATGTCAACGGTTGGTAATCAGATTTTCACAATCTGAAAAATGATTCATCTGCTGTCAGTCCACAAAGGGCTGGCAGCGGATTGACTCATTAAATGGGAGGAAGCATGTTAGTGTTGACAACGACCTAACATTTAACTTGACGACCGGGCTCGAAATTTGGGCCCAACAGAAAACAAATTCCAAGAAGATGATCGAAGCCCAACATCCATCCGAACTGAATATTTTTCAGCAATACCGCCGTACGGTGAAAGTTGCGAAAACGACCAGTAGGATGAAGAATCCCGACTGGTATCGAGATGCCTTGGATCTGGATGTACAGATTCATTGTTACCTTAAGGATAACAGTGGAGTCACCTGTTATCTTCACGTGAAGTCCCACAACCTGTTTGAAAAAATTGAGGGGCTGAATTCACGCCAGCTTGAACAACGCGATGAGCTGGAAAAATTTATTGACGCCGCCTTGGCGCACGAGGCTGCCAAGAAAGCCAAGTCAATAGGTGTTGTTTTTTACCTGGCTGACGAATTTTCCATAGCGGGCCTGGGGCCGGAGCACCAGAACCCGGTCGAGATCAATAACCTGCGAGCCATGATGCTCGAGGACCCGATGGAGGTACTCGACGATAAAACCGTATCAACGGAAACCCACTCGTGGAGGCTTTTCCCCTACCCGGGGGCTGCGGCCGGGCATGAGTTTGCAACGGTCGTGGCCGTTTCTAGGCGCCATAGTGGCACCCTTAAATATTTGAGGGAGATTGGAAACAAAAAAAACCTACCTATCAGGACCTGTGCATTGAGTGCGCCGTTGTGTGCCATTGCCTCCCTGCCTTGGTTCACCACGGCGAGTGAGCATGGAGCCATATCCGTGTTTAATTACGAAACCTTCACCCTGTTGGCCTTTTTTAACCGGCACTGCGACTTGATGATGCTGCGTTTCATGCCTCACGCAAATGGTGCCGGCAATCCAACGAATCTAGGTCCCGCCGTGATGGCCACGGCAACCGCCTTTGAGCTAGAGAGCCCTGAAATCAGTGTCCTGTCGATGGTAGGCAACGATATGGAGGGGCTGATTGTCAGTCTGCAGAGTTCGATGATGGGATCGGATATCCTGCTTATCAATGCCGAGGAAATACTCAAGAGCAAAGGCCTGCCTGCGGATTTGCCGATTGAATACATGGTGACCACTGAAGCCCTGGACCCGGAGGTCTATCCGCTCGGGAATAATGAGACATTTACTTCACTGCGTGAAGATTTATGGCACCTGCAGGATTTTCTCTCGCCCGCTAGGGAGGAGGTGGAAATGTTCCCCGCTGAGAGTGACATGAGGTTGCTGAAAATCGGCAGAAGGGCGAAAATGGTAGCCGTGCTGGTTCTTGGCGGGATACTTGCCTATGCTGGTGTCTCGATATCAGGCAAGGTCAAGAGTGACGCCTGGTCTCACAAATCAGTCAATTCTGCGACCAGCGCAATCGCACTCACAGCCGAGCTGAAGCGCTATGAGCATTGGGATAATCTGCTGATGGACCGTTCGAAGGCCTGGGTGAGTATGGAGCTCGTGGCACGCCTTACTCCAACTGACGGCTCGGTTGTATTAAAGGACGTCAATCACCGCGTTATCCCCAAACCTGGTATCAACGGACAAAAAACTGGTTTTACCAAGGAATGGGTGATCAATGGATACGGAAGCGATAAAGGCGTTGAGTATCTCGAGAGATTCAGCACCCGGGATGGTATCAAAAAGCTTTTCAAGGAAGTAGCCAGAAAGACCGGCAACGAAGCCTACCTGCCGGACGTCAGCAAGAGGGATGTCACGGTGAACCTCAAGCAACGTCCCAACCCAACCTATAATACAATCAATCCCCAGAACCCAGGGGACATGTTCCGCCGGGCATTCACCATTACCATTTCCCAGACTTTTAGTGGCGAGGACAAGCTGGCTATTGCGGCGATAAAAACAACAGGAAATACCAGATGAACGATTACTATAAACAATCTGTGGCTGTATTTGGCATCGGTCTGCCGATGTTGCTGATGGCGATCATCGCCGGTGTCGCCTTGTACATGACTTCGTCAGTGAGTAGCGAGTATACGGTCAAAAAGAAAAAGTATGACCAATCCCAGCTGGCCATGCGCCAAAACATGGAACTCCAAGGCAAGGTGAAGAATAACGAAAAACTCCTCGCCGAATGGGACCGGTTGATGCGCACGGAAACACGCGGGACATTCCTCGAGCACTGGAAGCAAGCTGAGAAAAAATTCACCGGCAAGGAGCTCACTAAATCATCGCACAACTGGGTGAACTACAGTGAAGGCCTTGGCAAGGGGGTTTCGCAACCTGCCAGCCAAGTCAATATGTCGTTCTCGGCCACCTACAGGGCGATGCAGACGGCTCTGATGGAAATGGAGTCGACCCTGCCCAATATGCAACTCGATTCACTGACCATGACTCCTGATAGCGGAGGCAAGGTCATTGACTTTAAAACAACATTCACGGTATGGACACTCAAGTAGCAGCAATACTTTCAGCTCTTGTCATGGTGATGGCCGTGGCAAATGCGCAAGATGCGACTCCGGACACGCCACCCAAAGCGGTTGCTGGTGCGAAGTTCGTTGAAGAGAGTTCGAGAACGCTCATAGGGGAGAATCGTCTCGCCTGGATTGAGGCGATGAGAAATAAACTGCCGATAACGCAGCGTCAGGTGGGTCCCTTTGGTCTGGCGCAGGACCCTGAGGCCGCGTTGGCAAAACCGGCACAGAAAAAAATGAAGGAAGGCGCGTTCCTTAACGCCATCGCCGCGATCAAGGTCAATACGGTGATGCCGTCCGAAAGCAAGTTTACCATTGGCTCGCGTGAGTTCAGCAAAGGCGATGTTTTCCCCGTGATCAGAGGCCAGCGACAGTTCAACGTCGAGATTGTGGCCATCAGGGCGGACAACATCCTGTTTAAGAACATTGATACCGGCGAATACGTAAAAAGAAATCTCCACACCCTCCCAAAAGGAATGACCAAAAATGCTCCATTGGACTCAGTTCCAGGAGTCGTCCCTGCAAACAAGAAAGACGATAGACCGTTGAATCTTGACGACGAACCGCTCCCAGTGAGCAACGACTAACACTATAACACACCCTTACACATCATGAAAAAACAAACCATCACACTACTTTGTGGACTGGTAGCCGCATCCCTTGCCAACATGGCGCTAGCCCAGGATGAAGAAGCTACTGTGGTTCGCGTTGTTCCACCTAAGCTTGGTCCTGGAGCAGCCAATCCGGCAGGAGCAGTCAATCCGGCTGGTGCTGGAGATCCAGTCGATTCCCCGGATGGGCCGTCAGATAATCCTGTGGTGGCAAAACCACCTGTGGTGGATCCCGCAGCGCCTGCGGCAGCTGACGACCAGGCTGGCGCAGTGGAGGCCGATGATAATCCTATCGCTGAAGACGATGGTGGTTTCCTGATCAAGGATGCCAATATCAACGATATCTTCCAGTTGCTCGCAAAGCGTGCAGGCAAGCAGTATTTCCATAACAACAAACTCAACACCGATGATTACAAAGTCACGGGCCACCTCAATGGTGACGCAAGCTCGCTGAAGCAAATGGAGGAGCTGGGCTTCCAGTATGGCTTGCGGATGTATGTCAAAGGCAACACGGTCTATGCGATGATGGACGAGCAGTTGGAAAAATTGCCCGCCAAGGAGTGGACCTATACCTTGAAGTACTTGCGCCCAACGGACATCGAGCAAATCAAGGCTCTCATCCAGCCCATGCTCACGGCTGGTCGTGGTATTGTGAACTACGAGCCGAAGACCAATACAATCATTGTCATCGATACTTTGACCCACATTGAAATGGTCGAAGGCCTGCTCAGTAAAATAGACAGACCCAAAGGCCAGATTGTCGTCGAGGTGAAGATTCTCCGTATCAACAGCGCTGTTGGAAAGAACTCAGGTGTTGATTGGGAGTCGGCGCTCGGCTCGACAGGAACCAGCATCGATGTTGCCGGAAGCCTGAATGCCTTGTTTGGATTACCGGAGGCAAGCCTTACCACGGGAAGTACAACGACGACAGGCCCTAGTTTCGACAACAGCAACATCGTTCTCAGCCCTCTGCAATTGCGTGGGGTGTTAAGGGCGCTGAACGATGGGAACCTTGTGACCCAAAAATCCAATCCGGTGGTTATTACAGAGGATAACGAGAAAGCAAGTATCTCGCTGATCGACCGTGTTCCGATCATCACTTCCACCGTGAACGAAACAACGTCCGGTTCAACGACTACGGATGAAGTGCGTTACACCATTGATAAGGGGGATTCAACGGATCCCGATAAAACACGTGAGATTGGTGTGACCATTACGATGACTCCAAGCCTCTTACCTGACGGAACCATCAGAATGCACATGCGCCCAAGGAATGCTCAAATTGTAGAAAATATCAAAGGACCATCCGGTAACGTATACCCACGTGTTAGTGAGGCTACCATCCAGTCGATCGCCAGGATACCTAACGGTCACTCCCTGATGATTGGTGGTTTCTATGGAGAGCTCGAAAGCAAATCCAAGAATAAAGTCCCCTTGTTAGGTGATATTCCTATTCTCAATTTCTTCTTTAAGTCGAAGCAGACGAAAAAAGAGCAATCGAGTTTGGTTTTTGTCGTTACTCCCACATCCTATAACCCTTCGTGTGTGGCAAGTAATGACAAGACCACCACGCGACTTCGTAAAGGAGCCCAAATCAAGCCCAAGTATGATTGGGTGGAGGATGAAAACCCCGGGCCTGCACATGAGCCTAACCTCCGCCGCACCATCCGTGGTATGAAGCCGAAACAGGCTCCCTACTACCCGCAACGCTAATCAACATTCCTACCCTTACGTGAACCCCAAACCTCAATACGCAAATGAGGAGGCATTACCATTAGTGCCCGACCAAACGGCCCACCCTGTAACTCCTCCTAAGCCAGCCCCGGCCCAGCACAGCAATTTTGCTGCGGTGGCCCAGGAGGTTCCCATGGCTCTGCAGCATGCCCTGATCCGCACGCTGGCAATGATGCAGCAGCACAATCTGGCTTCCGCCGAGGACTGTAGCCAGGTTGCCGCCAAGGTGCGCCGAAACTGGGAGGCTGGGAAAGGTTCTGACCCGATCGATTGTTTGGCCCGTCTACGGGCAGGTGGTGGAGATATGCTCGATGCCAGTGTCGAAATGATTTCCTCGAAAATGGCTCACACGTTGCCGTTTGTACCGACGCGTATTCCCTTTGCCGGTCGGTTGATACCTCCCACAGCGTTTTACGAAAAGAATCCGAAGATGGAGCTATTGTGCCGTTTGATGCTGGTGCCCATTGCCTACGCAGAGGACCTCGACATTCTCGCCGTGGCAACGATCAACCCGTATTTCGCGGATGCCATTTCTGCGGCGATCATGGATTACGTCAAGGCAAAGGCCGGTATTCGCCCGATCATCAGTGTCATCAGGCTTGATTATGTGGGGTGGGCAAAAATGTGCCAGAAACACTTTAGAGAGGGGGTGGGGTCATGATCGAATATGACGGCATACGTTTCAACTCGCTGATCAGCAGGCGTATCATGCAGACCCTTGAGGAGCATGATGCCTCACTCAAGGACATCGATCCGGGCCAAATTGAGGCCAAGGTCACCAAGAGTGTGTTCATGTCGGCGATTGCCAAAATCAACAACATGCCATTCTTCCCGAAAGTGGCCGAGTTTTGCGAGAGCTCGTTGTTGGAAAAATGTGATCCGTCGGTCCTGACCCGTGGCGGATTTTCGCCGCTTTGCATTGACGAGCACCGGATCATTGTCGCCATTTCCAACCCCTGGAACCCGGCGGCTGATGAATACATCGCGATGCGGTTTCCCGATTTTGAGATTGTTAAAATAGTCACACTGACCTCGGAAATCAGTCGGTCTATCGAGGCGGTTGCGAGCAATGCCGGTCCTAGCCGCGATGAGCTTGAGGCCATCGAGGTAGAGGACACGGATGACAAGATCAAGGATTTCAACGTCACCAAGGATTACGAAGAGCCCATGGCCCAGTTGATCGCAACGATCATGGCCAGTGCCGTTAAGCAGCGCGCGTCCGATATCCATTTCAAAGTCGAGAAGGAGTCATTCTATTACGCATTCCGGGTGGATGGAGACATCGGGAAGAAAACAGAGCTGCCCATGAAGCTCAAGGACCGGCTCGATGCCTATCTTCTCAATCTGATGAAGCTGCCTGCGGAAATCCGTAATACGACACCGGGTATTTCCGGTCGCTTTACCATTTCCTATTACCGCCGCCCCATCGATATCCGTTACGAGCGTCACCGCACCTATCGTGGTTATCACATCACCATGCGTCTGCTCGACAAGGGACACCTTGATGTGACACTCGGTAAAGGCTCCCTTGCCTTTGATGACGCTACCTTGTTAGCCATGGACAAGGTGATGAAAATCCCGGCTGGAATTATCGTGATGAGTGGCCCAACCGGCTCCGGTAAATCCACCACACTGAACGCCATTCTTCGTGAGATGAACACGCCGGACGTGAACATACTTACCTTGGAGAACCCGGTTGAGGATGAGATTCCCGGCGTTACCCACTGTGACCTGAAGCACCCAGGGGAGTTCAAGCCCATGATCGCCAGCTTCATGCGTAGTGACCCCGACATTATCCTGATGGGGGAGGTGCGCGATATCGAATCCGCTGAATTGGCCATTGAGGCAGCGGTGACAGGTCACAAGGTACTCACCACCATCCACACTCCCCGTGCATCCCAGATCATCGAGCGTTTTGAACAATTGGGAATTGAACGGTGGAAGATTGCCCAGACGTTGAAAGCCGCCTGTGCCCAGCGTCTCATCAAGATCCTGTGTCCTTATTGTAAAATTGAAGCGCCCGGTATTGGTGACAAGGACCGGGCGATCTATGGTTTGGATGAGTCGTGGGCCAAACAACCGGTCTTTAACCACCTGCCGGATGGATGCCAGGAATGCCATGGCTCAGGGTATGCGGGGCGGACGGCTATTCTGGAGATCATTCCGATCACCCCCAAGGTTTCTGATATGCTGTCAAAGGGTGAAATCACACCCTACGAACTGGAATTGAAAATCCAGGAAGAAGGTATCCTGCCCAACCTGCGTAACAACGGTTTGAAGCTCTTACGGGAGGGCAAGACGGATTTAGCCGCGATTGGTAAGATGATCGATATGAGCACGGATGAATGATGATGTTAGCCAATGAGTGAAGCCACGACCATACCACGTAACACCGTACGTGCCAGACCCAACGCAGCCGCAAAGCCGAAGCCGCAGTCGAGCTTGTTTGCGCCCAAGGTCAAGCCGTTCAAAAAAAAGGAGTTGGTTCAGATGTTCCGTTCGCTGGCCTCGATGTTACGCGCCCAGATCAACACGGCTGATGCGATTAAATACTACGCCCATGGACACCCTAACAAGGATCTGGTGACCTCCCTGAATCAAATCCATGCGGATGTCAACAAAGGTATACCCATCCATGATGCATTCAGGAACTCCAAGCGGTTCGATGACATGACGATCGGTCTGATCCAGGCGGGTGGGGACGCCGGTCAGCTCGACACAGCCTTTTCCGAGTTGGGAAAACGGATTAAAAGCGACATGTTCTTCCGGAAAAAAATCCGCAAGTTGATCATGATGCCCTGCATCGTCATACCTATTCTGATGGGCGCGTTTATCGCTTCGCAGGTGAAAATCGTACCGCAGGTGGAAAAGATGATGTCCGGCATGGAGGCGAAGGGCCTGGTGAAGCTTTCCTTCGAGGTAAGCCACGTGGTCCGGAAAATCTGGCCGATGGTGGTGCTGGGTATGCTGGCGATCGTCATCACGATTTGGAAATCAACGCCGGTCAAAAATACAATCACCAACCTGGCCATGGCGAAATTCAGGGTGGTCAGGACGATGATCATGAGTCTGCGCCAGATGACGATGCTGTCGACCATCCGATTGCTCTATTCCAACGGAATCAACCTGGCGAAGTCCTTGAGGGTGGCTGCAACCAGTGTGAAAAAAACCCCCTTCTACGCTGAACTGCTGAAAGCGGCGGACATGTATGAAAAATCGGGGGTCCCCCTGTCCTCGGCATTCGCCAAATACACCTCGGTGGACCCCCAGGTGGTTCACATGCTGGCGATCGGTGAGAAATCAGCATCCCTGGACACCCAGTTGGCGATGTTGTCCGAGATGTTTGAGGAAGATGCCGAGCAATTGATGGACGATTTCAGCCAGTTCATCAGTCTGATCGTGATGATCATCGCGGTGATGCTGATTGCGGCAGTTTTCCTCGGAACCTTCATGCCCATCTTCATGATGGGACCACAAATGATGCAGGAAGCGATGTAGAGAACTGACGGGCTGGATGATAGAAATATTTTTCCCTTTCCATGCAACTTACCAAGTTAGACAGATGGTTGAAGGAGCGTTTCATTTATGAGACGCACATCTTCACGCTCAGGCTTCCCGAAGAGGGCTTGCCTGCTGGCACAACGGTGTCTGATCTGGATCAGAACAAAGGGGGGGACTACCGGCACCGTATTGTAATTAAAGACAACAAACTCGCCGAGCAAGTAATTGCCCAGTTGCGAAGTTGCCATATCATGCACGCGACACATGTCGTCGAAGGGAAAAACTGGTATAATAAACGCATCGCCCCAAGTGGTAAAAGCTTTACCTATATGTGGGTATTCAGGTTTTTTGCCCTCATAGGAATATGCTCTGCGGGCCTTGGTGTCATGAAACTTTGGCAGAATGAGACGCTGAAATCGACAATCATGGATACGATCAATGAACTCAAGACAGGCCTCTAAACAGGCCTCAAGATACCCATAAAAGGGGTTAAAATACCCTGATATTTAAGTTTTTTTTATTTTCAAGCCTAGCTAGTGTGCTACTCTATTGCAGGAATGTTGATAAAGCACATCCATAGAGAGAGCAGGGCTACTTGCATCGTCGGTATCAAGCGGGGTCTAACACTGATTGAGATCACCGTGGTAATCGTCATGCTGATGACATTGATCGGTATGTCGATGTTTGCCGTCAACGGCTACAAGGAATGGGAACTGGCCACTGAGGCAACTCAGCAGCTACGCAAAGTCTACAACGCCCAGCGGACATATCTCGCCGAGCATCCCACAGAAAGCGTCAGCTCCTTGACCGCAGCCAAGCTGATTCCGTATCTGTCTGATAACTCGACATCCCTGCCCACTGCCGAGGCACTGGACGGTAGTACGCTCACGGTGAAAGTTTCAGTATCTCCTCCTGTCTTGATCGATGGTGGCGGAAACAATTATGACCCATCTGGAGATACTGATGACGGACTCTGGGATGTTGGCGGCTAATGGAAAACTGATCAATATGAGGCAGCACTACAAAATACGAACCAACCTGATACTGACTGTATTGTTATCAGTGCTGGTCGCGACTGTCTGCGCCGAGGATCGCCCAGCCCAATTGCCCGAAACATTTCGTTTCATCGGCCACTACAAGCTCAACTCAAAAATCAGGGTGGAAACAGGTGAGTCGATGCCCGTGGTCATTTCGCCACTTATCTATCGTGTTTACAGTGACGGCATAGATATTCGTGTATATTGCCGCAGTGCGGATGAGGATAGTTTTACAACATATGAGATTTACCGCTCCGACGGGATTGGAGTGGCTCGCCGAACCGGGGAGATTGATGTGGTCGCTGGCGTGCAAGCCTATTGCACCAAGGGTGAAATGATCAGGCAGGTCAGTGTTACCAGAAACAGCCTCACGATGGTCAAAATGCCTCCGCGCTCGCATCGGGTAGTTGTGACGCGTGCAGTGGCAATCAAACCACCGAACGAGCAAGCCAGTAATAAACCAACAGGGGAATCAAGCACGCCATAGCCTGCGAGCATTGCTGATAAACCGCCCACTTCCTTTTTCCAACCTATGAAAGTTCCACTAGAGCCTATTCCTACTGAGCAAATCGTTCTGGTAGAAAAAGAATCACCTCGTGCCGAGATCCGGGTGCGAGACTGTGATGACAAGGGCCAGGGCCGGCCAACCAGCCAGCTCGACAAGGCGTATCCCTGGTTGTTAGGTATAAGCACATGCCTGTCTGCTCTGCTTTGCTGGATGTATGTCACCAAACCCGTGATCACCCAAAGTCATGGTGCAGGGGTCGATCAGCAGCCCCCACAGACCGGGGTCACGGCAAGTGCTGCCGCAAGCGTAAACGATCCAACAGTAAAACCTGACGGTCATACCGATAACCGAACTGAATCACCACAAGCATCCCTGGTTCCTTCCGACAGCAGCCTGCCGGGGGAGCAACCTTTGTCCACGAAAGCCGAACCCACAAGCGCGGCAAGCCCGGTTGCGGTCAATCCCGGCATACTGGCCAAATCCGATGCCGGCAAAAGTGCGTCCGATGTGGGTTTGGGTTGGGAATCCACCAATTTGAAGGTGCAACACATTCTCAGTGCTGACTCCGGCGATGGGGAGCTTGAGAAAATCGTGCTCAACGTGCCTGTTCTCTACGAGACAAGAACCATGCGCTGGACGCCTCAGGATATAGCCCAGGCACGTAATGTGATGGGGCGCCTGATGGTCTATGAGCGCAACTTGAACAACCTGCGCAAAGAGGGGCAGGCGATCTTGAAGGACTGGAACAGGCTGTTGGAAAACACGGTGCCAGCACCTGCGCTCCGGGCCGACAGTCCCTCGTTACCATACAATCACGGTCAGGGCAGCCAATCGGGTTCCTTGCCCGACAGCTCATCGGTGATCAAAGTTGAAAACTAAATAGTTCCCATGAAAATTTCACGAATATCCAGAACAAGTTACTTGGTAGCCATTGCATTGTTCGGGCCTCTTTTATGTTCTAACATTTTGGCCCAGACAGTTCCAAGATCAGCGGCAACACAAGACGATAACACGGTATTGGTCGACCTCACCGACGGCGCGGCATCAAAAACAACCGTGTCGAAAAATGGTGCAGCAATCACGAAGGGCTCACAGCCCAGTGAGGCTGGTGGTGTTGAGAAAAAAACCGAGCCCTCAGACAAGCCTGCAGGTGTTGAAAGTCCCGCAGCCAAATCTGGAACTACTCACAAGACAGCTGATGAGGGGATCCAGATCCATATCGAGAAATCTACCGGGAAATCCGGTGCCCTAAACCAGCCGGGTGCGGTGAAGGTCTATTCCCCGTGGCCAGCCAAACCGATAACGCCAGCACCTGCCGGTTGGAAATTTGCACCGGCACCGACTGGACTCAAACCTTACAAGACGACGATTACACTCGGAAGCGGCAACACCGTCGACCTTTCAATCACACCATTTGTTCTGGTTCCTCATAGCGATGGACTCAATGCCATCCGTATTGCGGAGCCAGGATATGATCCCGCCCTGCAATACGCGCAGAAAGACACTGTCGGAACGATGCTGCAAACATCGACTGCGGAATTAGAGGACCACGAAAAGCAGGCGGCCGAGGCCATCAGCCGTTTACAACAATTACTATCATCCTTACCTCAGCAATAAACCCATGAACGCAATCACCCTATCAACCACCACTCTGGCGCTGGGCGTCATGATTGGTATCACAGCAACACACCGCCACCAGGTGAACACTCTCGTGGAGCAGGGGCTGCCTACAAGAACCACACCTGCTGAAACACCCGTCTACGAGGTTGTGCCCACGCCCGAGCCGAACCAACCGGTGACGCTGGCTGCTTCTGACATCGCGCCCCGACAACGTCCGATCATCCCTTTGGTGATGGAAACGGGCAACTCTCGCGACGACGCCCTGCTCGAAATTCTCGCCGCGATCCGCAATGAGCAGAAAACCATCCGCAGGCAGATTTCAGAAAGTAACCGTGACCTTGATGAGTTGACCTTCCGAGTCGACTCCCATAGCGATTCCTTCAAGCCATTGCGTACCGACATCGTGCGGCCCAAGCCACTTGAATCAGGTACACAGCAACTTGGTGATGCTGGTATCTTGCCACCCAAACCATAGTCGATGCGATTGTTGGCGTGGCAGCCAATCAAACAAAAGCCCCGTTGCCTGATGGCAGCGGGGCTTTTTATGAGAACGATTTGCGGGCAGAGGTCTATTCCGAGGAATTTACGTTTCCGTTAATTTTGATACTGCGTTTTATTTTTAGAGGGTAAGTCTGATCGAGCAAGTCTGCGCCCCATGGAGTCTCATGGATGAGTTCAACGGTGTAGGTGCCGTCTTCAGGGACTTTGGAATCGAGCTCCTCCAACACATAATTACGGTCAACAGGGATGGCATCATTGATACTGACGTAGCTGGTGTTTATGTTGAGCACCTCAGCTGGGTTAGCGTTGGGTGCACCCTTGTAGACCCTCAAGTAAGTCGTGCTGGAGGGGTAAAGGTCAGTCAGATCCACAGTGACATTTGGTATTTTAGCGTATTCAATAGTAGGATCGATACCGGAAATGGATCCTTTGGCGATCGGCCAGATCTGCACACGTTTGGTGGCTAACAAACTGGCGTCGGGAGCTATACCCCAGTCGGGGTTCGAATAGATGGAAAATATTTCCTCTCCTCGTGCATCAGGGAGGTTGGTCGACTGAATCTGAGTGTAAATATTTGCGATCCGATGTGTACCGTTTGCCGTCACGGCGTCATGGTCATGGACTTCCCAGGTTGCGTTCTCCGGTACCTCGGTGCCTCCCGCGTCATAGACAGTGTGGCGGTGATCGAAGACAACCGATTTGGCAGCATCCTGAACGTCATCATCATCAGTAACCAAACCGGTGACTACGTATTCTACTGTGAAAGGCTTGTCGACCCGGGTGCGGGGAATTGCTTCGTAGGGATCGCCGCTGGTGATCTTAATCGTTGATTGTGGATGGTAACTTGAGACCGTTTTCTCATCGAGGAAGTAGGGGGTGTTGTCCTCGTTTTTGATGGTGTAGAGGCTGTAGCGCACACTTCCCAACACACCTCGTGTGTCGATGCGGGTGCCTTCAGGGTCGACGATCAATGTGTATTGAGTGCCGTCCTCGTGTTCTACCCTGATTTCGTTGGTATATCGATCGTCGGCTTGTGTCAGACCAAATGCACACAACGTACAGGTAAGGGTGATAAATGATTTTTTCATGGCTGGTTCAGTGATGTGGGTTTACTGGGGGCCGAGTTTATTCGGTTTCTTATTTCCGTTTTTCGGATCTACTGTTGCTTTGTTCGGATCCTCTGGGGGGAGAAGGGCCTCAGCTTTGACGGTGATCGGTTGGCGATGGTAGGTGGCGACCACGATTTTATTAAGACCTTTATAGGCTTCGATTGCCTTTTGGTCGACTTTCTCTTTTCCCTTGGCTTGGGCCATGGACACCTCATGAGTGTGGATCCACCCGCCGTTTTTCTGTAGAAAGAGGGGCCAGTGTAGTAACTTGCCTTTAGGTTTTTGTACAATCTTATCCTTCAAATGAGGGGGGACATAGATGACCGCATTCTTTGGCACCATACCCCAGTAGCCTCGGTATGAAAACAGGGTGGAAATGGCAAAGAGATCACGTTTTCTGATATTCACCAGTGGCTTGATGGGCTTACGCTCTTCACCGTATCGCTCGATTTCCTGCTCCTTCCGGGTTTTGGCCAATTCCTTGTGTGAAGGTGGTCGTGTGGCTGCTACTGGTTTTGGGGCACTCTTGTCTTCCTCGCCTAAGCAAGGAAGGGCAAGAGCGACAATGGCGAGTGTGGTGATTGTTTTCACGGTGGGTTGTGGTGATAGAGATTCGCGTTTTGCTTGTTAGTTATTAACCTTGGTGAATCGGACTAGGATGATGGTGTCCTGCAAGTCGAAACCATAATGGTTTGGATCACTGTGGGTAAGTTCTGCCGCATAGATGATGTCTAGTGGGCCGAGGGCAAGCTTGCCGTTTTTGATGTACGGGCGCATGTACTCGGAGGCCGATGTCTGATGCTGATATCCGGCGGCATTGTTAGGAGGCGAATCTCCATCCATAAGTACCTCGATATTGTCCGAGGGATTGTAATAATAGTCGTAGCCGCTCTGGTTCAGTTTGGCGCAGAAGCGAATTCTCTCACCTGCATTGACAATTCTATCGTCATAGATCCTGGTCGGATTTACGTCACTTCCTACACCGGTGTAGATATGCTGCCAGCCGCTAGAGGAGTAGTGAATATAGGATTTGGCCGGGTACTCGCGACCAGACTGGTCGGTAATACCAACGCCGATGACATAGACCTGAACGCGTAATTTGCATTTTGTGACGATGTCGTCGTCGGGTTCGATATCGATCACGGTAGTCACTGCCGATGGGTAATCAATTTCCCAGGATAGTTGTGGAGATACGCCCTCTCGGACGGTGTTCTGGTTAACGTTGAGTGTTCCCACGGGAACCAATGGGTCTTCGCCTCCTGCGTATCCGGCAAGAAGCAGGCCGCATGCTGTCATGCTTGTTATCGTTTTCATGTTGTTTGTTGTTAGGGTGTTGCTGGTAATCTCTGGAGGGAGAAAGTCTAATTAGGTAGTTTTGATGATATAATAATATAAAAAATAATGAAAAGTTAAAGAAAAATATAATGTATTATTGGGTCATAGAAGTGCCGACACCATCCTCAGCAGGAGAGAACTTGGGGTGAATCTCCCTGACGACCACCATCCAGTTCATCATGGTAATGGGGGGGAGGGCTGCTGGATTTACAATGGGGTGAAGGTCGGCTCTGATATTTTCAGGGATAACTTCATCATCCGGACCTGATTTGAGGTCGGCGATGCGAGTGGGTGAGCTGTTGCCTTTGGCCATGGATCCGATTTGCCCTTCGATGGTGACAGGAACGGCTGTTCCGGAGTCACCGTAACGTTTTTCCGGGGCGAACATAGATAGAGGGGGGTAATATTCTTCTCCTGAAGGAACAGTGACACCTGAGGGCGGTGTAGTGGATGTGATATTGGTATCGTCCGCGATGATGAGTCTCAGGTTGGTAACAATGGAAAAGCCTTTGGTATATGCCGTGAAGTCTTCAGCTTCTGTGAGGATGACTGCAATGTCATCTGCTTCGCTTGGAAAAGAAGGTTTTCTTATCGATGCATTACCAGGATAGTCAACGTTGATAGAGATACAATTGTTAGTTGTGTATTGATCTGCGCCCTTGCTTGCCAGGTAATCTTTTAGTCGATCTGAATAGAATGCGATAGCTGGTCGGCCGCTGGAGGTTGTTTTGATATGAAATGGGAATGCCTCACCATCTGCGGTGGCGGGATCTGGCCAAGAGTCACCTTGGATAAACTCCTCGCTGGTCATGGTGCCGTTGGCGCTGTAGCTAAACCTGATGGCGGTCGGGGTTTGGTTCGTGCTGGAAGCGACATCAATGACATCCATGCGCATGGTGCACTGTTTGGCGCCGATGCTGTAATAATCCCATGAGGTAGGCGATACCGAGTTGGTTCCCTCCCACGAGCTTCCGGTTCCCGCATAACGGTCATAAAAATCGAGACCGCGATTGATGGGGATGAAAGCAACGCGGCCACCATCCGAAGCAGAGGAAATCGGGAAAACCTGCCCTTTTGATTCTGCAATTTCCCGCGCATGGCTAGCAAAGGGATTGTTGCCTGCACCCGAGCCCGTGGTGCCGCCGATGTTGGATCGATTTGAAAGGCTGACACCTTTACGGCTGGAAAGGTAGTCGGCGGAAAACGAGCCTTGGGTCTTGATTTTCTCAGCGAATATACCGCCCTCAGTCTGGATGTTTGCCCAAGCTGTCCCATCGGCATGTTTACCCAGGGCCGTGTAGGATGATGCGTTGATTGCCAGTTGGGAAGGCACTTCATAGAGCGAGATCAGGTATTTTTTAGTGCGCAAGGTCAGTTTGGTTTTGTCCTTGTCGTTGCGCGAATGTCCCAGCTCGAATGCCCACCAGTTGTGCTTGGCGATCAGGCGATTGTTGTTCTGGTAGTTGAAATGGACGTTCGGTGCTAAAACCCTGTTGTATAATGGGTATTCGTCGACATTGTCCGCTACCCATCCCGTGGCTGTCTTGCCATACTGCTTGGTGTAGGAAACCATGGGGTAGTGGGAGTCGATGACGTAGTCTTCCGATGTGCACTCAAGTGGGGGCGGATAAGAAGAGCTGGCAGCCTGGTTGGTACCGCTGGTTACAAGGTTGCCAGTCACACCTGGATCCGGGTTCGCGATTACGTTATCCTCGACCCACTGACGTTCTGTTTTTTCCACCCAGTATCCTTCCACATAGGTTGGCTCTGTCCAATATCCCTCTACGGTCTCGCCTTCTTTCCAGTATCCTTCCACCCAGTAGCGGAATTCACGACCATACCACCAGAAAGAGATGTAGTAGCCGTCCACCCATTCGCGTGGTTTGGTGTAACCATCCACCCATTCGCCGGGGATGGTGTAGCCGTCGACCCACTCGCGGACGGTGATGTCCTCCCAGTGGCCCGTGACTTCATCGCTTTCCGGTCCCTGGTAAGCGGCTTTCGCAAGTGGTGTAACGACTTTACTTGCGTCGACTTGGGTATTGGTCACGTTGGCATTCCGGAGCGTGTCCAGGCCAAGGCTCTGTGCAACATCAGGGTCGACCGCGCTGTGGGAATTCGAAATAGAAAGAGCTTCTTCCATGATGGCTTCCCAGCTTAGTTCATCGCGGATGGTCATGGAGTCATCCTGCATGCAAATCATGGCTTTGTTCGGGATGATGGTTGTCAATGCCCGTAAAAATGCATCCTCACGTTGCTGGTAGTCGTTTTTTTGCAGGATTTTTTTCTCAACTGCTTGAGACTCCACGGTGTTTTCATACATCGAGACCAGAATAATGAGTAAGCCCATGCCTACGGAAATGACCACAAGGATGGATGAGAATCCTGCGTGGAGTTTGCTTTTTGAGGTGAGAGTATGATTGATTTTCATCGCTGTGTAGTGGTTGAATAGATGATTTCCTCAGCATTAGGCCCGGTTAGCTTAATGCGAAGCACGCCGTTTTCTACGTAGAAAACGGCATCTGTTAGTTGTGTGGAAATACTCCACTGCGGTGAGGCGACGGCTAGACCAGCCATGCTGCTAACATGGTAGTAATTAAGATGGTTCGTTGAGCTGTTAAATGCAATGACCCCAAAGCTACTTCCGCTCTGGTCACCTGCGTCTTCAAACTTGAGGGCAAGCACTTTGCCGTTTTCAATCACAGAGTTGTTGCCAGCTGTAGCATCAGCCAAGGATTCATACATTCTGAAAAAGTTGGCTCTGGTTACGATGCGGTTCAGGGTGTTGTTGATCTGTGGTGCCTCGCTGATCAGGAAGTTCTGGGCCTTGAGTATTTTATAGGAAGCCAGTTGCTGGTTGAACATCGTCAGAGCCATAGTGGCAACCATCAAACCAACCACAATGGTCACGGTCATTTCGATGAGCGTGAAGCCTGAATTTGGTTTGTTGTGTAGGTCGGTTTTCATTGACTTCTAACCACGGTTCTGGATTTGACGTATTCGTCGTCACCAATTGTATATGTTAGGTGACTTTGAATTTGCCAAGTTTCGGTTTCCGATGGGTTTGTGATCGTAGTGCCTGTGCCGCCTGCTGCCGGTAGATTATTGTCGTCGGCGATACGGGTTCGGATGATTGTCGCCATGATCGGTGTGCCGCCTGGGAATTTGCCGATTTCAACCTCAGTGGTTTTTCTTGATGGGTAAACAGGCCAGGGCGAGTCGTTGTCCACGAGTTCCTCGAAACTGATACGCTCCGCATAGGCTTGTTCGTAGCTGATGTAGGAATCGGAAACATTCTGGTAGATGATCCACTGGCGCGGTGCCATCAGGTCAATGCTGCTCTTCAAGACAACCAGTCCAATGGTAGCGAGAATTGACATTGCAACAGTCATTTCGACTATCATGCTCCCGCGTCGCAGCTTGCGTTGTACGGAGGAGAGGCGGGGGGATCCGACCTTGCCATGTGAATTATTTAAGTTAACCTTACATCCGTGATACTCCGAAGCTTCAGACACAATATCCTGCTCCTGTGCTTGGCTGCAACGTGGGTTCTGTCGGTTCCTACCCATGCTCAGGCGATCCTGTCGCCGCCATTTGGTCTTCAGTGGGGTGATACACCGGACAAGGTGATGGATTGGGCGGAGGCGAAGAAGCTGGATGTCACTATCGAGATGAAGGGGGCGAAGCCCGAGCTTTACATCGTACGTATTTCCTCGCCAAATGGATCTCTTCCCGGGCATCAGGCGTATGCTCTGGAGACCAGATATCATTGGGGAAAGTTGTTTGAGGTTACGGTTCATTATGGTGCACCAGGGATGAAGCCTGTTAAGGTGAAAGCTGATTTTGAGAAGTTGAAGGATTTGATGACTGCTAAGCATGGTCCTTTTTCCCCAAATAATAAGCAGGAGAAAAAGCAGGATGGATATGTGAGGCGATCAGTGTCTTATCATGTAGAGCCGGTTAAGGGTTTGATGTTGTTATTAGGTTTAACGGAGGTGGAAGACACCCTGAGGAAAAAGCATTCGGTTAGGTTTTCGCTGTTGTATCGCAATCAGAATATCATTCCTGCTGGAAAATAGTTGTGTGGATGGGGTTGTAGTTAGTTATTGAGTTGCCATTGTGTCCATGGGCCGTCGGGGACTTCGCCTTCCTCCGCGAATTTCCATGAGACGCGGTAGCCGCTGCGGATGCCCAGAAAATCGCGCGCTGCCGGGCTGATATCGATGCCGGCGTTGCCATTGGGGTTGGGTTTGGGTTGTTGGCCCTTGAAAACGTATTGCCAGTCGTCTGTGTTAAAGGGGCCGCAGTCTTCCCACTGGGCGTAGCAGACTTTCCCCCGGTAGTGGATGGCGATCCAGCGGCCTTTGCAGACGGAGCTCCAGGAGCCCTTGTAGGATTTCCAGTACCAGGGAATGACCTTGGCGGCCTCGGGATGATGCCCGCCGCCTGGAGCGATGTCATTGTAGGGCAGGGCGATGTAAAACGGATTCAGGCGGGGAGTGAACGCCGCCGGACGGAAACCGAGCCGGTTTTCCGGTGCATCCACACCACCGTAGTTGAGCTGCCAGTTGGGGTCCCACGAGCTGGCGTGGTTGGCAGTCGGGTTGCGTTCGCTGGACTTTTCCCCGATCCAGAAAACCGTCGCTGTGATCCCGCGGCGCCAGCGGTGGCGGGTGTCGGCCCACGGCTCGGGGTCCTCCTGGACGATACGTGCCTTGGGGGGGACCTGGAAGGGGCTGATGATGTCAGGGATCGCGTCGCGGCGGTGTTCAAGGTATCCCGCATGCAGGACGTCGGCCCGGGAATCGATGCCAAACTCATCCTCCAGGGGGACAAAGCGAGCCTGCACACTGCTGGATAGCAGGCACAAAACGATGGCCGGAAGTTGGCTCGCAAGTCGCATGGTTGGTGGTTTGTAAGGGTGTTAGACGGCTTCGATCCCAGTGGTTACAGGAACTGGACAAGGACTGGAGCCTCTCAAGAACGCCAAGATCCCGGTCATTTCACTATCGTTTGTGTAGCCTGATAGATGGATGAGTCTTGATCTCAGCTTTCTCTGATACTCAAGTGTGCCAAATATTCGGGGGAATACAAGCTTTATTTTAGAGGAATCAAGTCGCCTGGTTTTGAATTTCGCCCTAAACCAAGGGGGTTATTTTAAAATAATGGACCGTAGGCCTCCGTGGTCGGCTCCTGGGTCGTGAAAATCCAAAAACAAACCCAAAAAACCCTCCCCGGGGTGAGGAGGGAGGGTTTTTGTGATGCTCCCGAACGGGGGGATGTAGGGGTGGATTGCATCAAAAGCAGGTGCGGGTGCCGGTTGGTTCGTGTTAGCGGGTCCTGTTGACCATGCTGGGGGCATGCATCCCCCGGTCGAGCACAAAGGTGCTGTGGGCGAGACGTTCCGGCTGGCCTTGGTTAAACGGGGTGATGGTCAGGACTTCGATGGTGTATTTCCCGTCGGGCAGGGTGTCGCGCCATTCACCGAGCGGGATCTGTTGATCCTGGGGGACCGTGGTATCGAAACGGACCACGGATTGGGGTAAAACGGTGCCCCGGGTGCCTAGCTTGGCATCGCCGTGGTAGATCTGCACGTAAGTCACGCTGTCGGGATAGAGGTCCTGGCAGAGGATGCTGACCGGTTTTTTCAGGCTGGCGGCGGAAAGCGTGGCGCCGGATTGGAGCCCCCGGATGGTGGCGGTGGCGACCGGCCAGATTTGGATCCTGGCTGATTTCAGGGGCAGGCAACCCGGGCTCTCCTCGCCTGGGGCGGTGTATGCCGTAAACGTCTCGAGTCCTTCCGCCTGGGTAGGGTCGGCTGAGGGGATGGCCGGGTAGAAAACGCTGTTGTGCTCTCCCTGTCTTTCAAAGGTCCACCAGCCGAAAGATTGGTCCGGGCTGTTGGGTTCCGGGGCATGCCGGGCGGGATGGAATAACGTTCCCTTGCGGTGAAGGCTTACTTTTTTACCCGAGCCGTGGCTATCCTTCACTGCGAGTGAGACCGTGAAAGGCCTGTCGGCTCTGGTCCGGTGGGGAAAATGGGGGTCTTCCGAGCGGATGGTGATTTGAGCCGATGGAAAACCGCTGCCCAGTGTGGTTTCGTCCAGCTGGTAGAGCCTGGTGTCAGGTCCTGTGCCCCGGGCGAACAACTTGAGGCTGGAGCCTCCGTCCGCGACGGCGATAGGCGACCATGCCGTACCCTTGGCGGCGGAAACATGGAAGTCCCAGGTGAGGCCTGTCTCGACTTGTGTTTGGCGGATAAACTCACCAGCGGACAGGGGCGTGGCGGACATCACTGCGATGGCGAGCAGCGTCGCGGCGTGGCTTGAATGGAGTAAGGGCATCGGGGTGGGCGGGGGGTGGAGGTCAAGGACGTTTCCCGGAGACTTTGGCGGGCGTGCCGGGGCGCAGGATGGAGATCGGATTGTTCTGGTGCAGGGCGACGACAATGCGGTTGATCCTGACAAACTGCTTGAGCACGTCTTCTTTCAGCGGGCTGGTGCCTTCGGCTTGTTTGAGGTTGATTTCATGGGTGAAGATCCAGGACCTGTTTGCCAGGTAAAACCGGGGCCAGGGGATGAAGGTTCCCCTGGGGGTGGTGACAACTTTGTGTTGCAGCGAGTCGGGTATGTGAATGAGGGCGTTGTCGGGTAGCAGTGTATGGTTGTTGCCATGCTGCAGGATGGTGGAATGTCGGTAAATATCATAGCTGCGGACAGCTCCGGCGGGAGCGTGATCCGACATTTGGGCGTGCCTGAAACCCTGCTGGGTAGCGGCCTTTTGTTGATTCAGCCGGGTCATGCTGGTGCGTTCCGCGGAGGGGGGCTGCAGGTTCTCCGGAAGCTGCCCGATCCCGGTGCCGTTTTCCGCAAAAAGGAGTGGGGCAGTCAGTATGATCGCCAGGATAAGGGCTCGGATGAGGATGGTTTTGAAAGGGGGCATGGGTGTATCGGTGCGAGGTTTGTGGGAAAAGCGGGTTTAACGGTGGATTTTCCACGCCACTGGGATTTTCTCACCATTCCGCAAATGGGTGCGGCTGAGCAGGATCTGGCCTTGGGGCACAGGCGGCGCGGGGATGAAGTCGACACAGAGGACGACGGCACCGTCCGGGTTGCGGGTGTTGCCTTCGATGCGGACCATTGGGGGGCTCGCTGACTTCGACCAGTCCGAGGTTTGGGCGGAACTACAGTGTGACTGCACGGTGCCGGTGGTCGACCGGCTGCGGGGGGAGGATTTGAAAATATCCAATGGCTTGACGCTGTCTCCGGCCGTTAAGAAGAGACGGTTCCAGGCTATCATTTTGCCGGTGGCTCCGGACCCGTGTCGGTCGTCCCCGGATGGGCCGGGAAGGCGGGTCAAGAGAGGAGCCTCTGGCTGCGGGGCAACGGGAGCATCTCCGAGGGTGAGGAGGCTGAAGTGTCCAAACACTCTATATTGAAAGTAGTTTTGGACTGGCAGGGTTTTTTGCGCAGGGCAGTGGTCCAGCTGGCTGCTGGCCACCCCTACGGCCTCGATGCGGATTCCGGCAACTAGCTGCGCACAGGTCACCGCGATCGAGGCTGCCACGAGGGCAAGGGTCAGGGTATTTTTATTCATGGGGTATGTAAGGGTGGGTAGCTTTCCTTGATAGCCGGAGGGGATTGGCTATCTCGGTCAGCAGATGGGATCGTAAAATGAAATACCCCGCCAACAAGATATTTTTTATACAAAAACAACTTTATGAATGGTTTTTTCGGACGATTTTATAAATAATACATAATTATTATCAATTAATCACTCCGAAATAGATCGCATTCATGGCCTCAACTATGGGAATACAGGCTGGCTTGTAGGCGCTCTGAAAGCGGCGACAGGCAACAAATGGCACCATCCTGGAAGTCAGATTTAGTTCATTTTTAATTGAACTTCGAAGCAAGGATTTCGATAAAAATGATTAATATTGATTTAATAAAGTACCTGGAAGTCAAACTTGCCTGATAGAACGGCAAGCGTGATGTACAAGGTTCCAATAGATGAGGGGCGCAAAAAAGCCGTGCTGTCACGAGGACACCACGGCTTGGGAAAGGTTGAATGGAGGGGGTGGGAGCTGCCTATGAATGAACGGGAAGGTTCGCAGGGCAGGGGGGGCGACGGGCGACCGCTTGTTGGTCAGACATTGAAGCGGAACTCGATCACGTCGCCGTCCTTGACCACATATTCCTTGCCCTCGATGCGGAGTTTTCCAGCTTCGCGGGCGGCTGCTTTGGAGCCGGCCGCCACGAGATCCTCGAAGGCCACCACCTCGGCAGCGATGAAGCCCCGCTCGAAGTCCCCGTGGATGACACCGGCTGCGGCCGGTGCCTTGTCGCCGTGGCGGATCGTCCAGGCGCGGGTTTCCTTTTCCCCGCTGGTGATATAGGTACGGAGGCCAAGCAGATGGTAAACGGCACGGATCAGGGTGGAGACACCCGAATCGGTGATCCCCATGTCGGCAAGGAACTCGGTGGCTTCCGCGGGATCGAGTTCAACGAGCTCCTCCTCAATACGGGCGGAGATGACCACCGCTTCGGCATCGTGGGATGCGGCGGCATATTCCCGGACCTTGGCCACCATGGCATGGCTGTCCGGCGCTTTCTGGGCATCGGCAAGCTCGTCTTCGGCCACGTTGCAGGCAAAGATGGTGCGTTTGGAGGAAAGCAGGAAAAAGTCGCGCAAGGTAAGTTGTTCATCCTTGGTGAGCTCCAGGGTCAGGGCTGGTTTGCCGGCGTCGAGGTGGGGCAGCAGTTTGTCGATGAGCTCCACTTCTTTTTTCGACTCCTTGTCGCCACTCTTGGCTTTTTTCGCACGGGAGACCTTGCGTTTTTCCAAGGCGGCCATATCGGCGAGGATCAGCTCCGAGTTGATGATCTCGATATCGCGGATGGGATCGACGCTGCCCAGCTCGTGGATGATGTCGTCGTTGTCAAAACAGCGCACCACCTGCACGATGGCATCGACTTCACGGATGTTGGCGAGAAACTTGTTCCCAAGGCCGGCACCTTCAGAAGCTCCTTCGACCAGACCGGCGATATCAACGAATTCAATTGCCGCCGGGATGATTTTCTGGGTTTTGCTGATCTCGGCCAGCACGCCGAGCCGGTCGTCGGGCACGGTGACGACACCGATGTTCGGGTCGATGGTACAAAACGGGTAGTTGGCAGCCTCCGCATTGCGGGTGCGGGTGACTGCGTTGAAGAGTGTCGATTTTCCGACGTTGGGGAGGCCTACGATTCCTGCTTTCAGCATGGCGCGGGACGCTAGGTGGAAAACCGACAATTGCAATCCGTATGTTTTGAAAAATGTGATCCTGACCGTTGGCCGTCGGTCGACCTGGCCCGGGACGCCGCTTGGGTTCCTTCCAGCCCAGGGGATGGAATAAAAAAACCGCTTTTTAAGAAATCTGATTGACATCAAAAGGTGGATTGAGTAGAGACGTGACTACGCATACGGAAAATCGTTCCGCCGGGGACGCTTCCCCAATCCATCACCAGACAGCGCAATAACCACTTTTTCACTTCTCCGGGCGTGCCTACGACCCGATCTAACAAAAAACAAAACACGTAAAATAAAACACAACAATGAAATCAAAGTACACAACCATAGCGGTCTTTCTTGTGACTGCCGGCTTGTCAGGAGCGGTCACCATAGTCGGAAGCACGGACTTCGAAAACCTGACTGCCGGCGACACCGCACTCAACGGCCAGTCATCAGGCGCGCCATTCGCAGGTGCCTGGGCAGGTAATGGAAATACCGTTGTCACAGCGGACCCTTATAATGCGGCGAACACGGTGGTTGCGACAACAGGTGGATCTCAGATGGTGGGAACCTTCGATGCCGCCACCCAGGCCGTTCTCAACGCCAGCTCCGAGGTCTGGTTCAGCATGGACATGGGAACCAATCACAACAGCGGCACCAACCGCTTCGGTCTCATGACGGACAATGGCGCGCTGATGGACAGCACCTTTACCATCGGTCAGCGTCTCGGCGGTCTCCAGACCCGGATCGGACCATGGAACGGCAATGCTCCGGATCTGACGGGTGGAGGCGCTGTCGACGGAGCCTGTGAGGTGATCACCACTAATGGATGGACCGCCAACACTGCATACACCCTGGTGGGCAGGATCACCGTGGACCGCACGCTTGGTGGCACGGAGTCCCTTGAGTTCTGGCAGGTGGCTGCGGGCACATTCGACTACAACAATCCGGGCAGCGCATACATCACCATGACGGGGATCGATCTGATCGAGCCCACCACCCAGATCACCGGTTTTGTGATCGATGGCAACCAGGGCGGGAATGCTTATGATAACCTGACAGTGCTTGTCCCCGAGCCCAGTTCGGCCCTGCTGCTTGGTCTCGGTGCCCTGGGCTTTGCCCTGCGCCGCCGCCGCAATGGCTGAGTTCATGCCCCTATTACAACTTTCCGGGTGCATGCATGCTACCCGAACTAACAAAAAACAAAATGAACAAAATGAACAAAATGAACAAAATGAACAAAATGAACAAAATGAATTATCTCAAGCCCATCCTTGCGGTGCAGCTTTGTGCATTGGGAATGGCCTCCGCTGCTATTACGGTAACGGATGATATGATACTCGATGCGCCAGGAACCATCGGATGGAATAACAACCATAATAACCCTGATGGATCTAATAATCCAACAGCTGGAAGCTATCTGGGCACCAGTCTCATCGACGGCACAAAACCGGTAGCTGCCGACATAGGTACTGCGCATGATGGCACTGCATGGGTCAAAAACGGTGGTGCCGCTGGAGATCTCATCACCTCGGGTTGGATTGTTTTTGATATGGGAAGCGAATTCAATTTCCAAGGCATGCTCTACGCGCAGCGTAAGGGAGATGGTAGCACATATAACGGCCAGTATTACGATGTCTGGAATATGGCCAATGTATGGGTAAGTAATACTGATCCGGGAAATCCAGGCGGTTGGGATCACAATCATGCTGACCCTGCCGGAACCCAAGTGCTGACTAATCATGACCTGCTCAAAGTGACTCCTGTGGGTGCAACCAATACAGATGGTGTCTTGATTCAGTATGATTTTGACCAAAGTGCGACGGGGCGTTATGTCATCTTTGAGTTCTCCCAACTTGACGAAAATGACGTACAACAAACCATATGGGGAGCTGGTGCCAAGGACCTCTGGCTCTATGGCGCGCCTGTCCCAGAGCCATCAACAACGATGCTGCTTGGTCTCGGTGCCCTGGGCTTTGCCCTGCGCCGCCGCCGCAATGGCTGACGTTCTTTCTGGAGTTGTTGGTTGATTAAGTGCACACCAGGGGGTGCCGGTCCGAGCGAACCGGTGCCCCCGTTTTGTCTTGCTGCCGCAGCATGACAGCCCGGGCAATTACCCCAAACCTTGTAAACAAACCTTCTGACCGCGACCGATGATCCGCCCCGCTGTTGTTTTCACCCTCTTTCCAGCCCTGTTAGTGCTGGGTTCGCTGGATGGTGCCGTATTGCCCGATCCCACCATTACCGCGGCCACTGCGCCCTCGTCCTTGGACCATGCTGTAAACGGTATTTTTGACAGCATCTCAGACTCCACGGAATACCGCACCGATCACGCCGGCACCGACACCTTCATCGAGTTCGATTTTGGTGCGGAGGTGGTCATCGACGGTTTTCTCAATGTGACCCGCAACAGCAGCAGCAGTGTGGTCACCGGCTCGCGCCTGATTTTTGATACCGATGGCAGTGCCGGGTTTTCCGCCGCCACGGATACGGTTGTCAATTTCAACGCGGCAAATACCGGGCAGTTGGGCCAGGGGTATATCAACCGTTTTGCACCGGTCACGGCGCGGTATGTCCGCTGGGAGGTCACTGCCGCCAGTGGCAGCAGCCAGAGCTGCGGTGCGATGGAAATGCGTTTCCTCGGCACGCCCACGGGTGCCTCGCCCGTCTCCGGAGTCGCCGCCATCGCCGGCTCCCCCGCCTTGGATGTTTACCACGCCCTGACCCATGCCGCCAACGGCCTGGCCGGCTTCACGGCGCCCGATGCTCCCTACAACGAGGTGTCGCCATCCGTCGGATACTCCAGCAATGGCGCGGGCACCGGCACCTACGTCGATTTCGACCTGGGCCAAACCAAACCCGTCACCGGCTTCGATTTCTTCGATCAACTCGACACCTCCCAGCGGGTCGGTGGCTTCACCCTGACCTTCAGCAATGACCCCACCTTTGCAACACAAATCGCCACCCGCAGCTATACCAATGCGGGTTTTTCTATGTCGGATAGCTTTGACGCCGTTGCCGCCCGCTACATCCGCTACCAGGTCACCGCCAGCGCCGGTTCCAATCCGGGGGTCTCGGAAATCATTTTCTATCAGTCCAGCGGCTCGCTGCTTTCCACATCGTTTACCACCGCCGCCAATCCAAACCAGAACTGGAGCCACGGCATCAAGTCCTCGCCCCTGGCCGCCAGTCTGGAACTGTTCGATCTGGCCGCTGCTGCCGATGCCACCGCACCCTGCGACCGCTGGTGTGATGGCTCCGAACAACCCGCCTTCGCCGGCGTGGCTCCCGCCGCTGCCGCATCCTTCGACTGGGGTGGCACCGCCACCGACTGGTCGGCCGGAGCCTTCTATCACGCCTGGCGCGCCGACCATGGATTCCCGCTGGTGTCCCGCTACACCGTGCCTCAGACCGGGGTTTACGATCTCTCCGCCACCTGGTCTTCGCATACTGTGGCGGGGTGTGATGCCCTGGTATCCATCGTGGCCAACGGCTCGACCGTGTTTTCGGGAAACTTGTCCGGTTTCGCCGGAACCGCCGTTGGTACACCCACCCCATCGGGCACGGCACCCGATGTTAGTGGCGATGCGTATGGCATTCCCCTGACCGCTGGAGATCGCGTGGAGATCGTCACCCTGCCGCTGACCGGCGCCGGCAATGTGGCGGTGGAGGCCGTCATCACCCCCGGAGCCACTGTCGCTGAAACCACCGACAGTATCGTCATCCGCGAGTTCTGTGCCTCTAACACCATTACCCTGCAGGACGAGGACGGCGACTACTCGGACTGGATTGAAATTTACAACGGCACCGGCACGGCGGTCAATCTGGACGGCTATGGACTCTCGGACAAGGCCAGCGAGCCGTTCAAATGGATTTTCCCGCCCCGTGTCCTCGCCCACGGTCAGCGGCTGGTTGTGTTTGCTTCCAACAAAGACGATGTCAAGCGTCCGGGCTATGGCTCCGGGAGTGAGCTGCATACCAACTTCGCCCTCAGCAAAGGGGGGGAGTTTCTCGGTCTGACCTCTCCGGAGGGCGTGTCCCTGGGTGCCTATTCACCGGAATTTCCCGGCCAGTATGATGACTTCAGCTACGGCACCGGCAGCAATGCCGTCACCGGCTACATGACCCCGACACCCGGCAGCGCCAATGGCGAGGCCGGTGACGCGCCTCCGGCCACGCTGCTGTTCTCGCTGCCCTCAGGCATCATCAGCTCCCGTCAATACATCACTATTTCCGGTCAGTCCGCGCAGCACACCGTCCGCTACACCACCGATGGTACCGAACCCACACTTGGAAACGGCATCACCTACACCGGGGCGGCGATTTCCATTGCCACCAGCACCACCCTGCGCGCCCGCGCCTTTGCCGGCAATACCGCCGGACCGCTGGCGGATGCCACCTACACCCGCCTGGGCAGTGGCACCGACTATGGGGTCAATCCGTCCACCTTCTCTTCCGCCCTGCCGATTCTGGTGATCGACACCTCGTCCACCTCACTGCCCGGCCGCACCGGCGTGCCGTCCCGCCTTACCCTCATCGACCGCGATCCCACCAGTCAACGGGCCACCCTGACAGGTCCGCCCGCGCTCAGCACCCGGGGCACGATCAAACTGCGCGGTCAGTGGTCCTCCACCTTTCCGAAGCAAAGCTGGACCATCGAGTTCTGGGATTCCGCGGACCAGGATGAGAAACACCCGCTGCTCGGCATGCCTGAGGAATCCGACTGGACACTCTACGCCTCCTACATGACCGATCCGGATTTTCTCCGCAACATCATTACCTACGAAACCTACGCCGCCATGGGTCGCTGGGCACCCCGCACCCGGTTGGTGGAGGTGTTTCTCAACAACGGCGGAAGTAGAGTGGACGGCGCGGATTACTATGGTGTCTATGTCCTCAGGGAAAAAATCAAAATCAGCGACGAGCGCGTGGACATCACCAAGATGTCAGCCATGGACAACTCCGGCGACGCCCTGACCGGCGGCTACATCATCGCCCATGACAAGTATGGAAACCTCGAGACCGAACACCCCGAGTTGCTCGGCGGCACCCAGACCAGCATCCCGCACTGGCCCTATACCGGTGGCGGTGCCTTCGTCTATAAAACCCCGTCGGTCGATGACATCACCCCCGCCCAGAAGGCCTACATCACCGATTATGTGCTGCAGGTGGACACCGCGGTTTCCTCCCCCGGATTCATCCACCCCGGGACCGGGCTGCATTACACGGATTACATCGGCCGCAAGTCGTTTATCGACCATCACATGCTGATGGCCTTCGGCAAAAACCTCGACGGCATCCGCATCAGCACCTACTTCGAAAAAGACCGCGGGGGGAAACTGAAAATGTCCTCGGTGTGGGACAACGATCTGTCCCAACTCCCCGCAGATGCCGGCAGCGCGGGTGAAAACCCCAACACCTGGAACAGCGATGTGGACCCGTCCGCGAATTACACCGATTTCTTCACCCTCGACGACCACACCGCCGAGGGCTGGTTCCACTACCTGCACCAGGACCCCGCCTACATGCAGGAATGGGTGGACCGCTTCGACCGCTGGCGTAGCTCCGGCGTGCTCGACACCAGCAGCATCTATCCGCTTATGGATACCGTGGCGGCGGAGCTGACAACAGCGGACAACTCCGGCACCGCCAATGCCAACACGCCCATTGCCCGGAATTTCAACCGTTGGTCCCGCAGCACCCGGGGTGTTTCCACGAATGGCTCCAATGCCGCCTCCGTCATCTTCGGCTCCTCCTCCAGCAGCGAAATCAACCGTCACAAAACCTGGCTCGCCCAGCGACTCGCCTTTATGGACACCTGGGTGCTCGCCAAACCCGTGGCATCACCCGCATCCGGCCCGGTCGCCACCAGCACGCCGCTGAACCTGGATTCCCCGGACCTGTCAGGATCGGCACGCATTCACTACACCCTCGACGGCACCGATCCGGTGACGGAAACCGGTGCCGTTTCCGCCACCGCCAGCGAATGGTCCGGTCCGCTGCCACTGACCGCCAGCACCCGGGTCACCGCCCGGCTATACCACCCCGATGCCGTCAATAAACACACCCTCTGGAGCGCGCCGACCGTCGAAACCTATATCGTCGGCGCCACTCCCGCCGCCACGGCCAACCTCGTGGTCAGTGAGTTGATGTACCACCCGTCAGATCCATCCGCCGCGGAAATCGCCGCCGGTTTTGACAATGCCGACGACTTTGAGTTCATCGAACTGCGCAATGTCGGCACCGGCACCATCAACCTCTGGGGCGCGACGTTCACCCAGGGCATCCTGTTTGACTTCGATAGCTCGCTGTCGCCGGAGCAGGTCGAGCTGGCACCCGGGCAGACGCTGCTGTTAGCCAGCAATCCCGCCGCCTTCCTGTTCCGCTACGGCGCCACCGCCGCCGCCCGCCTGGTGGGTGGTTTCGCCGACGGCACCAATCTGAGCAACGGCGGGGAAACGCTTACTCTGCTGGACCGCGACGGCGGGCTTCTGCTGGAGTTCACGTATGACGACACCGACGCATGGCCGGTGGAGGCGGACGGGGGCGGCGGCTCGCTGCATTATCTCGGTGGCTCGTTCGGGCAGGGTGAAAACTGGCTGGTTTTCGCGCCTGATCCCGGTCGTATCATTGCCGATCACGATGGCGATGGCCAGGACGATGGCACGGAGTGGTTGGCGGGCAGTGACCCGGCAAACGCAGCGAGCGTCTTCAGAATCCTGGACTGCGGATTGAATACGGAGGGCGCATTTACGATGAGTTTCCCGGTCGCCGCCGGGCACCGTTACCGGATCGACAAATCCACCGACCTGGAGGGATGGATACCTGCCGGCACCGACTTTACCGCCACCGAGACCGGCATCCAGTCGTTCATCGATCCTGAAAACTTGCCCGACTACCGTTTTTACCGGGTGGTTGCCCTGCCTCGGTGACATCAGGCACCGCGAGTAACAATTCACCATGCGCAGTACCTTACGCCTTGACTCCCGGATCAATCACGGCTTGTTTGCGCCCATGCAGCACGTGCTACTCAAATCCAAAATCCATCGCGCCTGTGTCACCGTCGCTGACGTTGAGTATGAAGGTAGCATAGAAATCCCCTCTGACTTGATGGAGGCCGCCGGCCTCTGGGAGGGCGAGCGGGTCCTGGTGACCTCTGCAAGCAAAGGTGGCCGACTCGAAACCTACGCCCAGGCGGGGAAACCCGGCACCGGAAAAATCATCATGAACGGGGGAGCCGCCCACGTCATCAAGGCGGGCGAGCGCATCACCATCATGGCATTTGCCATTTCCAAAAACCCGATTCTCCCGAAAAAAATCGTCTGCAACGATAAAAACGAGATCATCCGTCGGGTCAGCTAAGTCAGCCAAGCTGGCAAGGCCATCTCATCGGAATATCCGCTGTGTCAGCCGGTCGTTTCCTGGGGGATGTCAGCCATTTGTCCCAGGCTGTGTCCCGAACCAGTGCCGGGTTCGCTTGCAGAAGCCGACCAGCATCAGCATCACCGGCACCTCGATCAGCACACCGACCACGGTGGCGAGGGCGGCGCCGGATGACAGGCCGAAGAGCATGACCGCAGTGGCGATGGCGACTTCAAAGTGATTGGAGGCACCGATCATGGCAGCCGGCGCGGCGTGTTCGTATTTCAGCCTGAGCAGTTTGGCCGCGCCGTAGCCGAGTCCGAAAATAAACACCGTCTGCAGGAAAAGTGGGATCGAGATCCACAGGATGGTCAACGGGTTGGCCAGGATGGTTTCGCCTTTAAAGCTGAACAGGAGCACCAGGGTCAGCAGTAGCGCGCTGATGGTAACCGGTGTCAGGATGCGCAGAAACCGTTGCTGAAACCACACCGTGCCTTTGCGTGCGATGATCCATTTTCGGGAAAAATAGCCGGCCACCAGCGGCAAGGCCACGTAGATGGCGACCGATAACAGCAGCGCCTGCCATGGAACCGGCAGTTTCCCCACACCGAGCAGAAATCCGCCCAGCACGCCGTAGAGAACCAGCATGGTGAGGGAGTTGATCGCGACCATCACCAGGGTCAGGCCGTCATTTCCCCGGGCCAGGTAGCCCCACACCAGCACCATGGCGGTACAGGGGGCGATTCCCAGCAGGATACAGCCGGCAAAGTAGCTTCGCCACAGCGGAATCTGAAGCATTTTGACGCCGTCCTGCAGCACCACGGTCCCCGCGCCATGCTCCGCGCCGACGGGGAGGTCGAGGCCGAAGGGCATTTTCACCAGATCCATCGCCTCGGTCCCGATCATGCCCTTGAGCAGGAAACCGAGGAACAGCATGGCGATGGCATACATGGTGAACGGCTTGATACACCAGTTGATCAACAGGGTCAGTAATACCGGCTTGCCGCTCTTGCCCGCTTTCACCACGCTGGCAAAATCAATTTTCACCATGATCGGATACATCATGAAAAACAGGCAGACCGCAATCGGGATGGATACAACTGGTGCGCCGTTGACCTCGATGCTCATCCCATCGAGCGACTTCGCCAGCCCGGGTGCGATTTTCCCGAGTAAAATCCCGAGGACGATACAGAGACCGACCCAGACGGTCAGATACTTCTCAAAAACACTGCTCATGTGCCGGTCATCCGCCGGGCAAATTCGATCATTCATGGTTCGTTTCCATTGTTAGTTTTCGCGCCGCTGCCGGCAAAGATCCTCCGGCCCGCATAAGGTGATGTCAGCGAGCCTCTGCGCATCGGTCCCCGCACTCGCGTCGTCGCGCAGTTGCGCTTCGATCCAGTCGGTCAACACCGCCAGTTCCTCCCGTTCCCGTCGGATCCGGTAATGCACCCAGCGGCCGTCCTTACGACTGGCCACCAGCCCGGAGTTAATCAGGATGCCCATGTGGCGGGAGGCGGTCGCTCCCGTGACCCCGATGAGCTCGGTCAGCTGACAGGCGCATAACTCGTCGTGCTTGAGCAGGGCGACCACAATCCGAAGCCGGTTCCGGTCGGACAGTGCTTTGAACATTGCAGTAAGATGATTCATTCGATTGTTTTATAGTTAGTTACATAGCTAAATAGCAAATTGAAGCAAGAAAAAATACGCTGGTGGGGTGGATCTCTCGCTGTGGGAATCGGCAGCGAGGCTGAAAAAAGGCTAAAATCGCACAAATCGCGCCTTTACAAGGTGCGATCACTTCACCATATTCCCGCGCCCATGACTCCTATCATTGCTGCCGACTGGCTTACTATTTCCATCAATCTTCTCTTGGTGATCCACGTGATCATCTGTCTTTTGCTTGCGCTCCTTGTGTTGATGCAGCGCCCCAAACAGGAAGGTCTCGGTGCCGCGTTTGGTGCCGGTCTGACCGACCAGGCCTTTGGTGCCCGCACCACCGATGTGCTGCAAAAAGGCACGGTCTACCTTGGAACGCTGTTTTTTATCATCACCCTGGTTCTTGCCATTCTGATTGGAAAAAAGCAGAGCGACAATCCTACGATTGCTGCTGACGGGGCGGACAAGGCCGAGGAAACCACACCCGCACCCGGGGTTCCGGAGGATCTCGAAGGCGAGAAGCCTGCTGTGCCTGCTGTCACCATGCCGAAGGCCGATGAGGAGGACGATGCCGAAACACCTGCGCCGGCCCCCGTTGTGCCCCCGGCGACCCCACCCGCACCCGAGGAAGTGCCATCGACTCCTGAGACTCCTGAGACTCCGGTGACGCCGCCTGCCACACCACCTGCGGCACCAACGGGTGACCAGTAATCCATTTTCACAAGCGGGCGGGTGGGACACCCACGCACCCCTGTGACCAGTCATCATTTTCCCGTGGAAGGAGAAACCAGCCCGGAAAAAACCAGCCCGGACGCCGATGTCCCCGTTTGGGCGCGGCCTGATGCCTTCCCCGAAAAGCCGGCCTCGGATGATGCTTATGGCTATTTCGACCTCAAGGGCGTCCTCCACACAGCCAAGGATGTCGAGCAGCTTGTCGAGAAGGCAGGCAAGTCGCGCGATGGGATCGACCTGGTCTGGACACCCGGCACTGACCGCTTGTTAGTCCCCGAGGAAGTCCCGGCCCTGCACAAGGCGCTGCGGACCCGCAAGGCGAAACACGCCGAACAGGACCTCAGCGATGGCAAGAGGATGGGGCTGGTGTTTGGTGCGATCACGCTATGGACGATTTACGCGGCATGGCGCAACGGCGGTGGGAAAATCGAATCCTTGTACACGCACCAGCTCACCGGACTGGCGGCGATGCTGCTGTTTATGTTCGGCCTCTTGCCCTTGTATGAAGGCTGGAAAGTGAAACGTCATCTGGCGCGGACCAAGCCCTCGGACCTGGCCGATGAAATCCCTGACGCCCGATTCGATACCTGGCTGCACCGCCAGAAGATACCGGTGACCTGGTTTCTGTTAGGGTGCTTGCTCGTTTGCGGACTGGTGCAGCTGTATTACGATTGGGGGAAGGCTCAGTTTGAGGCGTCTGTCATCCAGGCCGGCCTGCTCAAGCAGGTGGCACTCGAGCACCCGGAGCAGACCGACGGTGGTGCCTGGTGGCGTATGCTGACGGCACCGATGCTCCATGGCAACGTGATCCATTTCCTGATGAATGCCGGGGGGATACTCTACCTCGGGAGGCGCACCGAGACGCTGGCCCGGTGGCCACACCTACTGATCGTATTTGCCGCTTCCGCCTGGGTCGGCGGGCTTGCAACATTCTACTGGATTCCTGATAAAATAGCCGTGGGTGCCTCGGGTGGACTGATGGGGTTGTTGGGTTTCATGTTGATGTTTGAAATCCTGCACGCACGTCTCGTTCCCAAGCCTGCCAGGAGACGTTTGTTAGCCGGTGTGGTGATGATGGCCGTCATCGGTTTTCTGGGTATGAGTTTTATCGATAACGCGGCCCATGCAGGAGGGCTATTGGCCGGTATCGCGTATGCGGCCGTCGTTTTCCCTGCCACCGCATCGATGCATCGGCCAGAGGCAATGAAAAGGGACGTTGTGGTCGGGGCGATCGCCGGAGCGGTGCTGATCATGGCGGTCCTGATGACATGCCTCAAAGTGTTGTCCTGACATTCTGCCCTGGAATCACCCTGGAATTTGTTGTTTTGACTGAGAAATTTGACACGGGGACTTGTCAAAAGGCGTTGTCGTGGCAATGAATAGCTGTGCGCCACCCCCGTGGTGCGACCATCACCGAACTCCCCCATGTACGTACTCGGAATTGACACAGGAACCCAAGGCACAAAGACACTGGTCTTTGACCTCGAAAGGGCTGCGGTGGTGGCCGAGTCCTCGAAGTCCTATGAGATGATCCAAGGCTTGCCCGAAGGGCACCGTGAGCAGGACCCCGCGCTCTGGATCAAAGCGGTGGATTACACGATCCGCGATTGTTTGAAACAACTTGGCGAAGCCGCCTCCCGCGTGGCCGCCATCGGTGTCAGCGGCCAGCAGCATGGACTTGTTGTGTTAGATTCTCAAAACAGCATCATCCGTCCGGCCAAACTCTGGTGCGATACCTCGACCACCGAGCAGTGTGATGAAATCTCCCGCGCCTTTGGCGGTGCTCCGGGTTTGATCGAGTTGGCAGGCAACCCCATGCTGCCAGGTTACACAGCACCCAAGATTCTCTGGTTGAAACGGAATGAACCGCAGAATTTTCAACGCATCGAGACGGTCCTGCTGCCACACGACTTTATCAACTACTGGCTAACAGGCCTGAAACGCATGGAGCCGGGTGATGCCTCGGGCACGGGTTTGTTTGATGTGCGCAACCGGCACTGGTGCAGGGAGATTATCGACTTCATTGACCCCGGTTTGCATCACGCCTTGCCGGCCATCGGATCCTCGCTGGATGTCCTCGGACCGATCCGGCCTGAACTTGCCGATGCCTGGGGCTTGGGTAGGCAGGTCCTTGTGAGTGCCGGGGGGGGCGACAATATGATGGGCGCCATCGGCACCGGCAACGTCAACAATGGCCAGGTCACGGTTTCCCTGGGAACCAGCGGAACCGTCTATGGGGTGCATGACAGCCCCTTGGTCGATCCCCAGGGGGAAGTGGCCGCCTTCTGTGATTCGACCGATCGATGGCTGCCGCTTGTCTGCACGATGAATGCGACGGTGGTGACCGAGGCTGTTAGAAAGCATTACGGCTGGGATTATGCACGTATGGAGCAAGAAGTTGCTGCGGCTCCCATGGGGGCGGATGGTGTCATGATGCTGCCCTATCTGCTGGGGGAAAGGACACCGAGCCTGCCGGAGGGATGTGGTGTGCTGCATGGTCTGAATATTTCCAATTTCAAGCCCTCCAACATCATGCGCGCCGCCATGGAGGGGGTTAGTCTGAGTCTTGGCTATGGTATGCTGCGCCTGTGCGAACTGGGTTATGAGCCGACCTCAGTCAAGGTCACCGGAGGAGGATCGAAGAGTGCGGTATGGCGACAAATGATAGCCGATGTCTTTGGCTTGCCCCTGGTGAAATTAAAGACAGACGAGGGGGCCGCCCTGGGGGCGGCACTTCAGGCCGCGGTATCATTTTTCCGCCATAGTGGTGAGGACCTGAGTTACCAGGAAATCATTAGTTACGCGGTGACCCCATCCCCGGATACCTCGTGTGAGCCTGATGAGGAACGCCATGTTTTCTATCAGGAACTGCTCGCCAAGCAGCAGTACCTCGCCGAAACCCTGCACACTCAAGGCTTCCTCTAAGCCGTATTCCTAACAACGAGAATGAGTGACCGGTCAGAAATAAGAGGGACAAAAAAGCAGTGGTTCATCGGGAAAATGGTAGCCGCCCTCATGCGCTTGGTCGGGCTGACTCTGCGTTATCGGGTCGATGACCCACACGGCCAGAAGGCCAAGGCTCCGGCAGGTGTCCCCGTGATCTGGATCTTCTGGCACAACTGCCTGTTTAGCGCGCCATTAACCAAAAAAAAGTTCAGTGGCAGCGCACCCGCCAGCGCCCTTGCAAGTGCCAGTCGCGACGGCGCGGTCATCGAGTCCGTGGTTGCCAGTTTCGGAGTGAAAACCGTGCGCGGCTCAAGTTCCCGCCGGGGGGTGGCCGCCTTGATCGCTTTAAAAAAAGCCCTCAAGGCCGGAGAACAGCTCTTTGTCACACCCGATGGCCCGCGTGGCCCCCGCTACCACCTGCAACCCGGGGTGGTGAAGCTCGGCCAATCGTCAGGCGCCCCCATTGTCCCGGTCCGCTTTTACCACACATCGAGCTGGCGACTGAAAAGCTGGGACCGTTTCCACATTCCCAAACCTTTTAGCAAGGTGGTCATCACCCTCGGTGAGGCAATCCGGATTCCACCCAGACTAGACGACGGGGAATTTGAAATCTATCGCAAAAAAGTCGAAGAGTCGCTTCGCGAAGGCGTCGATGATATCCCTAACGATGAATACAGACAATGAGTAAGATAATTGATGGTAAAGCTGTGGCTGAAAAAGTATTGGCCGAATGTAGTCAGGAAATTGAAACCCTGAAAAAAAGCGGGATCACGCCTGGTTTGGCGGTTGTGTTGGTGGGGGATGACCCCGCTTCCCAGGTTTACGTCGGCTCCAAGGTGCGCAAGTGTGCGGAGCTGGGGTTGCACTCCCGTAAAGTAGAGCTGCCGGTGGATGCCACCCAGGAGGATGTGCTGGCGGTGGTGGAGGAGCTGAATGCTGATCCCCGAATCCATGGTATCCTGGTGCAGTCGCCACCACCGCCACAGATTGATGAGGATGCCATCGTCAGGGCGATCGACCCCGCCAAGGACGTCGATGGTTTTCATCCCGTCAACGTCGCCAAACTCGCCCTCGAGGATGGCAGTGGATTCGTTCCCTGCACACCCGCAGGCTGCATGCGTTTGCTCAAAGAGGCCGGCGTGGAGACTTCCGGCGCCGAGGCGGTGGTGATCGGGCGGAGTATGATCGTCGGCAAACCGATGGCCCTTTTACTGATGAGCAAGGACGGCAATGCAACGGTGACGGTGGCGCACTCGCGCACCAAGGATTTGGCTGCTGTTTGTCGTCGCGCGGACATCATCGTGGCTGCCATTGGTCGACCCGGATTCGTAACCGCCGACATGGTCAGGGAGGGTGCCGCCGTGATCGATGTCGGGATCAACCGGGTCGATGATCCGACCGCCAAGCGTGGCTACCGTCTCGTTGGCGACGTCGCCTACGATGAAGTGGCGCCGAAGTGTTCAGCGATCACGCCTGTCCCTGGTGGCGTGGGGCCCATGACCATCGCCATGCTTATTGCCAACACCATCAAAGCCGCCCGACAGAGCCAGGCAGGCTAACGTGGCATTGAACCGTCAGGAGATTGGCCGGACAACGGCTTAACGCTTGATTTCCCAGACCTCACAGATCTGGTTTTCAGTTTCAACCGTCGGAGAAAACCGAGCTGTTTCACCCAGGTAGACGGCCTTCACCTGCTGGCCGGTTGCCTTGAGGATGTTTACGACTGATGCCACGGTGGTGGCTCGTTCAGCTGATAGTTTGCGGTTGTTGTCCGCGTCCCCGGACTTGGAGGCATAACCAACCACGAGGAAGAAGGATTTCCCGTCCTTGCGTTTATCAAGAACCTCCTGGATGATTTTCTCGCGGTCAAAGGTGATCTGTGATGAACCCTTGGCAAAGGTCTGACGGTGTACGATTTCCGCGCCCATGGTTGTCCTGATCGCCTCGTAGGCGGCTTCAAGTTGCTGTTTGTTGGCGTTTTCCAAGGTGCGGAGCTTGGCAAAAAGCCGGGCGGCTTCGGCAGGCAGGTCTTTTTCAGATTCGATGAAAAGGCGGGTGCGGTCGAGCTCGGCGCGGAGACGCTGGATCTCGTATCTCTGCACGTTGTCTTTTTCGCGCAGCCTTTTGACCTCGGCGGCGATCAGGTCATACTCACTGCGGTCGATCTTGTTTTCGGCAGCTTGCAGAAGGCCATCGACCTGCATCTGCAGCTTGCTCACCTTGTCCTGGCTCTCGTTGAGTTGCTTGCGCAGCATCGACATGGCTTCATTGGTCGGGCGGGTCTGGAACTCGGCCAGCTGCTTGCGGAAGTTTTCAATCTGGTTGTTCGCCATCTTCAGGTCATTGGTCAGCCGGGTGACCTGGTCGGCGGAATTGGCAGAGTTGGCGAGTCTGCCCTCGAGTTCGTTGATCCGTTTGTAAAGGCTGGCCATCTGGTTGCGCTGGGCCGATGCCTCCGTTTCCAGGGCGCGGAGCTGGGTGTCTTTTTCCTCCAGGGTGGCCTGCCACTGGCTGGCGAGCGATGCGAGGGTGGTGGCGTCGCGTTGCAGCCGGTCCGCCGCCATACGGGCACTGCTGGCGTCTTCCGGAAGTGGTGGCAGCCCCTGGCGGGCACGCTCGGCATTGGCGTCGGCACGCAGCTGGGCATTACGGGTTTCCAGCGCGGTGATGTCGGATGGTTTGTCGTTACCCGACTGGAAAAGCTGGCCATTCATCGACAGCATTAACATGACAAAAAGAAGCACGACGATGATAACGATCAGGGCCGTAGTGAGCTGGTTGTTTCCAGCCTTGGTGGATTCAGGGTGAGCGGGGGTCTGGTCCTGTGGCGTGGGGGGCGTATCGTTGGTTTCCATAGTGTGGGTTCGTTAGGTGTGGGCAGGGGGTTTAGCGTTTTTTTATGCGGAGTGCAAGGGCGCTGTTTGATTTGCCGGTCGCGTGTTTTTACGGACGGACCAGCTTTAAATTCGGGTTGATATCCTCATGGAAACTGGAGGAAATCCCCCTGAGATGGCTTTGAAGCGCGACGAATGCAATCATCGCCGCATTATCGGTCGATAGGGCCGGCGGTGCGACCAGGAGCGTTTTCCCCGCTTTTTCACAGGCTTCTTGCATCGCGCCGCGCAGGGCCAGGTTACAGGAAACACCGCCAGACAGAGTGATCAGGTTTTCGCCGCATTTTCTCGCCGCCAGCATGGTCTTGTGAACCAGCACATCAATGACCGCCTGCTGGAAGGAAGCGCAGAGGTCGGGAATGGCATCAGCGGGGGCTTGGCCATGCTCGGGATCGAGTTTCTCCAGTTGGTAGAGCACCGCTGTTTTTAGTCCGGAAAAGGAGAAAGCAAGGCCGTCTTTCATCATCGAGCGGGGGAACTTGAAGGCGGTGGGCGATCCCTTCCGTGCCTGTTTTTCAATTTCCGGTCCGCCAGGGTAGGGGAGGCCGAGCATTTTCCCGACTTTATCGTAGGCTTCACCCGCGGCGTCATCGCGGGTGCTGCCGAGCAAGGCGTAATCGCCAAAGTCCTTCATGTGGATCAACAGCGTGTGTCCACCAGAGACGATCAGGGCGAGGTTGGGTTCCAGTTTTGCAGAAGTCAAAAAGGGGGAAAGCAGATGCCCTTCCATGTGGTTGACGGAAATAAACGGCTTGCCCGTGGCGATGGAAAGCGATTTGGCGGTGGTATTGCCCACCAGCAGCGATGACGCCAGCCCCGGGCCAGCGGTCGCGCCAAAGGCATCGATGTCACCAATGGCAACCCCCGCATTTTCCAGGGCAATCTCAATGAGCGGTCGCAAATGCAACGAGTGGTTCCTGCTGGCAAGCTCAGGCACCACCCCACCAAACTCCCGGTGGATATCAATCTGCGAGGAAATCTCGGATGAAAGCACCTCCACCTCACCCGCAGCATGGCGCAAAACCGCCACCGCTGTTTCATCACAGCTGGACTCAATGGCAAGAATCGTTGTCGGCATGCGGTTTATTTAGACAGGCTGACCAGGATGAACAGGATTTTTTACCTGGGCTGTTCATTCATTTTTAAACCACCCTCCTTAGCCTTCTTGGCCACGTCGGGCAGGCTGGAAGGAACGGAATCCACGGAAGGGTGTTATTGGGTTTTTGGAGTTTAAGCGGAAGCCCCCATGAAAAATTCCCACAGCCGGACCATGGCGAGGGTGTCGAGGGCGCAGTATTGGTCGAGTTGTTGGTGGATCTCGGATTTACGCTCGGCGGTGGTGTCCCGGTTGATGGCTTCCTGGTAGGCTTGGACGGCCATGTTGCCGTCCTGGACGCCGTCTAGGTCGCTGTAGGTGAGGTCGGGGCAGATGGCGGGGAGGACAGCCTTGATGCTCCAACTGCCGTGTTGGCTGGGGTGGTAGTAGTGGTTCCTTGCGACCGGTAGGAGGTCTTCGATCCGGTCGATGATGGATTCCAACGCATTGCTGAGGTCAGGGAATTGTTGTGCCAGTTCGCGGATCACCCTTTTTTCAAAGGGGGCATAGTAAGCGAAGATGGGGCCTGCTGTGCCACAGGTTCTGACAAGTGCTTCGGCGAGTGGTCGGCGGGGATCATCTCCTGACAGGTCGAGGAAGGTTTCCTGGTTGAGTGTTTCGTCCGGTTGCAGGGTGTGCAGGCTGAACTGGAAGGGGATTTGCTGGTAGGGGCGGGTGCCTTTCCAGATGGGGACGGCGGAGTTGCTGGTTTCGAAGTCGAGAAAGTAATGGGGGGCACCGGCGACGGTATATTTCGACAGCTCACGTGTTGCGCCCTCGGCATCGAAGTAGGTGGTGCCGGCGAGGGTGTGTTGTTTGACCATCGCCTGCTGGGCGTTGAGCATGCCGTCGGGCACGTCTGTCAGCTCGATGATTCCTTCTGCCGCGAGTTGATCTTTTTTAGCTCCTAAACGAGGTAGACAGGAGGTGGGGAATTCGGCTTGTGGTTCCTGGCCTTGGCAGTGGGCGATGAACGGGCAGTTGAAGGGGGAGGAACAGTGTGGGCCGGTGCGTATGTCAGGTTCGGTTTCCCGAGCAGCGGTTTGCTGTGCGCCATCGAGCCATTGTTTGACCTCGTCGTGGCGTGACATGGCCTCGGTGGTGAGGTCGGCTTCAAAAAACAAACCCCGGTAGTTGCCGTCGCCCTGATAGACAAAGGTGTTGTCGATGTGGGCGAGGGATACGGAGGAGAGATTCACTCCCGCCGCAGTTGCGATGTAGCACTGCACGGCAACATCGTCGCGGTGGTAGTCCTTGACGCTGGCGGCCGACTTCACTTCGATCATATCCCAACGAAGTTTGCCACTGTCATTGTTAGGGATCATGACGTCGGCAAGGGCGAGGGCGCCATCGGCCTGCATAGCGGCTTCAAAAACGATGGAGTTACCATCCTTGAGCAGTGCTTCTGAGCGGGCAAAGGCCTCGGGCCAATCGAGTGCGTTGATGTCGATCAGCTTTCCCGAACCATCAGTGTTGTAGATTTCTTGGGCCAACTCGCCAACTTGATTGCCGATGGTAAACACATGCTCGGAAGCTGAGTCATCACGGAGTTCAGGTTTATGGACTTCTAGCCAGAGCCGTTTTGGACATTGGCGATAGGCCATGATCTTGGATTTGGAGAGGCTTCGCATAGGGAAGTTAGTTAGGGTGGTGATTGATGTGAGAGCGTGCCATAATGACCACTGTGATCGGAGAGTTTGATGCGGTTAAGTTTTTTGGGATAGTGCCCTTCGATGTTGTATTTGAGGCTGCTGCTAGTGGTGATGTGGTCGATGAAGTAATTGCCCTCCGAGTCTTGAATATCAGCGGTATGAAATTCCAAAGAACGAAGGGTTTGGTGGAGTAGCTCAAATACATCCTGAGGCTGCCAGCCTTTTGGGCTTCGTTGATTGTAGTCGCCTAGGAGGCAGATGGGTTCTGAGCGAGTTGAGTAATCATTGAGGATCTGCTCGAGGGCTCGGAGATAGCGTCGGTGCTCATCCCATCGTTTGGCGTCTTTGCGGCCTGTGGAGACATGGGCGTCGTGCCACGGGATGCAGACTCTGATGAACCGTATGCCATGCGAAACTCCGGCGATGAATCTTCCGGGAGGCATGCTGGATGTATCGTGTGTGCTGACACCTTTCCATGGCTGGGAGCTTGATAGGATCACCTTGCGCCGCAGGCCTTTTGGGTTGGGGTAGCCATAGTCCGGGCCAGAGGTGATGACATGCCCATCATGGGGGATGAAACCGGTCGTCACTTCGGTGAAGCAGCAGACATCGGGTGTAGAACTATCCACCAGATTCTCGATATGGGGGCTACGCTTTTGCTTTACTTCTGCCCATTCGAGATTCCATGTGGCGACTTTAATGGGGAGGGATGCAGTCATGATGGTCATCTGAGATTTATCAGGGGGAGTGGACGATGGCAAGAAAGGGAGTTGTGGCTACAGATTGGCCGCAAAGAGTTGCAGGGCGTCTGTGATAAGGGGATCTCGTTCAAAGTGTGGCTGAGGTGAGTCGCATGCGGCGGCGACGGGATTTGGAGAGGCGTCGCTGGCACTTCGTGTTGCGGTCCGGGTTGGTTGCTGGTTGGCGCGGATCAGGGACATGAGTTCGTTGAGTATCTGTGTCCGGTCGTCCCCCGTGATGGGTTCGTTACTTTTTCCGCTTACTTGCTCAAAACGCCATAAGCCGGAATCCCCCCTTTGTAGTCCCAGAGTTGCCCGTGCGCCTGATTGGGTGGTAATGGCATAGGCGAAGTAGTTGCCGACTGCTATCTCTTCCATATAGGCCGCGAAGAGGCAGTGACGCATTTCCAGGCTTTCCCTGGCGATGCTCTCCAGGGTGATGAGGGGCGTCCAGTTTGCGGGGGTATCTCGGAACGGGGGGGAGACGGGGAACTTGTTCTTAATGAAGTTGTCTATAGAGGCCATGTGGTTCGCCCGGTCTGCGATGTGCACCGGGTCGTTTGCCAGACGATCATGAAATTCCTTGAGTTTGCGGTGGGATTGGATGCGACTCAGTCGGCGGGATGCTCGGTTCCTGCTTCCGGTGGGAAGCTGCTTGATCATGCGCAGGCTGTCGGTGAATAGTCGATTGATGCTGTCTCCTGTGTAATACCGACAGGAGTCGGGGAGTTCCTCCTTGATGAAGGTTCTGAACAGTTGTAGTGATGGCGTCAGGAAGGGGTCGCCGGGGCCGACCATCCGATTGATAGGAAATGAACGGAGGAAGAGCAGAGCTCTCGTGATAATGCGGGCATCCACTTCTTTAAGCCATTTGGCTATCTCGGGTTTATTGTCGATGAGGTAGCGCAGCAACGTCAGTTCCTGGCATGAGATACACTGGTAGTTCAGCTTGCGGAGGACGGACTGCACATCGCTGCCGGATGGAAAGCAAAGCCACTTGAGAATGTTGCCCCTCTTTCCTTTCACGAGTGTGCGCATGGCCCGGTATTGGTTTTTGTCTCTCTTGCCCCGGAACACCCAGCACGATGCGAGCATGAACGCGAGGGGTGGACAGTCTTTGAACAGATCGCGGCTTCCCGGGACTCGGATCCAGAGATTCATCAGGTGCCAGCGTCTTTTTCTGAGTCGCCTTTCATAGGCGAAATTGAGCGAGTCATCAGGGAAAAACTCGAGCCAATTGAGCAGCGCTTTTGCCTTGCGGATGCGTTGCATTAATTCGCTTTGAATCAGCAGGTAGGTGTTGGTTTGGGGGTGGGCCGGATGCCAGTAGTAGTAGCCAGGGCGTAGTGATGTTTTGCTGGTTGAGGGTTTGGCTGACGATAATCTGCACCAGTGTATCCATACGTTATCCATCGTGGTGCGTTTGTGGTAGTGTTGTGAGCACAGGTCGGAGATTCTATCTCTGAGGGCGAAATAGGACTCCTCGCGCCTTTCTGAAATGGTGATAATCTCTGGGTTGTGTGCCTTCTCGTGTTCCGGTGAGCTGGAAGAGAAGTAACGATGTATGAAATCCCGGTAGTGCTTCTGGGATTTTTTGAAGCTATGGCGGAGCCGGGTAATCTCTTGCCTGGTATTTTGGCGTTCCCAGCCATCCGGGTCGTCGCCAAAGTAGCGGAGTCGGCGGTTTTCAATGAGGTCGGATTTCCACTGGTTGATTTGTTTTCGCAGGTGATCTGGAGCGATGAGGAGCCGGTCGAGCGGCACACGCGAGGGGATCCAGCCTGAGCTTGGTGAGGTGTGTTTCTTTGAGTCGGGACGGCTCCATGCCCTGGGATCCGGGCCTGACTTTGCCACCCACACGCGTGGCTTTCCGCGCAGGTGTGCACGGAAGACAAGCTTGTTTCCCCGGATGGAGATGACTGACTTCAGGGCCTTGAGTGTTTCTGCGGGGCTTTGCATGGTGGGGGGAATCAGGGGGCAAGGGAACATTGGAGGGTGGGAGGATAACTGAGGCGCATGGGGCATGCCGGTGCAGAGGCTCCACACACACGCGAGCTTCCGCACCGGAGTCGTCAACACACCCTGGAAAAAGCAGAGAGGATGTCCGGGCTTTCAGAGGGGCCTAGGCCTACTCCGAGTGTCTCTCGGTTTCCTCCTTCACGATTTGAGCAAGGTCGGCTTTCAGGTCTTCCGCATCCTTGGGAGATGCACATTCTTGCATCATCCTGCGGTGGGCCATGACCTTGCGGGAGATGCTGGACGAGGTCGCCTTGTGGCCTACCTCGCTGAAGTGAAACTCCGAGGCATTCTTGCGGTCGATGCCGTAGGACGAGGCGGTGGCGATGGCGTCCTCGTTGGCTGCGAGGAAGAGGAACTCCCAGCCGTATTTGTCAGTCTGGTGTCGGATCATCTTGCTGATCTTGCGCACGGAGTAGTCGGTGGAGGCGTTTTCGTATCCGTCGGTGTAGATGGCGATGATGACCTTGCCGGGACGATCCTTTTCGGGGGTCTTGGCGAGCTTTTTGCCGATGTTGTCAACGGTTCGACCGATGGCATCAAGTAGTGCGGTGCAAGCACGGGGGACATAGGTATTGGCGTCGAGGGGCCGGACTTCCGCGATCGGTGTGCGGTCGGCGTGAAGCAGGTATTCGTCGTCGAAAAGAACCAGGGTGAAGTTGGCGTCTCCGGGAGTTTCCTGCTGGTTCTTGAGGAAGGAGTTGAATCCGGTGATGGCGGACTCGACGAGCGGCTGCATGGAGCCTGAGCGGTCGAGGATGTAGGCGATTTCTGTGAGTTTGTTATTCATGCATGAACAATGACAGCCTACATGGGACATTTGATGGGTGATGCTAAATGAGCCAAGGTCTTTTTATTGCGAACCAGAACAAAATGCATATTCGGTATCCCCCCTGTGCATGTTAGGATCCCTTGCGTTCTCTGCGTTGCACCTTGCGAAAGCGTACGCCATTCCACAAAACTACCTTTCCGTTATCAAAGGCTGGTTTGCCCACAATACCGATGGCTACACGCCCGTCAGTGCGAAGTCTCACATGGTTGACGCAATAGACTTTACCTTTCTCGATGGTTCCTCCGGGAAGGCTGAAATCAGCGAAAGTCTGTCCTTTTTGGCGCTTGGTCGGGATCGGGGTGTCGTCTATGCAGACAAATTTATCGTTGGGCTGGAAAATAGACATGCCTTAAAACTTATTGCTTCAGGGACGGCTGTTATCCAAAGTCTGATAAGTCCATCGATGATGTTTTCACCTTTGCTCTGATGATTGAGTGTCGAACCTGTTAGCCTGATGTTGGTTGGCTTGGGGCTGATTGGTAAATGGGGTCATGAAGTAATATTCGAAATTCTGTAGATACGGAAAATACGATGTTGTCTGCGGAGGTGGCAGTATGCGGATACGTGGAGTCGGGACGGGTCTCCGGTATGAAATACCGACTCAATGCTGGCCATACGAATCTGTCCGGGAGAGGAACCTCCTGCATAGGAAAACGTGACTGGCTCCTGGTCATGTGTCGCTGCTATCATTCGGCGGGTAACGGAATCAGTTGACTGATTGATTGGGTAACGTGGAAGCATTTTCCAATCCTGTAAATGTGGGCCAGGAACTGCACCCGTATCTCTAGATATGGTTTCGCGAGTAGCCGTCGAGCTAGATAGCCTAACCGGCACTAGGGGGAGGCCAGCCATAAGTACAAGAATGTTTCTGCGTTTCATAATTATACAATAATAGCCAGGGTGGGACATTAAGAGGGTGATAATGTCTTGCTGGGATGTCGGTTATTTGTTAGTCGTTAAACGATGAGTGGATTCAGCGGAGGAGGCAAGGTGCAGATGCGGCGTATTTATGCGATTGTGGATGCGGTCAATGGCGGCGGGTATCCGAACTGCCGTAGCTTGGCGGAGAGGCTTGAGGTCACGCAGAAGACGGTTCAGAGGGACGTGAACTTCATCAGGGATCAGTTGGGCTTGCCGCTTGAGTATAACAAGACCATGCACGGTTATGAGTTTACCGGGGACGTAAGTAATTTTCCTGTGTTCGAGGCCCAGGTTGAGGATTTGGCGGCGTTGTTCCTGGCCCGGCATGCGATGAAAAGCGTGCAGGGGACCAAGTTGGCCGAGGCCCTGAAGCCGGCGTTTGAGCGCCTGACCCGGCAGCTCGACGGCAAGGTCAACATGAACTGGAGCAGTGTGGATCAGGTGTTTACCGTCAAGGAAACCGGGGTGGTGGATGCGGATCTGACCTTGTTCGGTAAATTGGCCGAGGCTGTGCTGAACCAGCGGGAGGTTAGTTTTACCTACCGTAAGCTCGGGGACAAAGAATCGATCAAGCGCAGGCTACAACCGTATCACGTGGGTGAGATCGACGGCGGTTGGTATGTGGTCGGCCACGATGTGATGCGTGATGGTTTGCGCACCTTTGCCATTCAGAGAATCAAGGGGTTGAGTGTTTTGAAAACCACCTTTGAGCGTCCTGAGGATTTTCAGATTGGAGAGCATCTTGGAGGTAGTATTGGGGTGTGGGATCATAATGAGGCCGGACCTGTTGAAGTTGTTATCGAAGTGACCGGATGGATGGCTCGTATTGTCCAGGAACGACTCTGGCATCCGACCCAGACGACCCGGGTAATGGATGATCTCGGCGACAGGGTGGAGCTAAGTATGCAGCTGGGTAATCTTGAGGAAGTGAAGCTCCTGGTGCTCAGCTGGGGGGCGTGCGCTAAAGTGCTGAAGCCGGAGAGGCTGCGGGATGCGGTGAAACAGGAGGCTGCTGAGATTGTGCGAAAGTATCGAAAGTAGTGCCCTGGTGGTATGAATATTTTTTACCCTGCCCCTTTAAATGTCTGATACCTTGAATTACGTTATGTGGTTTGAACAATTAACAGGTTTTACAGAGACATCTCCTGTTGATGTAAGGCAACAGCTTGAGTTGTCGGATACAAAAATCAAATCGTCGGTGAACGGGAGAAGTTGGGAGTGCGGAACCTTGGAGATCGTTAAACTTGGCGATCTAAGAAAGCGAATTGAATCGATTGCGACGAATTCACCTCTGCGCGTGACTGAGGACGTTGCAAACGTTCAAGAGCTGCATGCGAATCCAGCGAACTCAGGGGCTCTCTTCCAGGTAGCTTCGCAATTCAATCTTCTGGAGATGGTCTCCCCGGCTGTGACTCCTGAGCAGGGAGTCGGCATTTATGAAAATGATTATACACAGGGGCCGGCATGCGCCATTGCTGCAGGAGCCGGAACCATCTATCGAAACTATTTTGCCAAGACCAACGGCGAGATTGGTCAGAGTGCGTCGAATCAGATCGATTGCCTGGCAGACCTCGGCAAGGCGCTCCAGAATACGGATGAACGCCTATGGAAGATGCGTAACGGATACGCGTTGGCATCCGCAGACGGGCTGGATGAGATTTCCAGGCGATTGCAGGAATCAACAAAAGACGAGTTGGACAAGCTCCGGGGCCATCTCAAGGTGGGACTTCAGTGGGACACCCAGGTCACTCTTGGGGATTGTTCCCATTTAGTCAGTCAGACCTATTGCTCCGCCCTGCCGGTTGCCTACTCATCCCACTGCTCCGAGATGTGGAGAGACTTTGCTGTGCTGATACTTGAGGCCGCATATGAGGCGACCCTGTGTGCTGCAATTCTGAATGCGCAAAAGACGGGAAACAACAAAGTGTTTCTGACTTTGCTGGGAGGGGGAGCATTCGGGAATGAGTCCGTATGGATTATTGACGCGATTGATCGGGCTCTCCGAATCCATGCCGACTCAGGTCTCGACGTCAGAATTGTTAGTTTTCGATCATCCAATCGAGCGTTGAAAAAGTTAATCGGATAAAAACGACCAGGGTTGTGCTGTTGGGGGTATCACACTAGATGTCCCACACTGCCAACCAGCCCCCCCATGGCTCTTTCTCCACCCGATTTATCCCATTTTCCACCCAATGCCGCTGTTTTGCTCGAGGGGACCCGGAGTGTTTCCCTGGAGCGGGCTGAAGAGTTGGGCCGAATGGCCAGAGCTCTGGTAATTACTTATCCGGATAAAACCCTCAGAAACCTACGAGTGGGGGGGCTGGACATACCATGCGTATTTGTGAAAAGGCTGGAGAATGCATGAGTATCCTCGTTGAGTCACAACGCATCGGTTGTAGAGTAATCCTCCTCAAAAGGAAGGATCAGTGATCAAAACAGGCAGCGGGAATTACTTCAGTCTTGATCGTAATCATCCGGCCAATTGCCCTGCCGTTTGCTCATTCCAGCCTCTGCCGTCATAAGGACGATTGTCCGGTGGCGATGAACCCGGCCACCGCCAAGAAAGTGGACAGCGAAGTCAGCGAAGGCCGTGTGCTCCAGGGAAATCGAATGCATTTGATCACCGATGCCAATCATTAAGATCAAGGGGGAAACCTGGAGGTCAGGCGCAAGCAAAATTGGAGTTTAAGCGGAAGCGCCCTTTACAAATACAAGCGTCTTTGGCAGAACCCGCGCCATGTCCGAGCTGCCCAAAGCCTACGAACCGCAAGCCGTCGAGAAACAATGGTATTCCGCATGGCTCGAGAACGGTTGTTTCCATGCCGATGAGACTTCTGAAAAAGAGGCCTATTCCATCGTCATCCCACCACCCAATGTCACCGGTATTCTCCATCTCGGGCACGTACTCAACAACACCATTCAGGACATCCTCTGCCGTCGCGCCCGCCAGCAAGGCAAGGAAGTGCTCTGGCTCCCCGGCACCGACCACGCAGGTATCGCCACCCAGGCCAAGGTCGAGCGTGAACTTCGCGAAAATGAAGGCGTCACCCGTCGCGACCTCGGTCGTGAGGCGTTCCTCGAGCGCGTCTGGCAATGGAAGGAAAAACACGGCGGCATCATCATCCAGCAGCTGAAACGGCTTGGCTGTTCCTGCGACTGGGATCGCGAGCGCTTCACCATGGACGACGACTACTCAGCCGCCGTCGCGCAGACCTTCACCGACCTGTTTAACCAAGGCTTGATCTATCGCGGCAAGCGCATGGTCAACTGGTGCCCGGTTTCCCTCACCGCCCTTTCAGACGAGGAGGTGATCATGCAGCCGCAGAAATCGAAGCTCTACTACATGAAGTACGAACTCGTCGATTCCCCCGGTGAGTTTCTGGAAATCTCCACCACCCGCCCCGAGACGCTGATGGGCGACACCGCTGTCGCCGTCAACCCCAAGGACGAACGCTTCACCAAGTACATCGGCAAAAAAGTCCGCCGTCCCTTCCCCGAGGCGGAAATCGAAGTCATCGCCGACGACCACGTTGACGTCGAGTTCGGCACAGGTGCCCTGAAAATCACCCCCGCCCACGACAAGGCGGACTTCGAGATCGGGCAGCGCCACAACCTCGAAATCATTGATGTTTTCCACCCCGACGGCACCGTCAACTGCCCCGACTGCCCGGACCTCGACGGTCTCGACCGCTTCCAGGCCCGCAAGGTGGCTGCCCAGAAGCTCGAGGATCTCGGCCTGCTCATCCGGGTGGAGGAATACGACAACAACGTCGGCTTCTCCGAGCGCGCGCACGTGCCGATTGAGCCGCGCATTTCCATGCAATGGTTCCTGAAATACCCCTGCGTCAAGGAATCAGCCGATGCCGTCGCCGATGGGAAAATCACCTACCGCCCCGCTCGCTGGGCCAAGACACACGCCAACTGGATGGAAAACATCCAGGACTGGTGTATCAGCCGACAACTCTGGTGGGGGCACCAGATCCCCGTCTGGTACCGCAAGGAAAAAGTCGAAACCCTGCAAGGCGCCGAGTCACTCGACTCCAGCGACCTCGAGGCCGGCGACATCTACGTCGGTGTCGACGCCCCGGACGATAGCGAAAACTGGGTGCGCGACGGCGATGTGATGGACACCTGGTTCAGCTCGTGGCTGTGGCCGTTTGCCACCATGGATGACCGCACACGCGCCAAGTTCTACCCGACCACTGACCTGGTAACAGGCCCTGACATCATCTTTTTCTGGGTCGCCCGCATGATCATGGCCGGCTACCGGTTTGAAAACGAACTGCCCTTTAAAAACGTCTTCTTCACCTCCATCATCCGCGATATCCAGGGACGGAAAATGAGCAAGTCGCTCGGCAATTCACCTGATCCCATCGACCTGATGGATCAATACGGCGCCGATGCCCTCCGCTTTGGCCTGATGCGCACGGCTCCCATCGGTTCTGATGTTCGCTTTGACGAGCAGTTGGTTGCCGAAGGTCGTAATTTTGCCAACAAACTTTACAACGCTTGCAGGTTCCGTCAGATGAGCGGCGAAGCCGCAGTTACCAGTTGTCAGTTGTCAGTTGTCAGTGGGCTTCGCCCGTATCACATCGACATCGCTAACAGGGTTGACACCCTCGCGGCCAGCCTTGAAAAAGCCTACGCCGACTACCGCTTCAACGAAGTCGGCCAGCAACTCTACGATTTCCTCTGGAGTGAGTTCTGCGATAAATTCCTCGAAGCGGTCAAGGGGGATCTGCGCGACTCGGCCACCCCCGAGGCGCGCGCAACCACCCTCGCTGTTTTCGACGCTGTGATGAGCCGTTACCTCCAGCTGCTTCACCCCTACATGCCGCACATCACTGAAGAGCTTTCTGCCCGTATGGGTTACCTGGAAAAAGGGGAGTTCCTGATGGAGAAAACCTACCCGGCCACCCCACTGGCAGCAGGCGACCCGTCGGCCGGCTCCCAGGCGGATGCCATTTACACCACCGCCGGCAGAATGCGTAACCTCAAGGCCGAATACAACGTCGCCGCACGCAAGGATGTGAAATTCATCATCATCAAAGCCGTGCCGTGGCTGGTCAATGAGGTGGATGTTCTCGGGCTGCTCGTCGGTGGCGATATCGAAATCCTCGACGCTTACGACGCGCCCAAAGGCACCCCCGCCGCCGTCACGGACGTGGGTGAGGTTTACCTGCCCCTCGAAGGCCTCATCGATGTTGATGCGGAAAAAAGCCGACTCGACAAGGAAATCGCCAAGGTCGAATCCGAGGTGAAAAAGTGTGAGGCCAAGCTCGGCAATGCGGCCTTTGTCGACAAGGCGCCAGCCGAACTCGTCGATCGCGAGAAGGCCCGTAAAGACGAGTGGGCGCAGAAGCTGGGCCAGCTCCAGGAAATGCGTGCTGCGCTGGGTTGAATGAGTTATGAGTTTTCACGGGAGATCCTGGTTCCGTCATCCATTTTTCCATTTCCCAATCATCCGTTTTAAAGTTGCTTGTCACCTTCAGAAAGCTCGCTAGTTTAGATCGCGTATCCGGAGCATACCAACCATTCAACGATTCCAGTCATCCATTTCCTGATCATCCTTTAACGACCCATGGCCCAGCTTAAAGATATTACCGGTCTCCCCCCCGATGCTGCCGAGCTTCTGGAGGCCGTGGGATATCTGAATACCCATGATCTAAGCGGGGCCGATCCTGCACAGCTTGTTGATGAGCTGGTCAAAGCCAACAAGGCCCTGGACATCATGCCGGAGAACCCGACCAAAACCCATGTCAAGGCATGGCAAAAAATGGTATCGGGGCATGCGACCGTAGTCTCGGAGGATGCCACCGGGCCAGACCAGGAGTCTGACGATGCCCGGGAAGAGCACGGACCGGACGGGGTGGATGGCGCCGCTGAAGAAGAGGATGAGTCTCTAACGGAGGAGGAAAGTGATGGCTACGCTTTTGACATCGACCCCAATCTGGTGAACTTCGAGGAGGATCCGGAAGTCCAGGAAATGCTCGCCATTTCTCCCGAGGCCGTTCCCCTACAACCATCGTTGATCAGACGTCACAAACTCGCGGTTGCAGACATTCCGGAGGGGATGCTGTTGACCCAGTGCAAGGGTGAAGTGGAAATCAACGTGATGACCTCTGCCCGGCTCGCCAAGGCCCAGCGACGTGAAGCAGAGATTAAACGCACAGGACTGATGGTTTCCCGGATCCGGAACTTCAGCGAGGCCGAGTCAGGTGATCACCACATCAAGCCATTGGAAAAAGGACAGGCAAGAGAGTCCGTGGCTGTAAGCGATGGAGTGAATACCGGCTTGCGCCCCGAGTCTCGCCGGTTTGTCAGGGGGGTCTTGCACCCGGACCCAATGAGTGTAAGGGTGGCGGCGTTCTTCGCAGCATGGGTGGAGCTGATGCTGTTGGCCTGTCTGGTGGGGATTCCCTGGTTGCTCATTTATGAGCAGATGAGCGGGAACAGCATGTTCTGGTGGGTCATTGGCCTTTCCTCGGGGCTTGTCCTGTCGGCGTTCTGTTATCTGTTCTGGGGACTGGGTGCCCGATGCCGGGTATGCGGACAGCGACAGTTTGCACCGAAAAAATGCCTGAAAAACAAGAAAGCCCACCACATTCCGGTGATTGGGTATATTTTTCCCACAGCCTTGCACGCCATGTTCTTCAAGTGGTTCTACTGCACGTATTGCGGCACCGCAGTAAGATTGAAAAAGTGACCTTTTTGCCAGATCTGCAATATCCCGACTCCTGATGGCTGACGACTGATTACTGACGACTGATTACTGACGACTGATTACTGATTACTGATTACTGATTACTGATTACTGATTACTGCCGCCGCCAGTCCCTACTCCCTGAGCTCGGTATCAATCACAATGGTGACCGGCCCGTCATTGACAAGTGCTACCTTCATATCCGCGCCAAACTCACCCGAGGCGCAGGGTTTGCCCATTTCTTTGGCCGCCATTGCCAGAAATTTCTCGTAGAGCGGGATGGCGATGTCAGGCCGGGCGGCCTTGATGAATGACGGCCTGTTACCCTTTTTCGTGCTCGCGTGCAGGGTGAACTGGCTGACGACTAACAGCTCGCCGCCCACGTCTTTGATACACCGGTTCATCTTGCCTCCGTCATCGGCAAAAATCCGCATGCGTGCGATTTTTCCAATCAACCACTCGATCTCATCCGGCCCGTCGCCGTCGACAATCCCCAGAAGAACCAAAAATCCAGATCCTATCTTACCGGAGACCTCACCATCGATGGTGACACTGGCCTCGGATACCCGTTGTATGATTGCACGCATAATAAACTAACTGATAAAAATCCGTTTTTCTTTCCGGCGCAGGAATTTTCCACCCGGCAAATTGATCTTGGCCATGGAGGGATCGGTGATCAGCCTGGTACAGCGGCATAACAGGTCGTGGTTGATGTCACCGATACCCCTCTCCTTCAGGTATCTGTGAATCACCGTTGTTTGAAGGGCAGGGGAGAGGTTTTTGAGTTTGGGTAAAAACAACCTCTGTTGCGGGTCCTCAAGCTGAAGGGTATCGAGCAGTTCTCCCGTGGCGACCCGTTGGGATTGGGAAATAGCTTCGGCACGCAGTAGCGCCGGTCTGATGTCACGCCCCATCATCTCATTGAGCAGAGGGATGGCCTCGTTGCGAAGGCGGTTACGGGTCGCGATCGCCTCCGCATTACTCGCATCCTCACGGTAGCTGACCTGCTGGCGTGCCAGGTAGTCGTCAATGTCTCCGCGGGTGACACCGAGTAATGGTCGGAGTATCTCCAGTTCCTTGCCAAGGACTGAATGACGCACACAAAACCGCATGCCCTTTAAACCATTCGAGCCTCGCAGCAGATTAAAAAGAATCGTCTCCGCCTGGTCATCGGCGTGATGCGCAAGTAGAACCCTCTGACAACGATGTTCGATAGCGCATTGCCGGAAAAACCGATGCCGCGCACTGCGGGCTGCTAATTCCACCGACACGCCCTGATCCCTTGCCAGCTGCCCCACATCGACCCGTGCAGTCATGCATGGGAGGGACAGTTTTTTGGCAACGCGACGAACAAAGGCAGCATCCTGCCCCGATGCCCTGCCCCGAAGCCCATGGTTCAAATGGCACAGCACCAGATTGCGATAGCCCGCCTCAAGCAGGGAATAAAGCAGAGCCATTGAATCCCGGCCACCGGAAACCCCCAGCAGGTACCGTCGGTTCTTCGACATCTCAAGAAAATCAGGATGGATGGGTAGGCTCACGGCGGGAAGCTAAAAACATCTGCATGATTTGTCGAGCCTGCCATGATTCTTACGCTTGCCACCCGGCATTTCTATGCTAAACAACTCCCCGACCCATCCCCAAAAGGCCGCTGTAGCTCAGGGGTAGAGCAATTCACTCGTAATGAATAGGTCGCCGGTTCAATTCCGGCCAGCGGCTCCATTGAAACAGGCTGTGTTCATCTGTTTATAAGGGTTGTAGGTAATATGGTCAAGTTTTCTTAAATCCGTCGGAATCCGCCAGTTGCCGCCGAAATCCGGAAAAACGGTGCATTTTTGGCAACTGTTTTGGCAACTGTTTTTTGATTGTCGAGCGCCGGCACAGTCCGCGCATCTGTGCAGGCTCCGTAAAAATTTCCGTGCCATTTGAAACATGATCGGAGATGATGCGGTTGTGCCGAAAAGGAAATCCAATGCATACGACGGCCCGGACTTCGTGGTGACCCGCGAGTTTTTCGACCGCTATTTCGAGAAACCCATGCCCGCAAGCACTTTCCATGACTTGGTGGGCAAGGGACGAATCATCCCGTGGAGGTGCATGCGGGGGCGCTACATGCTCAATGCATCCCTTCACAGCATGAAGTTGCCCACGGTGAAGAAGCTTCCCCACGCGGAGACAAGGCATAGCCTGGAGGACATCACACGCCTTGCCTTCACTTTTATCGACGAGAGGATCTTTCCCGCCCCGCCTTGGCTGCTTGCCGTGGAGGTTGTTTGCGCGGAGGAACTGGATCTCGCTCGTCGGATCGCAGACCAGCACCGGGGCAAAGTCTCGATGATGGACCCCGTCGAACTGAAGCTCGCCTACTTTGGCGGAGTGCTGGACGCGGCGGTCATGCAGGCCAACGACTCCGTCGTGACGGAACTCTGATCCCGGCTGAGGCAACATGGAATCCGTGCTGCGTGTGCAAGGCACGGAAGGGTGAGGGTCATCGAGTATTTCCGAGAGGCAATGATCTCTTTGAGAGCACGGCGGTTCCGCATCAAGGGAGGTGTGGGATGGCATGTTAAGTTCTGCCAAGCCTTTTTGCGTGCACGGCTTCTGACAGAAACGGACAATTTTGACGCTGTCGGGCCATTGTCAGTCGGTGTCAGCGTTGTCATGGATGTCAGCAAGCCATGTTTGCCATTCCTGATGGTGGGGGGCGTTTTTATGCGAAATTTTGCAGCGGCATGTCCGGGGCGGTGGCTGGAAACGCCGGTGGTTCCTTGGTTATGAGCCGCTTGCCGGCTGCGGGGGGCATGCGAAAACAGCCCCGCTTGAACGTAGCCCCCGGCTTTTCAGTCGCTGGTGTCCGCGCCGGAACAGCGCCGTTACACCGCTTTACCCCACTGGTTCTGGACGGGCGGAAATTCCGCGTCCGCATACAGGCACTCCACGAACTCCCGGTGGGTGGTGGCGACAACCTGCCTGCCGTCCACCCTGACGAGGTGCGACTCCGTGAGCCGATGCAGCAGCATGTCGCGCTCCAGCTTCTTGAGGTGGAAGTTTTTGAGCAGGTCGGTCTTGCTGAGCGGTCCCGCGCTGCGGAGCTTCCCGAGGATTCTCGACGCCTTTACCCGGAGCGGCTCGCACACCGGGTCCAGGGGAAGTCCCAGTCCATGCCACGAATAGCCCGCCATGCCGATGACCACCCCCCGCAGTGTATGCCGATAGAGATCGTTGCAGAGTGCGACGGACTCGTCGGATGCGACATTCCGGCGACAGGCTGAGGTGACGATTGTCCCGCAGACTTTCCAAAGGCTGTGGATTGTATGCAACATTGCAAACTCGACTTCGACCGGCATTACAGCCAGACGCTTGCGAAGTGCATTGTGGTAGCCGCGGATCCAGGGGTCGCTGGGCAGTTGGAGGCTGGCATGGATAGGGAGGGGGTGTTCAGCACGCCAGGTGAATGCGAAACATTTCAGCAATTTGAGGTGTTTCCCGTCAAGAGGATCGTCCGTGGTGTGCGGCAGGACAATGATGGGTTTCGCCGTGGCCAGCATCATCCCGGCGAGTTTTTTTGTCCATAATGCCGTGCTCAACGCCCCTGAGAATGAGACCTTCTTCTGGGCGGGGAAGAGGTCGGGGCCATAGCCCACGGGTTGCAAGAGCCTGGGCGAGGAGGCGAGGAAATCCCCGCAAAAGTCGCTGCGGTCCGCGTCGTCATTAAGCCGCAGGATTAGATGGCTCCTGCTCGTCAGCAGGCCATGGTCCGGATGCCACGCCCTGCGATAGCAGCGGCTCAGTCCGTTGCCGTGGAGGGTGGCTTGCGCCCTCCAGTAATGTTTCTCGCAAAGCTTGGCTTCGGATTGTGTAAGGGAATCCGCGTTCGGCGACAACCGCCCCAGGGCACGACGCTGTCGCAGGTAGAACGGCATGGACCGCGTGGCCATGTATCCCTGCGTGTATTTATCTTTTTCGGGTGCCGCGTGTGCGCCCGTATCATCATCATCATCGTAAACCAGCGGACGGATGGATTCGTCGATGGGGTCAGGGCCGGCCCCCCGGGGACGTATCAACAGCAGAGAGGGAACATGAGGAGTCAACGCAGTGCCCTGCAGTTGCCACAGGCTCATGGTAAGGGCTGTGGCGGCAACTGTCCGTGTTGTGGGGTCGGGCGAGCAGTCGTGTATGAACCCGCCGAGCGCCTCGTGCATCGGCCGGTTGAGAAACTCGAGGTAATCAGGCGGGGTGCCGTTTGACAGGGCTGCGGCCAGATATTCGGGGGGCGTGGTCATACATCGATCGGGGCTTCTTTAAATTTGCGTTCAATGGAGCGCCGGCCGATTCTTTTCCAACCATTGCCTGCCTGGCGGGCAAGGCCGTCGGCTTCCAAGGCATGAAGCGCCTCTTTACAGTCATTAGCCGGAATACCGAGGCTGCGGTAAATATCGCGGCAGGCGACGGGGGCGTCCTCGAGCATGCCGATGATTTTGATCGCAAGGTTCTGAAGCCGTTCCTGCCTGGTGCTGTCACGCATCGCCGCCCGGGCATTGGCCATGCGATGTATCGCCCACCGGCCCAACGCCGCGACGCCTTCGGGAGTGAAGGTTAGCTTGTTGTGGTTTGGTGCATTTGCAAGCTCCGTCAAACCAAATGCAAGGGTTGCCAGCAGGTTGCGTGCCGTGCCGCTAATGCCGGGTAGCCGCCCCTCCATGTCGCGCAGGAATGCCGCCCATCTGAACTGCACCGTCTTCAGGTCGAAGTCACGTATCAACGGCTCTGGTTTAATTGTGACAAATCGGTGGGAAAACGCCAGGTTGAGGGCCTGGTGGAATCGACCTGAGGTGTCGGAATGATATAATTTGCCTTCGGAGCAAGTGGCCTCCGCTGCGTCGGGTCCCTCAGAGCTGTCAACCAGCCAGACCATGTGCCCGAGCCACGCAGCCTTCCCCCCGGTGCCGGAGTCGACCCTGGAGGCCACTCCGGTGGGGTCGTTGACAAGGAGCTGGGCTTTGGCTGTCTCCCCGGTGCTCTCGACCGGATACAGGCCGTCGAGCAATGATCTGCAGGTGGGGGCGTAGGCTGATGCCTCAGCGTCATCAAACAGGGTGAGCGCCACCACAGGTTGGCATTCATGGATGCAACTCAACTGCTTTTCGAGATCCCGGGGGCCTTTGGTTGTGACGATTGTTTTGGGGCGGGCCACCAAGTCCCTGATGAGTGGACGCGGTGGAGATTGCAGCGAGACAGCAAACCGTCTCGCCGGGTTGTTGAATAAGAGTCCGTCCATGAGGGACAGGTCTTGGAACGCGGTTGACGGGGGATTCTGCTGCCGGCCCTTTTCTCTGGCGCCGATCAATGCGTTCTCCGCCTCGCGCCGGAGATGTGCGATCAGGATGTTCTGTTGCCGCCCTGCTTCGGCGAGAACACCGTCCAGCACGAGGCCGGAGACCAGGCCGCCGCTGACCAGCAGGCTACAGCCAACCTTCATTTGAACTCCGTCCGGCATCTGGATTCCGCTGCCGGGCCGGGCAAGGTTCGCCAGTGTTACCGCCCTGGCAACCAGCAGATTGGTCCCGGCGTTGACGTCACCCTCGCCTTGCGAGGTGGCGGTGAAGGTCTTCAGAAGCGGTTGGAGGTCGTGCAGGTATTGGTCGTGAGTGTCGGAGGGCATTGCATCGGGGGGGTGGATTTTTGTAAAGAGAAGTCAACGCGGATAATACCACAAAACCGTTCATTGTGCAGAAAAATTAAATGTTTCAATTACTTGAACTAAATTTCTAACAAGGTTCGCGAGAAGTGCCGCCGGACAAGGGTTTCAGCCGGGTGTTGTGACCCGCAGACATGGGGGGGACGAATGTTCCGTTATGAACCGGGTAAAAAAAAATCCGGCCACGGAACCCGTTTCCGGGTTCCGTGGCGGTGTGTTTTTGCGTTTGTCCCTTGTCCGCCGTTTGGGTCAGGCGGGCGCTGTCCCGGGTTTGTATTTCAACTGCTCGGTGGTGCAGTCGGCGGCGGGGATGTCGTTGCGCTCGTGGAGGTAGACGGGCTGGTAGATGGAGCCGCTTTCCGGGAAGGCGTGGAGGTAGCGGACCTCCACGACGGCTCCAATTCGCGGCACCCGGCGGTTCGGTGGGATCGTGACGTTTCCCGTCGGCAGGAGGGCGTCCGACTCCTCCCCGGTGCCATAAAGGCCGAGGCTGACGCTTCTCACCCGGTTGTGGCCGCTGACGACGAAGGAGGCCGTCTCGACGAACTTGTGTTTCAACTGGCTGCCGCCCGAGGCGGGCCGCCCGGGGCTGTAGGGCGCGTCGATGTCCTTGAAGACGACTCCCTCGCGGTTGGCGTGGCGCAGCTCCCGGTAGGTGGCGACCTTGTCATCGGGGTCGATGGCCGTGCTGACCCATAGGAGGGCGTCGCAAGCGGGAGGCAGCAGGGCGAGCAGTCCGGCGTGTCTGCCGAGGTAGCCGTGGCTGCGGATGTCGCGGCCGTCCAATTCAAGCAGGTCGAAGACGTGGTAGGTGCCGCCGACAACCTCGCCGTCGAGCAGGGCGTCCACGGGGAGTTTGGCGACGGCCTCGCGGATGGCGGTCGGCACGGAGACGACTAACCCCCGGCGGTTGACGCCGGTGATCCCGCCGCCGGTCTTGCGGACCATGAGGCGGCGGCCGTCGTGTTTTTCCTGGAGGCAGTGGCGCGTGTCGGTGAGGAGGCGCGGCACCTGGTCCTCATCGACGGGGTTGAGCAACTGGCAGCGGATGCCGGTGTCCCCACCCGAGTCGCGGGCGTGGGTTATCGCCCCGGGTTTCTGGTCCTTTCCGTCCGCCGGGCGGTAGCCTTTGGCCATTTTCCGGCGGACGAGTTTGTCGTGGATGGAGGTCGCCTCGGCAAGATCGACAATGTCCCGTGTCTTGCTTCCGGTGGTGAGGGTGTTGCCCCGCCGCCCGTAGGCGTAGGTGACGTGGTAGCCCTCGCCTTCCGGCTCGATGGCGACGTGGTATTCCTTGTCCGAGTTTCCCTCGCGGAAATAGAGGGAGGTTCTGGTGATGGTGGTGTTCATGGTTGGTTTGGGTTTGGTTGTTTGGATAAAAGCAAAGCCACGTTCCCGGGATGGAAACGTGGCTTTGCGTTTGGGGTAAATACCCCGGACTGAGAATCGCCTCACCCCGGGCGTCAGGACGAAGCCCGTCCTGGCAATGTATTATGACACGGGAACCGGCGGGATTGCGGGGACCGGCTCTGAAGGAGAATGACGGTATGCCGTTAGGGAGCGCATGATGAAGCGGTGGAAATCACCGCGATCATCAGCTTGCGTTCCGTCCTCGGAGGGGAAGGCAAGGAGATTGGTCGCCCGTTCAGGTGATCAGTTTTCCAGTTTTTTGCCCTTTCGTCGGGGCTGATCCTTACTTACTCTAGCAGCAAGATGGCAGTGTGGAGTTTAAACCGGCCCGAGGAGCATTGTAGTGAAGGTGAGGTGGCGGTAGCCCGTCACCTGCAGAGGCTGCCCGATGACTGGGTCGTGCGATGGGGGTTTTTCTACACCGACAGGAATGATGTGCGCAGGGAGGGGGACTTCCTGATCCTCGCGCCATTTGGCGGGGTGCTTGTGCTGGAGGTGAAGGGAGGGGTTCCCCGTCAGTTCTCTGCAACCGGTCAATGGGAGGGTGATCACCGGGATAACCCTCTCACCCAGCTCGATGCGGAGTGGATCTCGGTCGTTAAATCCCTCAAGGGGACACCCGCCCAGTCACTCTATGTTGCCAAGGCTCTGGGGCTTCCCGCTGTCACCGCTAATCCGGATTCTGACCGATGCCATGGCTTGAGCCGTGACGGGGTGTTGGCCGGAAATGAACTGGCCGACCTGTCATTGCTGGGGCAGGCGATGATGCGCTTTTTTAAACCGGCTGCTAGAGGTGGTGGTGTGCAAGCTGTCACGGAGGAGGCCAGGGACGCGTTCCTCGATATCTATGGTGGTGGCTGTGACCCGGTGTCGGTGAAACATTTCCTGGACCACACGGAGGCGCGATTCAGGCAGCGGCTGATTTCAGAGTATCAGATGCTCGACATGCTTCAGGGAAACCGGCAGTTGCTGGTCGAGGGCGGCTGCGGCTCCGGCAAATCCTGGTATGCGATGGAACAGGCGCGACGTTACGCCAACGAAGGGAAAACCGTTTTGTTTCTCGCCTATAACCGGGCGCTCACCCGGACGCTGCGTATGGATGTCGCTTGTGACAAAGGCCACGGTTTGCTTGGGGGTGGCAACATTGTGGTCAAAAACTATGAGGAGTTATCGGCGGCGATTTTGGGTGATTCGTTGGATGCCTTGCTTCCGCCTGGGGATGCGACCAAGGACGTGCTGAGTCATTTTTACGAAGTTGAGCTCCCGACGAAGGTGCTGGCGGCCCTGCGCTCCTTTGCCCACTTCGAGTCATTGACAAAATACGATGCCCTGGTTGTGGATGAAGGGCAGGATCACGACACCTCGTTGCATCCTGAGGTGGCTAACAAATTCCGCGAGGCCGCCTGCGGTTGGTGGTCGATCTACTGGGCCATGTTAAAAGACCAATGCGACGCGCCGATGGCGATTTTTTACGACCAGTCCCAGAGGCCGGTGTTCCGTTCCTCCACGGGATTTGAACCTGAGCGAATCCGTGCCAGTCTCTCCCAGGCTGTTTACGTTCGGTTGGCACGCTCCGTGCGCTACACCCGGCCGCTCTTTGATTTCCTGACATCCCTGCGTGGGGAGGGAGCGGATGACTTGATCGCGTCGCTGGGCGATGGGCGACAGCTTCCCGAGGGGCCGGCCGTGGAGATAAAGACAGCGGAAAATGAAACCCGGGCCTTGCGTGATCAGATTGCTGATACTGTGTCCAAGTGGGAGCGTGACGGGCTTTGTGTGCCGGAGGAAGTCCTTGTTCTGTATGCCAGGTCTGACTTGGCGGGAAGTGTCATTGGCGAGACCGATAAGTTGGGAAAATATCCCCTGATCGGGCACCACGAATCAGGAAAAGGCATCCGCCATTGCTCGATCCACAAGGCAAAAGGCCTGGACTCGAAGGCCGTTATCCTGGCGGGAGTGACCAATCCATCCCATCAAGAAATGGGCTCGTATGATCGGTTCACGCTCTTCATGGGCGCGAGCCGGGCGCGGCAGATACTCGCGGTTCTGGCGTGAACACGGGTCTGACAGGTTTTGATCAGAGGCCGGGATTTCGGCGAGATGGGGGATGGTAATGAATCTCAAGAGGGCGCTTGCAAGCTTTTCACGAGATGCGGAATGTTCAGATGGTAGCGGGTGCCTTTGAGCTGGCCGACTTTCACCACCAAGCCCCTTGCATGAAGCTCTCCGAGATCACGCAAAGCGGTGCGGTCTCCTATGCCTGTCATCTTTTGATACTTGGCATTATTAAGCCCCCCCTTGAAACCTCCTCGCAGCTCGTAGTCGATGAGACGGTTAAGCACCTTGATCTGGCGTTCATTCAGATCCTCGATCTGATCCGAGACCCGGGCCCGATACGCCGTTAGTTCCAGAATCCTCCCGGTCTCAATCACGGCGCTCTGAAACAGCGGACTCACACGCTGAATCGTGTCGGTCAAATCAAGCCCGGCCTCAAACTGTCGATAGTAGTTTTTCAGGTCAGCGTTAAAGGACCGGGACAGTGCTAGCGGTGTGTTTCTGCCAAGATCCCGGCACAGTCCCATGAGAACCAGATTACGCCCAATCCTGCCATTGCCATCGCAAAACGGGTGGATGGTTTCAAAGTGGACATGCCCCTGCACGGCATTCACCAGCGGTGTGTCGCCCGGGCATTGGTTATACCATTCAATGAACTCCGTCATCTTGTCGTGGACCAGATCCTTGCTCACGCCTTCGTGAATGACCTTGGGTTCCTGATCGAGCCGGTTGCCGCTGACAATTTTCATGTCACCCACATAAGAGCCGATAGATTCCTCTGGAAACCTGGACCCTCTCAAGATCTCACGGTGCATGGTGTGGAGCAGGCCATGGTTCAATGGTTCATCATAATGGGCCAATGCCATCCGGGTCAATGCCACGGCTCCCTGTTCCTTTTCCTCAACGGGTGGCAGGTTGCTGACAAAGGAGCTGTGTACCGAATCCCGGTCCAGGATCACTCCCTCAATTTCCGAGTTGGCGACAATTTCCTCAGTCAACACATCCTCAAATCCGGGGCCGCCCTTGCCAAGCCGGGCAAGCCGCTTATCCAGCGCCGCCACCTCGATACGAAACGCCTCTTCCAAAGGCTTTACCACAGCAGGGTTGTGGTAAAAGTGAGGAAAGGCAGGATCCTGCCAGAGGTAAGTGCTCATCGTGTCGGATATTTTATAGGTTTATACGCCATGTCGGATAAAAAGACATTTATCCGACATGGTATCAAATGTCAAGGTGCCCGACAGGTGCCCGACATCGGATAAAAAGGCCTGTTCACTCAGGTGGGCGGCATGCCGCGGGGAAGGCTGGCGTGCCTATGCCAGACGTAGCTCTCGCCATTCGAGAGCCTCGGGAAGAGGGTGGTAGGCTTTTTCTTTGGGTAGAATGAGCGGTCTGTTGGCCAGAGACATGAGCTCCATTTCCCCGGCTTGGCGGGAATCGAGTTCTTTACTGACCAACCAAAGGTAGTCCGGGCTTGGGGCTATGAGAGATCGATCCATTGCCCAGTGATGATTTTTGCACAAAGCGAGACCATTTCGAGGGTGATCATTGTGGCTTTCGGAGAATGGAATGATGTGTGCCGCATCCACGATAGTTGCTCCATCTGGACGGCGTAGTCTGAGTCCGCACGCAGCACATTGATGTTCGTATACTTGGACGACAATGCGTCTAAAGCCAGCTGATCTTCCTGGCGCTTGGTATTCTTCCTTGTCCTCTTTGATGATAGGAACGGCCATTTGGGGGTGCAGAAGGATGTCTCTGTACTGAGGGAAATATCGCGAGATGAGGACGTCGTGCAATCTAGTTCGCGTGTCCTTGTCTAGCATGAGGTTCCATAGGTCTGGATCAAGTTGAGCACCTGCAATTAATTGAGGGAGTTTGCCAATGGATGGAGGGCTGCTGAGCGCCTCGACTGCAGTTTCATTTCCCTGTGTAGGGACATGAACCCAAAACTCTTCACTGCGAAGATAGAAGTAGGGGTTTAGTGGAGTGTTTCGGTCATTCTCTGATTTTACGATCTCATA
>JACKQB010000009.1 GCA_024233115.1 Akkermansiaceae bacterium
GGCGCCCCGGCTTGCCGGGCACGTCGGCGAAGGCGACCTGTTGCTGGCCGACCGGGCCTTCTGCACCTATGAGTTCATTGCCATCCTGTTGGAAAAAGGAGCGGACGTACTCATGCGGCTGCACCAGGCCAGGCACCGCAAGCTGGACTGGCGGCGCGGAAAAAAAGTCAGCGCCATCGAGAGGCTTGTGACATGGAGAAAACCCGCGCAACAACCGGCCGGAAGTTCACTGGACAAGAAGAAGTGGGAAAGCCTCCCCGACGAGATCACCCTGCGCTATATCAAGATGGGTTATGAAAACCGAGCGGGGGAAAAGCAGATGCTTGTCGTGGTGAGCAGTCTGCTCGATCCGGTGGAATACGACGCCGTGGAGCTCTCCTCCCTCTACGCCGAGCGATGGCAGATTGAACTCAAGCTGCGCGACATCAAGACCACGCTTGCCATGGAACACTTTGCCGTCCAGACACCGGCCATGGCGCACAAGACACTCTGGATGATGATGATCGCCTACAACCTTGTGAAACAACAAATGCAACAAGCCGCCGTGGAGGCGGACAAGCCACTCAATGAAATGAGTTTTAAAGGCACACTTGATTACCTGACCGAACAACATGAATCCCTCCGGCCTCTGGCGGGAAGCCCCCGCAAGCTCGGCAAACGGCTTGCAGGAATCATCGCGGTCTGTGCCAGCAAACTCATCGACGTCCGTCCATGGAGACAGGAACCCCGGGCACAGAAGCGAAGGCCCAAGGGATACCAATACCTAACAAAGCCCAGACGGATTTTCCAAGAAATCCACCACCGCAGCAATTACCGAAAACCTGCTTAAGTTAGCGCCATTCGGTGCTGACACCATAGAATATACGGGAGGCTACGATGGTTGGGCGATTTCCGGTCGCTTCGCATATAGTCCATGGACAAGCGGTGATTTTGACAGTGAGCTACCACCAGTAAAGCGTGCTGCAGGGTTTGACCTCGGCCTGCTGTGCCCAAACGAGTGTGGGGGGAAGGTCGAACGGTATATGAATTACTGTCCGTCATGCGGAAAGGGGGAGCCTCCCGGGCTTATTGGAGCGGCCAAGCGTCTCGTTGGTTTTGACGTGTCCGCTATTGTCTGGAATCGAGAAGCCAATCCAGGAAAGCAATACCTCGCAGGGGCATTACTTAGTGACGATTGTGCTCGTTGTGGGTGGGAGGTTAGTAAAAAATGGATGCACTGCCCTTGGTGTGGCCTTGAGCGGCTTGTCCTGCCTTTCAGATTATGCGAAGCCATTGACTGTATCCGCAGCCAGCTTACCGATGACGAAGACATTCGCTTGCTCAAGACGATTGAGAGCCATGCGATCAACAACCATGACGAGAACGATTATAGTGATACTGTTCATCACGTGAGAACTTTTTTGGAGAACTGGCTTCGTTATATCGCTGAATGCAATGGGATCGCGGTAGGCGAAAGAGATGGAGCAGGAAAAATTGCCTACCTGTTAAAGAATCAACTCAGACCCGATAGCGAAGAGCTTTTTGAGTATGCCGGATATGTCATCAGCATCGGAAACGAGGGCGCCCACCGGCGACGGCAGATCAGCGAGGCTTCGGCTGTAAAGGCTCTTGAGAGCCTGAATTTATTTTTAGAGCGAACCAACGACTTCTTGTAAGAAGATTTTTCGAATCAATTTTCTTCTATGCACTGACCCGACAGAGGTGAGAGGAAGGTGATCGTTTTGCCTTGGTTGCTACTTTCACTGTGAAGGAAGCGATGCAAGCAATCTGCTCTTCTTTCGGGACAACAAGGCTGTGGAAATCCGCTGCGTCTCGGTAGCCGTGGGCCACGTCGAGAAGTTTGTGTTTGGGGATGTTGGTATGCTCGGAAATTGATGAAATGATGGCATCTATGTGGTTGTCGAGAAACTCACCTGCGGGGTAACCCTTGGGGCAATAGCTAAGGTCCCAGAATACATCGAGCATATCCGTGAGGAGGTTACTCCAATCACCAGCATATACAGGATCTGTAGCTAGATTTTCCCATATAGAATCAATCCATGGTACAAGGGTTCGGCTGCAAGGCATATTTCTTCCAGGGGCGACGGTGATGATTTCAAAGGGATGTTTGAGCTTGATGTATGTCTCATGTTTTTTACTCCATGTCATCCACTCCATCACCTCATTCCAAGAGCTGAAGGTTCCCATTACTGGATCATTTGCTGAGTCTACCCATACGTATCCACCATCATCTGTTCGGCCGCCCAGACAGATCCAATGATTTTCTAGTTCAGACCTGATGACTACAGGATTTCCAACCCGTAGAGAGGCATCCACTTTACGACGGATAGAAGAAGCTCGCCAGGATTCGATAGCCTTTGCTTTCAGACCCTGATTGCGAGCAATAGCGGTCAATTCATCAGATCCGGTGCCGGTTAATAGAAGTTTGAGAAACTTGGGATGGCTGCGCAGCAAGTGGAAATTTTGGCCCTGACCGAGTAAGACCATGGCGTGATGCAAAGCGAATAAACCGCACGAGCTTACATTGAGTAAGTTGAGAGATGTCAGGTTATGATCTCTGAGAGTTCCGGACCAAGTTTGGTAAGGCATGAAGCCATGCCATGCTATAGCAATATTCATAGTGCAATTATGTTAAGCTTAATGGATGTTAGTATGCTCAGCTATCAAATGTTCTAGGCGCTTAATTCCTCAGCTTGCACCAGCGCAAATAAGTCACCCGGGTAGTTCGCGAGGTAATCTTGGATGAGTTTATTTCCTCTCCGGATGTCCCCAGCCTTATGTAGGGCGGTTCCACGAAGCCATGCGTAGAAGAATGGTTCACCCTCCTCTTGTTCACCCAGTATGCGGAGTGCTTCTATTTCGTCTTCCCCCTCGATGAGAGCATGCAGATACGCAGGGTCCAGATACGCATCTCCCTCATACCTACCCTCTTTTATTCCTGCCGCGTGGGCGGCCCTAATGGATGCTTGCCACTTTCCGAGTTCCCGGTAAGCCATTGACTTGAAACGCCCCGAGATTTTAGTGGGTATGCCGTCAGCGTGATCGTGCAATAGCTGAATTAAATCGCGCCACCTGCCGAGTCCTTGCGCAAGTCGCATTAGTTGGTAAGGATTCTGTTTAGCTTGAGGTTCATTCAGTCCCTTATCAAGAATAGCCGTAGGGTTCTCCGAGAGATGTTCTCCATAATACTGCTCCAACTCTAAGAGGTCCCATCTGCGAAGTCGCTCCGGCATGTGCAATGCGCAGAACATTTCGAGATCGTAGCCGACAGCGGCTATTCCAAACACTCTCTGGGAGACAAGAGGTGTATCATCCGCACGAACCACAAGATCACAGCCAATATCGACCGTGTTACGACGTGCGCCGCTGCTTCCAAGTCGAACATGAAAAAATGTATCCTCAAGTAGTGAGCCAAGAATGAGTGCGTGCTCAGCCATATGGTCAAGAAATACACCAGCGGCGAGTGTGAAGCGCAGCAGTGTTCGCTCGTGGTCAATCGCCACAGGCGTAACCCATACCAATTGCCCTCCATCTAGCAGTGCACATAGTGTCCATGTTCCTTTCTCATCCTGTTCGAGTTGAGGAGTTTGAGACCCTTCTTCATCCGTATATGCCAATTCATTGAATACAGGTATCACTAGATTCTCCAGAATAGCTCTAAGCTGTTTCTTAGAGGAAGATAAGCTATGGTTTCTCCTGTGCATGAATGTGTCTTTGGTTCGTTCTAATTTAGCTGCCATCACGCAGGGTTGACAATTCGCTTTGAAGTAATGTGACATCTTCAATGTCTACATCGATCTCGCCGAGTGCGTTGTCGGACTTCTGCGTCCAGGAATTGAGGTCATGGTCGATTTTCCCAAAAAGATTCCCGAATGTATGCTTAATACTGTTAGCTATCTTTTCCTCGAAAACTGATCTGGAAGACTTGATTTGCCGCTCCATATCCTTGATGATCGCTCCTCGCTTCACAAGCAGGGTCAAGCCAATTAAGGTAGCCCCCAAGCTTGCGAGGATTCCACCAGTAATGTCGAATATGGCGATTTGGGTGAGTAGAGCAATGGCGCCACCTATGGCGATCATTGCCCCGCCACCGTTGATGTTGTTCTCAAGCTGGATGTCATCTGGTAGGCTCCGCTCAAAGCATTCGACCAGCGATTCTTTGTTCAAGTCATCACCAATGCCCTGATTCTTCTCTCTTCCATCAGCCATCAGGTCTGAGAAGCTATTACTCTGGGTGCTATGATGATCTTTGATTTTTTGATCGATTTCGTTAATCATGTCGTTGATGTCAGCGTGCAGTTGTTTGGAGCACCTTTGAGTGTCGAAGTTGATCTGCTTGGAGGCTTTTTGCTGAAAGTTTTTTTCGAGATCCTTTAGCCATTCCCTTAGGCTTACATCTTTGATGAATGGTATGCTGCGTCTGAAGACGGTGCGAATAGTGAGCCCAGCTTGGAAATCACGGACTAACTCATCTGTTAGTCTGTCGTATGTCCCCATCAGGCTCCCGGTTACAAAGTCACTCATTTCATTGATGTGGTGCTTCCGGTCATCAACGACATCTTGCAGACTTTCGGCGAACTGGAGATCGGCCATAAGCTTATCCTTTCCCTGGGCGAGATCGTTTGCGATTTCGTCCAGAACCGATTTCAGGATCTCACAGGACCCATCAAACTTGATATTCCAAACCTCTCCTGTTTCCACAGCTTTCTTTACATAGTCGCGGAACGGACTGTAGCCACTGTTCTCATCACCGGTTGCTTCCTTGAGAGCGGATACGGGAAAAATTTGAGGGTCTGATATACCAAATTTCCTCGCCTGCTTACGTACGATTTCAAAGTTTGTTTTGAGCGCATCTGGTGTTGGTAGATCGGCCTGTTGAAGCACAAAGACAACCCGGTGAAGGTAGTTGCTGCGAATTCGTCCCAGAAAATCCCACGCAGACCCAGTGTGAGGGTTCATAGCCGACAGGACAAAAACGACCACATCACACCTATGCAAATAGTCTTCGGTGATTTTCTCATGGTGCTGTTCGATGGAATTTGTGCCGGGTGTGTCCACCACCGTGATGCTTTTGAGCTCATCACAAGGCAGTGCGACCCGTTCCCACTTCGAATCTAGTTCGGTATGTTTTCGAGTGGGTCCATGGACTAGTTCCTGAATACTTTCGGTGCAAGGCCCAGCGTCAACCGGGCAGATTGCAGCACCAAGAAGCCCATTGATAAAGCTGCTCTTGCCAGCTTTAACCTCACCGACGATGACGAAAAGAGCAGCGAGGTCGAGTTGATCCAGCTTCTCTTTGAGGCGCTTAATCTGGCTTTTACTGGCAAGTCTCCCTGCAGCCATAAGGATGGTCTTGGTATATAGCTCTCGGAGATCCTCAAAGCTATTGTGTAGTCGTTCGCTGAGAATGCTATTCGATTGCTTGTTCTGTGAGATGAACTCTGGTGTAGATTTTGTTAAAGTTATCATTGTCTTGTCTATTTCGTTATTCTCATAAGGCATTGGGAATTGAACTGTTCCGGAATTTTATGCTTTTTTTCCAGAGGAGAGGGGGTGTTGGTTGTCATGGATGGGGGAGTGTGAGGGCTAGGTTCTCTGCCCACCGTGAAACGAGACTGGCTGTAGGGGCTAACGAGTCCAAACTAGGTATTCACCGCTTGCAGGATTGAAAATCATTTGCTGACGAGTCTCGCTGTTTAAGACGGGGTGATAGTCCAGACTGGATGCGATTCGCGCGAGCGGAGCCTGAGTAAGGCTCTTGCTAAGGTGTCCTTCGAGGGAACTGACACGATCCATTGAATCCTCGATCGTTTCGTCATCCCATAGATCGTTGTGATGGGAAAACTTGTGTGTTCGGTAATGGTTAGCTGCGCCCAGAACGCCATTGCGCATGTTGCGCCTTGAAAATTCTTTGCGTGTTCGCTCGATCAAACAGGCCTGACCAGAAGCTGAGCATACTGTGAACAGGACATTTGCTGATAGGCGTGTGTGGCTGAGAGCATAGCAGGCGTCCTGATAGGTGTCACAGGTTTCAAAAACGTGACGCAGAAGAAAAAGGGGGCCAAAATCGAATCCTGGAGTGATAGTGGGCGGAGCGTAATTGATGGTTGCCGAGTAGGCCCCTGGTAGCATGCCTGAAAGCACGCCTACCATTCCCGGAACCCCGACAGTGACGAATTCCCGGTCTCCCTCTTTGAAACGAAAGATCCTTGAGGCTCTCCCCATCGATTCTAATGGCCAGTCCATGTTCCTAACATGTAAAGTCTGATCTTTGGCCACTCGGACGGCGCCGGCAGTGCATCCCAGTCTAAGGGTCTTGCGTAGCCATGATGGCAGGTTTTGACCCAACATGTCTTTACGCTCACAAAGTTGGCTTAGCTCATATTGGCAGTTTAGAAATGTGATCAGATTTTTGGAAATTCCCGTGCCCTTGGACCAGGCGTTTATCTCTTCATGATAATGCCCTCCCGTAAGCGCGTAGACGTTGTTGAAGAATTTCATGCCAGCCCTTACGATTGTTGTTAGGTCATGTGGATTTGCCCCGAAGGTGTCGAGGGTTGATCGCTTGACTAGCGACTTTGCTATAGTTTTCTCATGGTGGATAACTTCATTCCATCTCTCGTTTTCCGGAAGGCTGATATCGATGATGTATTCATGAGTAAGTTGTTTGGCTTTCATGTAAATGTAGGATTAAATGTTGTGGAGTTGGTCTGAGATACTCGGACCAAGTTATTTGAGCCATCAACCCTAATTCAAGTGATGCGACTCCGGTGCTTCATTGCAGCTCAGTTGCTTGAGTGGTTCCTGATTGGGATGGCGAACATTCCTCCAGATCGATTTAGCGAGGCTAACAGCTCTTTGGGTTAACCAGAGCAGGGGTTTCCGCAAGTAGGTCAAGACCACCAATACGATGACCCAGGAGCATACCGTTATCAGCGGCCCTAAAAACCCTGTTAGAGACGCTTCAGCGAGTCCAAGGGCAGCCTCGGGTGCCTGCCATGCACTGACCAGAAGAGCGCCTGCAAATCCAAAGCTCGCAATACGGGCGGGTGTCATCAACTGAATGGCACGAGAACCTGACCTGCTCCATATTTTGACCATGGCTACAGTTTCTCTTGGGGTTTGGTGGACAGCAAACGATGCAATTCTCTGGAGGTCGGTAGGGGAGGCATCTGCGGCCAATTTGGTAAGCCACTTCTTAGGAGCAGTTGCTCCCAGAGCTTCCCCGCAGCCCGGGGCTCGTGCTTCGATCCTAGCTGCGTCATCCCCCCATTGCTTGGCCACCTTGAGCAAGGATTCGGTTCGCCCAGCCAGTGCTCGAGGCATTTCGGGTCCAATTTTAGCAAGTCGCCAGACATCATCTCCGTGTGTTACAGCCGCTTCCACGAGACCAAATCCGCCGCTTTCGGTCATTTCAGCTACTTCGTCGCCATATTTGGCAATGCCCTTTTTTACTGCTTCCTTGGCGGCAATCTGGCTTGCGTCATCCACGACGTGTCCACCTGCGCGAATCACGCGTTTTACCACTTCGCTGGCCAGACTACCATACGATGGGGTAGTAGCTCCGATCGCGAGAAGAATTCCTATTGATGCGAGGGCGTGTTTGATGAAGTTCGTTTTCATGGCTTTTGGTTTTTTATTGTTGGGTTTCATAGTTTTTGGTTTTTCAATATTGGATTTCATCGAAGAGCGGTGAGCAGCTCAGAATGAGCATTCTCACGGGATTGCAGTGACTGTTTGGCAAGTTTTTGAACTGTGGTATCCACTCGACTGTCCAGTATTCGCAGATGCTCATCCGCTGCCTGCTTGAACTCTTTGTGGACACCACCTCGAATCGCGCGAGGAAGAGTGGCGACGTCATATATTGTCCAAATGGCAAGCCCCACGGTGATGATGTCGCCAAAGGGAAGTGGGCCATCTGCAAGGGCTGTTCCCGCTCCGGTAGCAGCCTTGGCAATTTGGGGGGCAAGTTTGCTCCTCAGGTATTTGTAAACTACCTTGACCGACTCCCGTGTGCCTCGGACGGTGACAAGTTCGATGCCTGTTGCAGTGCCCGCGACTCCGACTTCAAGAGTCACATCAAAAGGCACCTTTTCATAGACTTGTGCTAGGTGGTCAAAGTTGGATTTGGGCAGGGTGGCTTTGTTCTGTTCAATGATATGTCCAACGGCAATGGCGTAGCGGTTGTTTACCGCTGTGAGGTCATGCTGCAGGGCATTAAGTAATCCGTCGACCCGCACGGAGGATGCTTTTAACGATTTGGTGAAATTTTTCGAGCGGGCTTCGATCCTTTTCTTTGCCCTGTCACCGCTCCGAACCTTGTCTTGTGCATAGTCGGTGATGAGCCACCCAATTTCACTAGTCTTGACCAGATTGCTGACAGCTGTATTGACACCTGCATGTGTATCCTCTCGATTCGTCTTCTGAGCATCTGCTATTTCAACGGCAAACTCCTCCCAGATTTTTTTTTCGGCAAGTTCAGCATCGGATTTGGCCTTTTCCAGACTTTGTATCACCTTTTCTGATGACTCATTCCAATTAACTCCGTTGACATCTTTCCTGTTGCGACTTCCACGGTCAGGATCCAGCAGCCCCACAATCAATGGGGTGACCAAAGCGCCGAAAACAAGGAGCAGTGGAATAAATTTTATCCATGCTTTACGGGGCTTGCGAGGTGTGGGTGATTCGGATGAGTTGTTGGATGGTATTGTTTTCATACACCCACTCAAGGCAGGTTCTCATCTGTCATTCCGAAAAAATGAAAACTTTTTCCATTTTTCGTTAATCACCATATTCCTATCCCACAGCAACTTGCTACAAACATGGGGGGAGGTCGTCTGCGACCGGTTCCCTCACGTCTACATCATTTCGGCTTGAGAAGCGATATTGAACAACTTGTCTGGCTGTGAGCCTCTCTTGTCAGAGCATAATAGACCTAGAATTCACCCAAAATTCCAGACATCTCCTTGGAATTTTTTAACAATCGTGTGCGAAGCAATGCGTCGGCTGGTCGGCGAGATGCCGGATTAAGGATCCCCATTCCGACAGCACCGGATGATCGACAGACCCTACGATCCCGAACTCAAGGTTTGCCGTCTTACATCCCGTATCGAGGGAGTAGGGATTGAAGTTCGCCGACTGCAGCCCGCAGAACTTGCCGTCGATCATGAACCCCTTGGCATGGAGTCCGGTCACTCCCAGTAGATGCAAACCTGACTCAATTAACCTCTCGGTAGCCGGATCAGGGTAGTCTTTCAGCTCGAAACGCTCGGGACGTACAACGGCACGTACACTGACGCCTCTGGCAAGACAACGTTTCAAAGCAGCTCCTAGAAACGGGATCTCGTCAGTTTGAAACAGAGTCATCGCGGCCAAAATAACTTCTTCCGAAGCCTGGTCGATGGCGTCCGCCAAGGCTTCGGCCATTGCGGGAGCACCGCCAGGATAGGAAACTAACAATTGTCCCCCGTTTCCTACATCCCATTTTTGGCGTCGGAGTTCTTCTGCACTGGACGGAGGCGGGCGATTCTCCCGTAAACTCACGGCTCCCGACCGATGCATCATTGAGAAGGTGGAAGCCGACCACGCGTCATCAAATGCGGCCTTGAGCCCAGCAAGCAAGCTTGTCTCATCAATGCTAACAGTTGCTTCCAAAGCATTTCCACGCAGCGAATTACGGGTAAGATTTGCCGAACCGAACCAAGCTCCGTTGCCGTCGGCATGTATTACCTTGGCGTGAGGAGTCGTCGCAGGAGATCTTAACAAAACCCCCTCCTTGGCTAATTTTCTGATAGCTTCATGATGAGCAGGAAGATCTTGGGATTCATCCCATCCCTTGGTAACAACCCCTTTCCGTGCATCCGTCAAACTAGTAAGACACTTCACAATTACTCCCCTCCGGCGAGCATCGAGAATAAGCGCGATAACTCCCGGATCATCGACGACCGGACTGATGACTCGCAAGACTGAACCTGATCGGGAATTTCGTATTACAGCCTCTGCCCCATCTGCCGGGTTCACATGAGACGGTGTGCCTTCAGCCTTTCCGATCACTGGGACAGCGACAGCAAGTGGTGCGTCCCGGTAATTCATTTCTATCCATGCACCCATTTCCATCAGAGGTATTCGCCCACCAGTTCAACTACCTGGCCATCAGGTGAGCGACTGGCTTCACTGAGCATCTTTTCCATGGTGACCCGGCAGTCGGCCAACTCGGCCGGCCAGTCCCCACTGATCCGTTCCTGAAACTCGCTCCACCACGAGCCAAGATCGACTTCTTCGCTTTCTGCCAAGCTAGAGACCTGTCGCAGTTCATCCATACCACGCAACAGCAACATTGCATGGGCGGTGGCCTTGTCGCCGGGAACCACCCGCCTAACGGCACAACTATAAGGATTCCACCAATACGGAAACCGCAATATGGTTCGCAAGGATGCTGGCATTGGGAGTTCCTTTCCTACCTCTAATTCCTCTCCTGCGGTATCCTCATGATCGTCGATTTCCTCGTCGTTGGCCCAAAATTGAAGTCCGGATGGATTCCTCAGTTTCACCACAAAGTCTCCGTCATTCGCAGAAAAATCGATGTGGCTTTCCCAATCAAATTTGACGTCACTGGCAACACGTTTGTCTGAATCCGGATTGAGAATTCCAGACGCTGACTCGCCTCCCCGCCGAAGAACCTCCTCGAAGGCCACACGATGTTCAGCGCTGACATTGGCCAACTCCCAAGACGGCATGAATGCCGGACGAACTGTCACTTCACCTCCCTCGGTGACTTCGAGCAACGCCAATAGCCAGCGTTCGTGCTTGATCTGCGATTTATTAGGAACAATCCCGAATGCTCCCGTTGGAACACCTAGCATTTCCCTGGATTTCTGATCCGCAGTCGTAATCGCTTCTGTCAAAGAAGTTTCACCCATGTTCCCTGTTGATGCGATCCAACAGAGGTTCCTGACTTCGTTTCCCGTAGAATCGGTAATCCGTCCAGCCGATCCTTTCGGATCTACTCGAAGCCATTTGGAACGATGCATTTTTGATAAGCTGACCGGCAACAGGCGGCCGCCCATTCCATCGATGAAAAATGCTTCGCTGCTTTCAATCTTGCTGCTCCACTTGCCTTGACTAAGTCTCTCAAGAGTATCGAGGGGAACGACATACCCCCCGTCCACGATACTAATCGTGCCGGGAAATCGTTGCAGGTTCTTCATGACGGCTTCAACCACGAATGCCTCTAAACCCATAAATCGCGCCATATGCCCAGCGTCCATTGGCCCGAATCGAGCCAACGCTTCAATCAGATAGCGTTCGACCACTCCGATCTCTTCCTCAACCCGAATCTTGATCACATGCTCGACTTCCAGAATCGGCCACGCGACCGGAACAAGACGGCGAATACCCGCTGCGTTCTCGGATCGAGCCAACGCTTTGTGGACGATCTGGTGGATTTGAATCTCTTCGTTCTTATTCATGTGATGCCTCCTCCCAAAGTTGAAGAACCCGTCCACGATCAAGCACATGATCCCGGAAGCGCCTAAGTACTTCTGAGCCCTCGCTAGTCCCATATCGAGGATCCGTGAGCACCTCAATATCACCAATAAGGACGAGCATTTTACGAGCTCGCGAAAATGCCACATTCAGTCTCCTGAGGTCATGTACCCACCTCAGTTTCGAGCCGAGGAAGCCCTTACCATAACACTGGGGGCACTTACCTCCTTGTTTGGTTCCTCTGCCATCACAGCGCTGACACTTCTTTGGACTACGCACCAACGACGCGATCATAACGTCCCGTTCAGATCCCTGGAAACTGTCCACCGAAGCGATGTCCGCCTCACTCATTTTAACCCTTCCATCACCCTGCAAATAGCTTCCAAGCGACTTCACCAGCAGTTCCCTCTGCGCCTTGTAGGGGGTGACGATACCGAACTCCGCGTCTTCAAGCATCCCATCGGCAGCATGACTAAGGACACGCTCAACCAACCGAGCCTCCAACGGGTTTCGATAGCTCGTGCTTTCACCAGTTGCCTGCTCCTCGACACGATCCTTGTAGTTTGAAGTCGAGATCAGGCATATCGACTTCGTGAACTCACCAAAGGAAATAGTCCGCTCTGCAGCAGCTACACCCGTCGCGAGCTTTCCTTCATAGAAAATATCGGCAACAAAATCGGCGATGTCCGGGTGCATCCTGAACTGCTTGTTAAGCATCACCCGCGGCACATTCGGCGAAGTCTCCATCAACCATTCGAAAGCGCTGCGCTCCAACCAGCATGAAGACATGGGGGGCTTGAACCGAGAGGTGCCTTTTGATTGAGCTACCTTGCAAGAAGGAAACCCCTTACAAGCTTCCTTGCAGTCGTCCCGAAGTTCCATTGGAGGAGCCGGAGGGAGTTGCATCTCGTCACCGATCAGCACCACCTGCTTTGCCCTGCCCATCGGGATCAGGGTCTGGGTGAGAGTCGCGTGAGCGGCTTCATCAATGACTGCCAGTTGAACGCCATCCTTGCCGAATTTGTCGTAAAACGATCTCCAGGATCTCATGCCAACGCAGGTGCTGAGAAATACCTGGCAAGTTTGCCAGAAAAGACCGGTCAGCTCGCCTGTGGCAGATTCCACGGACAGTTGCCACCTCCCGAAGAACTCAGCCTCTTCGGTATTTCTAACAATCGCGCGTTCGACCTCATTCAGCCGCTGCTCCCATTCGCTCTCGGTATTATCTTCATTGGCGATACCGGCAAAGGATGATTGTTCCCATTTCTCCGCAGCGATTTTCTGCGGCTCCCGAAATTTCTTTTCGGCTGCACTCCTCTCCTCGCGTAGTTTGGCGAGTTTTTTTACCAATGAGGCGATGGCCAATGCCCTACCATGTCTTGCATTGTCCCTCAGTTCCCCGAAATCACGCTCATGCAGGGACTTCACCTCTTCGATCTCGGCAAGAACAGTCTTCATTCTAGCTTCTTGTTCAGTAATCTCCCGCTCTGCCGCCACCCTCCCGTCCTCGTATCTCGACCAGTAGTCAGCGATGAGCTCAGGATCCATGAATCGATAAGGAACAAGTCCTGACAAATCGATCTTCCAATCCAACCGCTGGCTCTCGATCCACTCAGGATCCTTTTTGACTTTTTTCCGATAGGCCACTGCCGCCTTGTCCCGTCCCTTTAAGGCCTTATCACGCAATTTAGCGGCTCGATCGTGCCTCTTGCCACATTCGCGAATCTCCGATTCTCGGGACTGTCTCTGCTGGGTGGATTCCTTATCGAGGTTAGTAAGACCGGACGTTTCATCATCGTTGACCACCGCCATCGTCTCTTCGCAATGATTCCGTGCTGCCGTGACTCTCTTATCGAGATCATAGCGGATGTTGGCGAGAGTTGCAGAGGCAGTCTTCGCATCCTGCAGGCTCCCCCGAAGTAGCGCTAGCGAAGTTCCTCTCTCCTTACAAAAAACAAGCACTTGCTCACTCCGATCCTTCACCCGATCCAAAAAACCGTGCCTGGAACCGGCTTCCAAGTAGTCCCGCTCCAGGTCGGTCAACTTCGAATTCCCCTCTCTTGCATGGCGAACCATACGGATTCCCCCGTTCTTATGCAGCCTCTCAAGAACATTGCTCACCGCCTGATGCGTCTCACTAGATACGAGCACACGCTCTCCACGAGCGATACTTTGCAGAATCAATTCTGTAATCAACGTCGTTTTTCCGGTGCCTGGCGGACCTTTGACCAGAACCAGCGGCTCACCAGACAGGATCAGGTCCAGTGCCTCTCTTTGCGCTGGATTGTCGCGAACATGAGGACTGATTGGATTGATTCTCGGAGGCGTCTCGATAGACCGTTCTGTATTGGGAACAAAAGCAGTTAGAATATCCGGTGACTCATAAGGTCTGCACCATTCGGCCAATTCCGCTTGCTGAGTCAATTCGGAGGGCTTCACAACGTCAGCCTTGACCCACAAGTTATCAGGAAAGTCATCCGGTTCAATCTCCCGAGGAAGACTGATTTGGAAAAACCGCCCTCTCTCATCGTCTGCCACACCGAAAAAACTCACATTCACATCCTCTTGTAGCCGACCTGAAACACGTTCGATTTGCTCACCTGGCACGGAACGAGCATGGTCGCCATTATTCTCTAAAACCTCATCGCTCAGAAAAATCAAGGGTGTATCCAGAGGGAGTGGCTCCTCGTTATGCTTCAGCCACAAAGGTCGGCCGATGATAGGAAACTCCAGGACATGGCGTCCTTTCAGTCTCTTTGTGCTCGTCCTGGCCTTCCCCAGGCGCACTCGAAATTTCACTTCCTTGCCGGTAATCCCTCCGACCTGCATGGCACGCTCCAGGCAATGGTCGATCCTCCCAATCTCAAGCTGAAGCCCCCGTATCTCCTGCTCCTTGATCCAAACTAGATCCGCTCTTTTAGCCAAGTTCGCCAAAAACGAATTCGCCCCTTGGTTGAGGGGAATACGATTGTGAGATACAGTATCGATGGCGAACACTTGCTCTGGAGCGAGCGGCTTTCCACCTGCATTGAATTCTCCAGTGGATAGATGGAAACTAACCCTGATCGAACCCTCGCCGTGGCAGGGAAAACAATCCTCGTGGCCTGTCCCATCGCATGACGGACAGGTCAAGATCGGTGGTTCGCCACTACCATCGCATTTGTTGCAGGTAGCTCGGCCCGATCCGTTACAAATGCGGCAATGACCCAGCACTTCTCCATATTGCCCGATGCACTGACCCGAACGACCACGTTTTGGGCAGGTAACGACGCCAGCGCCGCCACACTTCCGGCAATTTCCGTCCGGCTGCCAACGTCCGCTACCACCGCATTTTGTGCATCTCTGTTGTCCACCCCCTTCGCACTTCGAACAGACGGTACAGAAGTCAAACGCCTCGGGTGCAATGAGTCGAATCCCTTCCCCCTCATCCACAAACTCGTTGGAATTCAGCGGCCGATTTGCCAATACCCACATCGGAAGCAACGAATTGGCCCATATATTAATAGCCACGAAGACATCATGTCCCGGCAGAACTTCTGCAAGGACGGTCAGTGGGCCGATTTCAACCGCGAGGAGTCGGTGGTCCTCCCAAGCAACGGACAACTCGGAACCCGGTGCTGCCGGCGCTGCCACTGCGGAAATGCCAAACACACTATCAATCCTGGCGGCATCATCACGGGATTCCCGCTTTTCATGAGGGAACCTTACAATCACATCCTTAGCCCGGTAGTTGCGACCCTTGTATTCAGGAACCAAAACACTCCCCGCGAGCGGCCGCCGAATCGAAACGGGCCAAATCTTGTGATCTTTTACATCTCGAATCATTGCACCCAATCCCTTCGGCACGGCCACTCCCAATGATTGAAGAGTCGGCGACACCCTCTTCTGAAACAGGTTATCCAGCGAGCGGGGTATAAATAGGTCGGGCATTGTCTATCGAATGGTCGAGTTCTACTCTCCTAAGGCAGCAGTGTAAATTTCATTCCACATTTTTTGAAACGCTAGAATGGTATTCTGCAATCTGGATTCATCCAAATGTCCAGTAAGGGTTGGTATCGAAAGCGTTCCTGCGTTGTAGCGTGTCGCTGCCGGATACTGACCCGGATCGAGAGGTGCCTTCGGCCAAGGGCCGACAGGAAATCTGGTGGGGTCGAAAATCGGCAGTTCGTGGAGGGACGGAGACCCCGGTTCATCCACTTCAATACCTTCGGCCTGTAGGGCTTTGACTAGATCACAACGCCGGATGTCCAATCCTTCGCAATCGATCCATGGTTTGAAGCCATACCAAGCCCCCATCGAAGTCACTTCTGGCCGAATCACCGGCGGGACAAGACCCGGAAGCCCAGAGAGACCATCCCTTAATCGCGTCAATGAGTCACGCCTCTGCCCAACCCAAGAATCGAAGTGGTTCTTCAGTTGATCGAGTATTACCACTGCGGCAATCGGATGAACACCGAGTTTGAGTCCATACCCGGTGCGACCCAAATCCTCGAAGCCGGGCGTCCGGATGTCTTTTTTGGAGCGAAAAAGATAATGGCTGAATAGCACTGCTCGATCCATAAGATCATCCCTTCGTCCCATCAGCACGCCTCCCATTCCCCCGGTCAGCATCTTCTCAGCACCGAGACTAGCACAGGCAAGGTCGCCCCAAGTTCCAACCTGTTGACCTCTCCACGAGGCTCCATGTGCGTGACTAATGTCCTCAACCCACGCGAGGTGGTGCCTATCACAGAGCTTGCGGATTGCGTCCTGATCAACGGGATGCCCCCATTGGGCATTGGTAACGATTGCCCTTGTGCGTGAAGTCACCGCAGCGGCGGCGGCAAGTGGATCGATGCAGCCCGTTTCCGGATCCACGTCAACCAAGACGACTTTTGCCCCGAGATGTAGCGCGGGGGTCGCGGTGGCATGAAAGGTGACAGTAGGACAGATCAACTCATCTCCCGGTTCGAGACCAATCGCAAAGAACGCGGTGTGGAGTGCAGCCGTTCCAGAGGAAAGCAGGATGGCTCGGGGTTGGTCGAATTGCTCACAGAGCGCATCTTCGCATTCGGCAATGATCCCATCACGGCCTTTGGGCGTCAGTGAACCACCTGCGGCAAGGTATCTGCTGATTACCGGTTGTGGATCATAGTCTGTCGGAGGCCATTTCCACTTGGTTGGCTGGTTTGAGGCTGTCCCGTCTGGACAGACATGGTTCGGATGCGAATTCATATCGATGACTTTGGGGTTTCTATTTTTCAAGGCATGAAGGAATCGCGAAAACCCCACCACGCCTCAGTATCATCCTCGGCTGGATTTTCCCTCCACCATGGAGCATTCAAAATTTCTTTCCCTTCTACAGGTCTCTCCACGAGCGTGGTGCCGCCAAGGTCGACCGGGGGGATTGCGCCGGGAAAATGTTCTTCGAGTATGGGCGAGGCAAAGGCCGGAGAGCCCAGAGCGCGACTCCAACCCGCGAACCACCAGCGTTCCGCATGGTATTCCTGCGGAAGAACCTCTGCAGCCAATAGAAGTGCTGGAGAAGACTTTCCCCCCATGGCTGCGAGGCGAGCTTCCGCGATCAGAGTCCAGAACTTCGGCATGCCTTCAAGCCCACTTCTTTCGACCGATCTCAGACGTGCCAAGTCGCCAGATCTAGCTGCCATCAGAGCCATGCCGGCAGCGGCATAGGCGGCCGTAACCCCTTCACCGACGGAGTGCACTACAAGACGGTAGGCCAGAGCCGCCGCCTTCTCTCCCGTGTGACCTAAGCGGGACCACGCATGCGCCTCGTAACAACGAACCCGGCCGGCGTATCGGTTCCCCGGTCCCAATAGAGCAACATCCTCCGCAAATGACGCGGCAGCATCTAGGGGTCGACCAGCCCGGAGCAAGACCTCTCCTCTTGCGCCCGCCACCTGAGCCATGAGATCCAGATGCTCGTTCCTACCTGCGGTGAGCCACGCCAAGGCACACCAATCCAGTGCATCAACCCACCACCCGCTGTCCGACGCCACCTTCGCCACACCCAATTGTGCCCAAGCTTTCAGCCACCCGTCCTCCTCTTGGCCGGTTCCTTTCAGAAAGGCTTCAAGGGCCTCCCGGTAGCGACCTCGATAATACGATTGCCAACCGAAAATAACCGGTTCGGCCTGATCCACGGCTTGTCCCTTCCTGTGGAGCAAAATTTCAAGCAACCCGGGATCCTGACGAGCCGCCTCCAGCGCCGCGTCCCACCGTCCAGCCTCTGCTAGATTCCAGGCAGCTAAAGTATGTTGCCAGGCAGTTCTCATGACCCGAATCCCTCCAATCCATGGATATGCGCCATTGCATAGGCTCGTTCAACCAATTCAAAAGCCTTTAAATGATCCCACAAGTCCACCGGTAGCCGCCCTTCCATTGCCGCCGCTTCCGCCAGTTCCACCAGCCTACCTGATTCCGCCGCCTCCCAGGAAGCGCTGCATTGATAGAGGACGCTTCCATCCGGTCTGAGCACCTGTTCGCGGTTGGCGTGCCACACTCCATCGGAGGTTCTAGCCCGAACTTCCTCCCGGCGCGCTCCTCCATGCCGATCCACCTCGATTCGCACCCATGTCGTCCCACAACGGCCAAGGAGCTTTGCCGAAGACTCGATTCCGGCAGCGAGATCACCAGAGTCTTCGAGAAAGCACGAAACGAGTTCCAGTGGCTGCCCAAGGACGAAGTGGACGAGGTCGAGCGCATGGTATCCTAGATCCAGGAGGGCTCCGCCACGGCAAAGGGAACGAGTAGCGCGGTGCCCGGCAGGTTTATCGCCAATCGGGCGCCCCAGTGAGATTCTCACCGACATTTCCGAAGGCCGGTGAGACTGGAGCGTGGCACGCAGTGCTACATAGGATGGATGAGAGCGCCTCTGAACCCCCACGATCAACGGAACCGGGTTTGACACCAGAACGTCCTGGAGTTCCGCAAGCTCCGTGAGCGAACCGGCAAGAGGCTTCTCGACCAGAATCGCAAGACCCCTATGCATGCATTCCCGTTGTAACTGCCCGACTCTGGTGGGCGGAACGGCAATAACCACGGCTCCCACTCCGTCCATCACACCCGGATCATCAATGCTGGTGAAAGTGGGGATTCCAGAGTCATTCCAATGCTCTCTGTAAGGTTCATGTGGTTCCACAATTCCCCTCAGCGACCACATCAAGGGCATCGTCTGGATTCGTTCGACCCATTCGCCGCCCCTCCCCGCAGGGTTGGCTCCGATCACAACAATCCCCATGGGGGCGGAAATCAGTGGTAGGCGCCAGATCTCGCGCACTCCGTCAAACCGTCCGGCAAGTTCAGCCCCGCAAAGATGCCATCCCTCGCGTCGCAGAATTTTCTGCATCCCGGCGCGCTCCTGAAAAGTCTTCAGCCAAACGGAAACAGCTCCGCTCTCCTTTGCATTTTGGACCACTGCGCGAAGAAGACGGGTGCCCAGGCCATTTCCGCGATGGGCCTCGGAAACGACAAGAAGCCAGCAATACCAGGATCCCAAATGCCCCTTCTCCACGACTGCCGCTGCCACAGGGGTCGAGTCCGAATCCCGGAAGACCATTATATGGGCCAACTCTAGGCGTTCCATCTCTGGCTCCTCACCCAAAACATCACGCAATAGGGGTGCCGTCTCCAACGCTGTGGCGGCTGAATCGAGAGGCAGATCTTGCAAATTCATAGGAAATTAAATGGCTACGGAGGAGTTTCAGTATTGATAAAAGAGCTGTGGATTGGTCTGGGGAGATGAACCGCGATCAAGGACATGCCTCGCTCGTAACAGCCATCTGTCCGGGGCTACAGCGGACTCACGATTGATCAGTCCAAATCCATGAATTGTCTCGAACAGTGCTGCCGACTCTCTCATGAACTCTGCCGCCGCATCAGGGTTTGAGGCCATGAGGCTCTCGCCAGCCTGAAGCAGGATGGTTCCACGGATGAATGCCAGCAGCCACCCGTTAGCCCTTCGGAGAATCTCCGACGCTTCGTCGAAATCACTTTTTGCACCTTCAAAATCGCCAAATGCCGCACGACAAGCGCCACTGTATTTCAGGGCCGTGGCAGCCGGCCAACCGTCCGCAAAAGCGGTATCCGGGATCGGCGGTTCCTCGGTCGGCCACCAGGACAATTTCGGATCACCTCCAGATAACAGCGCCCGGTAGCGGGCAAGATGCGCCGCACGTTGCACATAACCATCACCGTGCCGACTTTCATGTGCAAGACGCAATGACTCAATATATAGGTCGCCAGCTTGCTCCGGGCGATTCAAGGCATGCCACAAAAGTAAATACGTAAGGTTTCGTGGTTCAGATCTTTTATCAAGGGGCGCGCCGATATCCAATTCTTTAGCCAAATGCAATGCTTCCTTCAAATCTGCACGAGCTGAATCCGCCTTTACTTGGTCAGATGTCTCCAGCGCCTCATACATGCGCCCTTGTCCTCTCGACCCGATGGCGTGCAATCGAACGATGTGGCCATCAAGTTGGGGTAAACAGTTTGCCGCATGTAGGGCCTTAGTAGTGAGTTCCTCACACTGGTCGTGCTTGCACATGTCGGTAGAGGCAACGGCAATGCGAATGATTGCATTGCAGCCTTCTTTTGAGACCGTGCTGGGTATTTCGGGAAGTAGCCGAATGCACTGGTCGGGCACTCCTTGGTGGCAATAAAGGTCTGCACGTAACTTGGCAGCTTGGGATCGGCAGACATCCCATTGTAAGCCCGGGGTGTTTGAGATATTCGATCGCATGCAATCTAGTTGCAAAGCCAGAACGTGCAGGTCGGGTCTTGCGTTGCGCATTGAGTCTTCTATTTGTTCCAACTCTCGTAATGTCTCGTCCAGATTCGGAATAGTCTGGTAATCAAGAAATAGTGAATTCAAAAACCGCTCCAAATCGGCATTAGAATTTTCAAGGGTAGGAAATTTGGATTCTGGCAATAATTGCCGATCATGAGGGATTCCAATTTCGTCAATCAATCGTTTTTTGGCGGCCCATTCCTTGGAAAGGTATTCGGTTGTTGAGGTTTTTTCTGAGATGACATTCAGACCACCAGATGCAGCCCAATCGAGAGATGGCACATGTAGGTTTTTGAGGTGATGAAAAATTGCGACCAAGAAAGGCAGGGTAGCGCTATCGCCGCTTGGAAGACCGGCAGTTACAGGTGTAATGCCTATAATCCGAGCTTGTAGCAGCACCGCATCAGTTGCCCACTGGTTACGAACTGCGATTGCCCATGCCTCTTCCCACGATGCCCGCAGGCCTTCCACACTAGTCTGAACTCCATCGCTTGCGACCACTGTTGGGTCATCTCGTCTGTGCCTTGGTAGAATAATGAAAGGCAGCGCAATAGCCTCCGGCATGTCCTGACCATCGTTCCTGATAACCAGTGCTAATAACCCGTTTGCTTGCCTCCACATGGCAAGCGACTGATTCACGTGAGTCATGAATGCTGCCGAGCATTCATCGCACGCAATCTCCTCGCCATCATATTCCATTAACCGTTCGCGCTGGTTTCTGAGTAGCCACCCGCGAATTTGTTCCAGCACGCCTGCTGGGAGCATATCGTTTGGTATGTCCACCTTCGGCCAAGGTTCCCGCTGTCTGCTGATCCACGCACGGATCGTGCATTCCGCAGCTACCTCGAGCGCAAGATCGTGATCGGATACAGGATTGACCAACAATCGAAGAAGCTCATGCAGTCGGTCAACTCGCATCAACCTAAGGTGTCCACGGGATCGGCATACTTTACGAAGATCGTCTATGGTTGTCATGGTGGCCTTACCTCAATAGTCTGTTGGAATTAGGTTTGCTGATTGGCCGTCTGACAACTGGATACTCAAGCTGTTAGTTGAAAATTGAAGGGGTGTGCCCTTGCTTCCCGCCAAACCATTTCGGATCACGCCCACTTTTGCACCACTGCCGTCGTGAACGGTAGCGTTCTCAAACATGCCTGATGAATCATTTTCAACGCGCAGAGTATAAGCGCCCGGAGAAGCAAGAAGTTCAACCAGATGAACCACCACCGCTGAACCTTCTACTTGCCACGAATGGATCGCGAGCTTTCTGTCAGGTGTATCTCCTGCTGCAGCCAGACTTAGATGCTCCTCCACCTTGGGGATAATGGCAACAAAGGGAGTAACATTCACAGGCTGAAGTGAAGCCTCAGCTTCGTCAAATTGGATGGCCAGCTCGGTCAGGTGGTCGAGAAGCTGCATTTCTGACTTCAGGTATTCTAATCGAGGGTCATCTGAGTCGAAAATCTTCGTGCCAATCTTATCGGACAAGTCACCCATAGAGCTATCCCCATTACCTATCATGCGGCTGTAGAGGATTTTTGCAGACTCAACGATGGACAGATCAACTCGGCAAACCCCCCAGCCCTTACCAAGAATTTCGTTGGGGCAGGAGCGGGCGTTCCAAACTTGTAGAACCTGCAGAGGCTGGGCCTCTAGATGAGTTAGCAATTCCCAGTCGGTGGCAGGGGCAGAGTAGACCGAAAAAGGCATGAACCATGACCAGTCTTGATCCCATTCACCAATGACCAACACGTATATAGGGCGGATGTCGTTACCGGTGACCGTATGGCTCAATAGAAGCACCGATCCTGAATCAAAGCCAGACGCGTCGGAATCATAGGCTGGCGCTTGGAAAAGGGTATTGCTGCAGGCGCTGGCTTCACTAATCGGAGGGCTATTCGCCGATTTATCCTCTGTGCTTGTTTCGCGTAAGGTTTGCTCAGTCTCCCTCTCGCGACTCCATGCGACGTGGTGTCCATGTCGGGTCGAATAGTCCGGCAGGCCGTCTGGTTGAAAATTGGTGTTCATATACAAGGTCAGTGCTACACTCCATTAGCTATAAGGCAGTTCCCAATGCCACATTCCGAAGAATTTGCCCATTCAGCCAGCAGCCTGAAGAGAAACCCGGTTGCTTCGGGCAGGTCTTCGGCAGTGAAACCCTCTCTTTTTAGTCGAGAGAGAACTCGATCCAGTAGAATTTTCTGCCTCGTGTAGAGCGTTGACTGACTTGCTCCCAAACGATGGAGAATTTCAGGATGGCCAAGTTTGATTGTGTATGCTTTGGCCAAGAGTAGAATTTTTTCCTCTTCGGACAAATCATCGAATATCTTCCGAATAATGCTTTTGGCATTCAAATCGAGAATACTCGATTCGTCTGGTGTCTCACCTTGAGAAACATCTCGATTCGTATCGTCAGGAATTTCTGAGCTGAATTTTCGAGATTGAGTGACAATGGTTCGGCAGCGACTTTTTATCAAATTGTCTGTGCATTTTGCTTCCAGATAATTTCGAGCCTCTTCAGGCGTGCCTTTTGTAGAAGCTACCTCTAGATGAAATTTTTTGTAGACCTTTGCTCCTTCTTTGCTGCCTTCATCTTTAGAATTACGATTTGGTTTTGATCGAAACCAATACGACTCCTCCAAATCATACCAACAATCTTCACAATTGCCTGAGTAGTATAGATCGCGCGCATGTACTGGGAGGTTGTTTTCCTCATAGCCCACAGCTGCAAACAATTTTTTCCTGTAACGTTCATGCGCAAATTTTCCTAGCGCAGCACGCGTCTCGTCTCCACATCGAGACAAGGCGCACTTATCAAACCACTCAGCCCAGTGCTCAGGTTTGGTCAGCTTGGGGGGGGCATTTCTCATGGTTCAGTCAAGAGGCCTTTTTTTCTTAGAAAACTCCGAAGCTCAGATTCCTCGTTATCAGAGAGTGTAGGCTTGAATCTGTTGCGGCTTATGGATTGATTTCGGTCATCACCTGCATACGTGGTAAAATCCTTGGCCTCAAACATTGCTGGCCGCAGCACTCGGCCAAAATACCCGACTTTATCAGGATCGTTAGCATTCATGCCAGTCACGGGCAATGGGCCGGATTTGGAAACACCTAGAAGCAAAGGCCATGGGTCAAAAACGCTGGCTGAATTTGTGGTTCCTATACAGAGCCCGGGGTGTTTTCCCCCTGGGCGGGATTTGAAGGTGGGTATTTCGCGAAGCCAGAACTGATCAGGAACCCACCATAGAGAGCCATAATCTACACCAAAGACGGTGGCTACCAGTCTATGAAGACGAATGCTATTTGATTCCTTTTGAGATAGTTTGCTCATACATCTATGTAACTAAATATCTATTAGTTGTGTCCTTCTAATTGAGGTTATAACTTAAACGGAAAAATACTGCTGCTCTGATAGATAGATTCAGGAACGAAGTCAATATCCTTTCATTTGGGCATTTTTATTTAACACGCATAATAGCTCAGGGTGACTGCCGGGCACATATTCGGATCCATCTTTCAAATTCATTAAAACGGCATGAAGGAAAAAGAGCCGAAGCCACACTCGCCTCAGAGGAACTTGCGGATGGTTTCCTGGAACTTGTTGTAAAGGAATCCAAGCGCCAGCAGCACCAGGCCCAGGGTGATGAAACTGAGGATACGACCGAGCGTTTCCAGCCGCATCACATCGATGCATACGACGTGCAACACCGCGGCGGCAAGCCACCACATGCCGATCAGGCGGTAGGGGCGGCAGCGGATGGCGAGCCCGGCACAGAAGAGCAGCGAGGCTAACAACGCCCAGCAGATCGCCAGCCCGGCACCGTCGAAGGCCTCCAGCACATGCACGGAGGAGGCGAAGACCAGCGTGACCAGCCCCGTGAGCAGGAGTATGACACGGCACGGCTTCCACGCGTCGTCGTGTTTCGTTTCACGCCAGAGCATCGCGTGCATGACGAGGACGGCGAGAATCGGCAGGTAGCGAAGCCAGTCGTCCACGGTATGAATCATGACGGCACTCAGGGCAGCGAGCATGAGGGGAAACACGGCACCCGCCATCATCATGCCCGTCTCGCGGCGGCGGGTCGCCCAGGCCGCCATCAGCAGCCCGAGCGCGGTCAGGGTGAGGTCCGGGCGGTCGAACTCCTGGAAGGCGTGCGTCGCCACGGCGAGGGTGATGCCGAAGGCCAGCAGCCCCTTGAACACGCTGCCGCCCAACAAGCCCCATCCCCGGTCCACCAGCGCCAGATGCGCGGCCAGCAGCAGCGCCGGCGCCCATCCGGCGAGCGGGTGGCCATTTCCCAACTCCACCAACGTGACCAGAGCCGACAGGTGGAACACCAGTGCCGGACCACCGATGCTGCGGCGCATGAAACACTGCGCCATCCCGCAAAATGCAAAATTGGTCAGGCAGAGAAAAGATGCATTGAGATCATGTTAGGAGAGGTTCCAGTCCGTGGATTGTGGATTGGATGGTTGTTAGGTATGTATGTTAGTCTCCCAAATATCAACCTTTCAAATGCTAGCCGCTGACGCGGGAGGCTGTCCAACTGCCGCCGCGCCCCCTCCTTCGCTGAAGCTACGGGAGGACACGGCGGCATCCACCAGCGGACTGGCACGTGTCGTGCTTGGCTGACATCGCACAACATCTGTAATGGCGGCAGTGCTTGATCCTGCGGGAGCCATTCCGTGGGACTGCCCCATCCCGCAGCGCACCAGGCACGGTTCCGGCAGATCGTGCCTCACCGCCTTCACCATGCCTTCCGCCGTACCATTACAGCGAGTTGTGCGAAGTAAGCCGCACGCCTTGTGCCGGTCCGGCAGGTTGGCTCCTTGCGGCGCAGTTTTATGAAAGCTCCGCGCCTCGCTCACGTTGTCCGCCACCCCCTCCCGCCCTCGGTCTGCCCCGCAGTCAAAAAGATAACATAGGGATAGGTCTGGCGGTTCGATAGTCGAATCGCCATGCTTCAAGTGCTCGAAATGAAGAGCTTGAACCAACAAAACCTAACCACCATGTCAAAAAACAAATTTACCTAAAATGGAAGTAAGGAAGGCAATGTTGGCAAAAAGGGAGCAATGGGGGGGCCTTGCACCCTACATGGTTTTCGGATTCCCTTTCCCCTTGAGTTTTAAGGCTGTTTGGTTAAGCTCTCCGAACTATGAAAGCTCTTTTAGCCGCCGTTTTGGTATTTTCTCCGGCGATTCTGCTCCGTGCCCAGGAGGGTCAGGACAGCAAGCCGATCTGGAAACCCGAGGTGGGTGATTTTTGGACGTATCAGGTCGTGGTTGAAGTCCAGGAAGGAACGACGCTTCCGACTGGTGTGGATGGGCAGAAGATCGAGAAACTTGATGGCAAGGTGCGGGCGAGCTACATGCAGACCAGCGTATACCGGGGGCTCAAGAGCATGAAGGAAGGTGGCCCCGAGGTGCATGCTTTTTATGTTTCCAATGGTGACCAGTTAGAGGAAATCGAATACATGTATATCAGGCACGACGCTGTGGAAGCGGCGGGATCCAAGCAGGAAGGCAAGGCACCCAAGGAACTCATGCCGCTGAGCAAAGCGATCCCGCTGGTGCGCTCCGAGTGGAAAGGGGGCGAGGCCTTTCCGTTTATGATGGATACCGTGGTGGGGGAACAGAAGATACGCCTGGTTCGGAAATTCAAGGTGCTCGGTTGGGAGACTCTCGAAACCGATGCGGGCAAATTCAAGGCCCTGCATGTGCAGGTCACAGGCTTGAACGGCCCGATGGAGATTAAACGTAGCTACTGGTTCACCCCCGGCACCGGGTTTATCAAGGAGGTGAAAAAATACTACCTGGGCGATAAAACCGTATTCACCCAGACGCGTGTGTTAGAAAAAACGGGTAAGGCCCAAGCTAAGCCAGAAAAGGAATAGCGGCGGCGAGTAGAGCTCCACGGGCATTTCTTTTTCGCGTCATTGACGTATTCCGCGGTTTGAAAAACGAGCTTCTTTGCTGCTGACTTAACTACCAATTCCAGGCCTGTTTTTTCCAGAAGGCATGGAGTTCTTCAGTGCTGCCGTTAAAACCGTTGCGCTCAACAGGCCGGTCGAGGTTGCCAAAGTACTTGGGGGTGCGCCATGAACCTCCGCGGTAGTTGTAGGGGCGGGATGTACCGTTGCTCCACCAGACACCGCCGTATTGCCACATACACCAGTCCGACCAGACACCGGATGCCTTGGCGAGTTTGTAGGGGGTTTCCAGGCCTTTGTTTGTATTTGAGTACAGGGCAAGCCAGTAAGGGCAGCGACGTAACACGGCTTTCTGCGAGCTGGTGGCGTTTTGCAATGTCCTGCGGATCGTTGAGCTGTTCTCGAGATAGACGACGGGATACCTGCCTGTCAGCTGTTTGATTCTTGAGACAAAAGCGACGATGTTGGCCGCGCTGCAATCGGTGGCGATGTCGGTGACTAACAGTATCTGGTTGGCGCGGATGCCCCGGCTGGATTTGATCTCGCGCAAGCGGTTGATAAAGCGCTCAGCGTGATAGTTGGGCGCAGAATCTTTGAGTAGATGGTAGTAGGAGCCGAGTAGCAGGCCTTGGCGATCGGCCCCAGCCAGGAAATCGGCGCATTTGGTATCGAGTTCAGGCCCCTTGGCGCAGCGGGCGATGAGACCGTGGGCCCCGTTGGCTTTTAAGGCCGACTGGTCGGATGGGGAATAGGACCTACCGGCCCGTTGTTTTTCCTTGGGATCATAATGGGAGACATTGATGATCTTGGGTGATTTTGCATAGCTGACCTTTCCATACTGTGCGCATGAGGAGAATAATAGGGTGGCTAACAGCGGGAGGAAATATCGGTATCGCATTACCCGGTCAGTTTAACAGGTGTCAAAGGGGGAGAGAAGCGCATTTTTCATGGGGGCGGACTTGCAAACCGCATCAGTTTATCGTGCAAAGAATCAAGACCTGCATGATGCTCGACAGGAAGCCGTGGGCTACAAGTCGCCACTCCATGTTTAACCTTTGAACTGGCCACGCCAGTAATCGAGGCGTTCCTTGATGCGTTTTTCCAAGCCGTTTTCCGTGGGGGTGTAGTAAGTCCTGCCTTCGGGAAGGTAGGCCTGCGGCACGTAGTTGCCCTTGTAGTCGTGGGAGTAGTGATACTCCAGGGCTTGGTCGCTGGTGCCGGATTCCTTGGCCAGCATTTTGCGGGTTTTGGTGCGCAGATGTTCAGGCACCGCAAGCGTCCGACCTTCCTTGACGTCGTGCATGGCTTCACCGAGCGCGGCGTAGGCGCTGTTGGATTTGGGGGCGGTGGCGAGGTAAACGGTGGCGTGGGCGAGCGGGATACGGCCTTCCGGCATACCGATGAATTCAAAGGCCTGCTGCGCATCCATTGCGACGCGTAGCGCATTGGAGTCGGCGAGGCCGATATCTTCGCTGGCGGAGATAACGAGGCGGCGCGCAATAAACCGCGGGTCCTCACCAGCGGTGAGCATCTTGGCCAGCCAGTAAAGTGCCGCATCGGGGTCGGAGCCACGGATGGATTTGATAAAGGCGGAGATGGTGTCGTAATGCGCATCGCCATCGGCATCGTAGACGATGGCTTTTTGCTGGATGGATTCCTCTGCCACGGCCAGGGTGATGTGGATGCTTCCGCCATCGGTTTCTGGCGTTGTCAGGGCGGCAAGTTCAAGAGCTGTTAGTGCGCGGCGGGCATCGCCATCGCTTTTGTCGGCAATGTGGGCTAAAGCGTCATCATCCACCATCACATCCACGGCTCCCAAACCGCGTTCCTTGTCATGGAGCGCGCATTGCATCAGCTCTATCAGGTCAGCCGACGGGACCGGTTCGAGTTGGAAGATCTGTGAGCGCGACACCAGGGGAGAGTTGACGTAAAAGTAAGGGTTGTGGGTGGTGGCTCCGATAAACCGGACCGTGCCACGCTCGACGTGAGGGAGAAGCACGTCCTGCTGGGCTTTGTTGAAACGGTGGATCTCGTCGATAAACAGGATCGTGGTCTGGTCGCGGAGCTGCCGCCATTTTTGGGCCTGCACGATTTTGTCCCGGATTTCCGCGACATTGGATTCAACTCCATTGAGCATTTCAAAACGACTGTCCGTGCTATTGGCGATCACCGTGGCCAGGGTCGTTTTTCCCGTGCCAGGAGGGCCGTAGAAAATGAGGGACGAAAACCGGTCGGCTTCAATGGCCCGGCGCAGCAGCGTTCCCTCACCGAGGATATGTTTCTGCCCCGCCACTTCGGAAAGCGTGCGAGGTCGCATCCTTGCCGCCAGCGGGGCATCATGGGCGGGCGCGGCAGGGGCCGTGGCAGGAGGTAGGGATTCTGGAAAAAGGGAGTCCATCGCGATGGGCGTAGTTTAGACCAAGCAGAGCGGTAAGGCATACTAAAAATCCGACCGTGTTGACAATAGTACAAAAAGGCACGGTTCACTGGTCATCATCGCAGACCTCGGCCACGGCAGCTTCACAAGGTTGGAGTGATTTATCCAATGGGGACCTGATATGTTTATCGTGGTGCAAAACGCAATGTTGTGGATGCAATTTGGGAGTGCTGAGGCTTGGCTCCGCTTTCTCCTGAATCGGCTTGCCGTTCCCTGCCACAAAGCGGTGGCAAACCACGCGCACTCCAGAGAAAGCCATGGTAAGTCCAGGGGATCGGGTTTACGGTTGATGGGCGCGGTCGCAGCCCTTACTCTTTCCGGAATGGTTTCGCATACCACCCCCAGGCTTTTGCCATGAGGTTCTTGAAATCCTCAGTGGCCAGATAGGCGCAGGGAATGAGAAACAGGGTGATCACGGTGGCAAAAAGAATACCAAACGCCAGCGACACAGCCATCGGGATCAGGAACTGGGCCTGGATTGAACGCTCAAATATCAGCGGCATGAGTCCGGCGAATGTCGTGATGGATGTCAGCATGATGGGGCGGAATCTTGCCGAACCGGAATGGATCACGGCATCATAGGCATTTAGACCTTCCTGTCGCCTGCGGTTGGTGAAATCCACCATCACCAGGGAGTCGTTGACGACCACACCAGCCAGGGCCAGCATGCCAAACAAGCTGAGGTAGGAGGGGGTCAATCCTAACAACAGGTGTCCGGCGATCGCCCCGACGGCACCAAACGGGATAGCCAGCATCACAAAGAAGGGTTGCAGCATGGAGCGGAACGGAATGGCAAGAAGGGCGTAAAGCGTGAACAGCATGAGGCCGGCAGAGAACCAGAAGCGTTTTTTGTTTTCCGCGTCTTCTGCCAGCATGCCATCAAAACGCCATGTCACACCGGGCAACGCCGCTGTCATCTCATTGAGCTTTGGCTCGATTTTCTGCCCGATCAGGCCGATATTGGTGCTGGAATTCTGAGGCACGGCGGAAACGGTGAGCACACGGGCACCGTCTTTGCGTCGAATCGAAGGTGGTGAAAACCCACGGCTGATCTCCGCGACAGCATCCAGGTTGATGAGAGCGCCATTGGGTAGGCTGACCTGCAAGTCATCGAGAGTGTGCAAGGACTCGCGCTGCTCTTCCGGGAGCCGGACCATGACCCGGATGTTGTCTTCACCGCGTTGGATGCGTTGGGCTTCCTCCCCGAAAAACGCGGTGCGGACCTGGCGTGCCAGGTCGTCCTGGGTGAGTCCAAGGTCCCTGCCATACGGCCTCAGTTTGATTTGAAATTCATTTTGGGGGCTTTCGATGTTGGTCGATGCACTGCGGACCCCCTCGATGGCAAGCAATGCCTCCCGGACCTGGTGGGCCGCCGGGATCATGGTTTCGTCATCATTTCCGCGGAGTTCGATTTCGACATCATCACGCTCACGCATATAACCGCCGCCGGAGCGTTCCGTGCGGATGGTAAATGACCGGGCCCCTTGGATCTCACCCACCGCCTCGCGCCAGGCATCGGCGATTTCGGAGTTTTTGGGGCCGGCTAGTTTTCTTTTGCCGGGAGGCACGATTTCCACCAGGACAAAACCTCTCCGGTCATCGTTATGCCCCCAGCTGGGCCAGCCACCAGTGGATGCCAACACATTACCAATCAAGGAGGGACCGCCTTCACCATCGGTGAATTTCTCGCGGAGACCATAGGCCGCCTCGGTGATTTCCTGGATACGCTGCTCGGTTTGCTCGAAGGTGGTGCCGTCTTCCATACCGAGTTGCGCGAAGATATAATAGCGGTCGACCGTTGGTATCGATTGGAATCCCATCACACCACTTTGCCAAAATCCAAAGCTGGCCATGCCCAGGGCCAGGAACAGGGCCAGTGTGATGTAGCGCCACCGCACAGAAAGGTCGAGTAGCGGCTGGTAGACCCGGTCGACAAAGCGTTCAAGCCATCGGCTGACAGCCTGTTGGATGCGGGTCACCAAACCCTTCGCCTCGCGGTTCACCTTCATGTGTTTGAGGTGGGATGGCAGTACGAGTTTCGATTCGATGAGGGAGAAAATAAGGACGGGGATAACCACGTAGGGGATTTGTTTTGCCAGGGTTCCCATCCAGCCCGTCTGAAAGGCCAACGGGATGAAGGCGACCACGGTGGTCAGGACACCGAAGGTTACGGGCACCGCGATTTCCTTGGCTCCTATCGTGGTGGCATCCATCGGACTCATCCCGCTCTTGAGTTTTGAGAAAATGTGTTCACCGGTCACGATGGCGTCATCGACGACGATACCGAGCACGATGATGAATCCGAAAACGCTCATGATGTTGGCCGTGATGCCGAGCTGGGGCATCAGCATGAGAGCACCTGCGAAGCTGACCGGAATACCCAGCACCACCCAGAACGCGAGGGACAGGCGCAGGAAAACACCGAGGAGTAAAAAGACAAGGATACTGCCTTGGAGCAGGTTCCAGAACAGGGTGGAGATCCGGCCGCGCAGGCTTACCGAGTCGTCATCCCATGTTGCCAGCTTGACCCCTTCCGGGAAATTGTTTTTTGCGTTGGCGACGTAGGCATGGACTTGGTCGGAGATCTTCAAGGCGCTCTCATCACTCTGGCGCTTGACCTGCACAAGGGTGCAAAGCTCACCGTTGAAGCGGGTGACTTTGCGTTGATCATCAAAACTATCCTTGACTTCGGCGATGTCGCCCAGTCGGATTTCAGCGCCATTGGCCCGACTGATGATGATGTTTTCAAACTGTTCCCGCTCGAGAGCCTGGTTGGATGAGCGCAGCAGCACCCTGACCGAATCGTCGCTGATGGTGCCGGCGGAAAGGTCCATGGAATTCTGGCGTATCGCCCGGGCCACCTGGTTGAGGGTGATATCGTAGTCGCGCAGGATTTCCTTGTGGATCTCAATCCCGATTTCCTGTTTTCTTGCGCTGATGATATCCACGTTGGAAATCCCCGGGAGTGCCGCCATTTCGTCACGGGCCTGTCGGGCGGCTTCTAACAAATCCTTTTCGGTCATGTTCCCTGAGACCACAACGGAGATCACCTCCATCCAGTTGGCGGTGTCGGGAATTTGCACACGGGGTGGCTCCGCCTCGGAGGGGAAGGTGTCGATCGATCCGATACGCGACTCGATTTCCGTACGGAGTTTGTCCATATCCACGCCGTCCTTGACGTGGATGCGGAAGTTGGCCCGGTTGCGTGCGGCCTCGGCGGTGATGGATTTGATTTCCGAGAGCCCCTTCAGGACATTCTCCACGGGGATGACGATTTTTTGTTCCACTTCGCGCGGGGCACCGCCACGCAGCGGGATATCCACCATGATGAATGACATCCGGAACGACGGGGTGACTTCAGTGGGGATCTTGAAAAACACCGCGTAGGCGCCAGCCAGCAGAACCGCCACCATCAGGAAATTGGCGGCGTAATCGTTGCGTGCGAACCAGCGGATCATGGGGGGGCGGGTGACAGGAGTCGGGAGTCGGGAGTCGGGAGGTTATCTCATGGAATGTGTGCCATGCGTTCTTTGTCCTCCACCTTGGGATGATTTGTTAGCGGCATCAACTTTACCTTCGGAGATAATCTCTACGGGGGCACCCTCGGGGGCGTAGGGCAAATGCGATGTGGCAATCAGGTCGTCGGGTTCGATGCCATCACGAATGATGACCACCTCCTGGCCCGACCAGACCGGGTTGACACTGATGCGTGTAAGGGTTCCACCGCGTACCAGCAGCAGCTCATTGAGGCCGCTCATGTGTTCGCGGCGGACGACGTAGACGTTGTTGAGTTTTTTGCCCGGTATGGTTGCCCTGACAGGTTGGCCGATGTAGAGCGGCGGCGTATCGGAATTGAGTGAAAAGGGGTCGTCGATCCGGGCGATGACAAAGAGTTGGCGTGACCCCTCGTCCAGCTCCCCCTCGGCCCGGACGATGGTGCCGCGCCACGCGGGCGATGCCCCGGTTTCTTGTTCCGTGAGGATGGAGTTGAATGTCACCTGGTCCTGCTCGCCCTGTTCACCGGGTTTTTGGGGTGGGGTGAAATAATTCAGGTCCCGTGTTGTAAGGGGGAGTCGGACCTCGGCGAAATCGGTGGAAAAAATTTCGCCCAGCGTGGTGCCGCCGCCGACCTGCTGGCCAAGTCCGACGTGACGTTTCCTGACGCGACCATCGTAGGGGGCGCGGATTTTCGTCCGGGCCAGGTTACGTTCGGCGCGTTCGACGGATGATTTGGCGGAGTTGACGGTTGCCTCTGCTTCGCGGAGCTGGGGTTTGCGCAGGACCAGCTCACTTGGCTCCTCGCTGAAGCCGGCGTCCTTCCAGTTCAGCAGGGCCTGTTTGGCGCGGGCTTTTTCCTGGGCGAATGATGCCTCGGCACGTGCCAGCTGGGCCTGGGCAGAGGTCAGTTCTGTCTGGTAGTCCGCGGGATCGAGCTCCAATAGGATATCATCTTTTGCAAAAAAGGCACCGTCTTCAAAATGCTCGGAAATACGGATGATTTTGCCACTGATCTGAGCTGTCAGAGATGTGGCATTGTGGGTGCGGACCTCTCCCTGTGTTTGCAAGAGCACGGTGTGGTCCTGCCGCTTCAGGGCGATGGCTTTGGTCCGCAACATCGGTCGTTTCGAGCCAGCCTGACTCCTTGCAGGCTTCTCATTGAGTTCGGGCCCGATTTCGCGACCAAACAGGGTCATGGATTTCACCCCTTTGAGTCCGAAGAATGCCGCGCAGCCCACCGCTAGAATGGCGAGCGGAACCAGGATGTGAAAGAGTAGACGCATGGATATCAGGTGTCGGGAGGCAGGTGCCGGGTGTCAGGATGAGAAACTGCCGCCGAGGGCGAGGTGGAGATTGATACGGTTCTGAATCCTCTGATTTTGCAGATCGATCAACGAACTTCGGGCACTGGAGGCACGACGCTGGGACTCGAGTAAATCGATGATGTCGACACCCTCGATGCCTTCCGCGTAATCGCGCTCGGCTTGTCGTTCCGCCAGGGCGGCCTGCTGCAGTTCCTTGCGTAGGTATAGCTCTTGTTGCTGCAGCCATTTCTCGGATGCCAGCGCCGACTCGACCTCACGGAAGGCGCGCAGGGCGACATCGGAAAAATCATGGATGGCTGCCTTGTTCCTGGCAACGGCGGCACGGGCGTCCTCGCGCAGAGCCCCGCCCTCAAAGAGCGACTGGCTGATGGATGAAGCAATGGATGATGCAAGGTAACCGGGGTCGAGCAGTTTCCCCAGATCCGCCGAGCTGGTGCCCGTACCCGCGGTCAGGCGGAGAGAGGGTAATAGATTCTTCTGGGCGGCACGGGCGCGGTGGAATGACGCTTCCAGGCGTTTTCTTGCCTGGACGAGATCGGGCCGACGATTGATCAGCCCGGACGGGATGCCGGCCGGAACGGATTTGCGAATGTTGGGAAGGGCTGTCGGGGCGGTGATCGCTGCTTTGGGGTAGCGCCCTAGGACGATTTCAAGATTTCTTCTGGCATCGCCCCGTCGTTGCTGGCGCGAGCGGAGGATGCGTTCGGCACTGAAGACGTTGTTGCGTGACAGCTGGAGCTCCAGTGACCGCGCGGTGCCGGCTTTGTAGTTGCGTTCGATGATCTTTTCCACTTTCCGGTAACTCTCGAGCGTTTCCTGGGCCAGTTTGACCTGGTTTTCCGCGCTGATTAAATGATACCATAGACTCGCGGTGTTGGCTGCCAGCGACAGCCGGGTGTTCCGGAAATCAGCGACGGTGGAATCGTAGTCGGCCTGTGACGCAGTATGCAAATGGCGGAGACGACCCCAGAGGTCAAGCTCCCAGCTGGCACCGACGTTGATACTCTGGCTGGTTGAGTAGCTTCGGGTGCCACCGGCCGCATCCTCATTGGTGCGGCTCCTGCTGGCTGAACCCGATGTGCTTGCCGACGGCATCCTGTTTGACCGGGACTGTATCACACTGGCGCGGGCTGCCTTGAGTCGCTCAGCCGTGGCTAACAAACTTGGATTGTTAGCCATGGCCTCATTCACCAGTTTGGGAAGCCGGGCATCGTTGAAGTCTTTCATCCATCCCGTGCTGATTTTGGCGGACTCGCTTTGTCTGGACGCCTCCCAGGCGCTTGGAACACTGATTTTGGGCTGGACGGATGGGATGCCGCCCGGTTGGCAGGATGCCAGCATGGCCAATGCTCCCAAAGACAGCACTGCGGCTCGGTGATGGGAAGTCGGTGGTCGGTGCTGGCAGGTCATTTTTATGAAAGCAGATTACGTCACTTGGTAGAACGGTGTCCGGTGAAGGAATTGTGGGTCAATGAGATGAAAAAAAACCTCCCCCACGGAGAGTTTGCGCGGGGGAGGGGGTGTTTTCAAGAAATTGTCGTCTCCATTTATGGAATCCGGAAGTGCTTGGAAGTGCTGAGGTCGGGTTGGCCGGTGGCGGGGTTCACCTTGGCGGTGGACGGGTCACCTACAATGTCCCCACGGCGATAGCCCTTGACGTCGATGATGTTGTAGGGGCGATAGGGGCTGACGACCATGTTAGGCCTGTTTTGCGGGTCGGGGTGTCCTGTGGGGACGTCGCTTTCGCCTTCCACCCGTGGTGCCGGGACTTCAGGTCCGCCCGACTGGGATGAATCCCCGGGACCGTTTGGGTTTGGTCCGGGGGTAGGTGCGCAGGAAGCGAGAGCCGCAGCGGTGACTGTGAGTAGTGCGATATGTCGGTTTTTCATAAATAGGGTCAGCTTATGGTGAATGGATTGTCGTGGCATTGACGCACCCGTTATTGATGATTCGCGATCATTATACGGGCAAATCCATTTATGGCTATCAAGAAATCTTCGCTGGTTACTGGAGCTTTAAAGGATTGACGAAAGTCGACCTTTATCATATGGTTAACCCGAAGTGAATTTCAGAATCACTTAGGAAAAATGTTCTGGAGTCATGAATCACCCTTACCAACATGAAAGTCAAACTATTACTACTGCTTGCATCCGCCAGCACCCTTCACGCCCAGGCAATATTCACCCACGACTTCAGTGTTGGCGGTGGCTGGGGTCCCGGGTGGACTACCAGATCTAACATGCAAGCGGGACGACTGGACAACCACGCGCTCAAAGGCGATAGCACCAACGTCGCTGGTGCATTTATCAACTCGAACACCCCTGGCCAAGCGCCGACTGGAATCTCCAGCAATACCTACAACCTTTCCACTGTCGGGTCCTCGCTGACATACAACATGAGTTACTCGGCGTTTGAGCCAAGTTATGTTCCTAACTCCATTTATTCTGGAAGCGGGTACAATACTCTCAATGCCTCCGGCGACAACCAGTCCTTCCGTATCGGTCTAGCAACAAGCACCAATGATGATTTCACCGGTGGGGCACAGGATTCCTTTTTTCTTGCCGCCAACGAACTGTCTTATGGCTATACCAATCCTGCCGGGCACCTTTTGCCGACAATTGACGCAGCCCTTGCGTTCCGCAACGAGAACAACGCCGTTGTGCAGGCCGTTGATCCGTCCTTCACGATTGAGATGGGGGATTTCGAACTCACCGGCAACAACTCCTACAACAAGGATAGGATTTTTTACGCCATATCACAGACTTACACCAATGTGGGTAGCGGATTGTTTGATATCGTGGTATCCATTGATGCTTGGAATGCCCGCATCGAGGCATTTTCAGGGGGCTGGAAATCCGAATACAAAATCGGTAATGTAGGTACCTATACCTTTAACAATGTGGCACATGGATTATCTGATCTCACCGCCTTACGACCTGCACTGGGTACCTATTACGCGGACTATAGCTATGCGACGTCCGGGGCCAATTTCGACAGCTACCAGGGAGCTTCCGTGGTTCCTGAGGTGACATCCAGCCTGTTGGTCATCTTGGGCGGCATGAGTTACGTTTTCCGCAGGAGGCGGGCGTGAATTCGCTAGTCACCTGGATGAAAGCACCAGGAAGTCGAGTGGAGTCGTTGTGTTACCTGCCTAGCAGGGTTGCCACGAGGATCCCTGTTTTTCTTGCCTTGGAGAGTGAGTAGCGCTGGGTGAAAACCTGGAAATTGTCCGCGCGCATTTTTTTTAACAGGCCGTGGTAGATTTTCCGCATTGCCTCCGCCGCCCTGAGGGCCTTGGCGTCCTCGGGCTGGAGGTGGTCGACTGCTTGTTGATAGAGTTCTTCAGCCCGATTGGCCTGTGAGGTCATCATGGCGACAAAGCGGTCATTGTGCACCTGGTTTGACAGGTCGTCCTCGGAGTATTGGAAGTAGGTGAAATCCTCCCTGGGTAGATAGATCCGCCCACCGTTGCGATGGTCCTCGGCGACGTCACGCATGATATTGGTCAGTTGCAGGGCATGGCCGAGGGTGACGGCATACTTTTCCGAGTCGGGGTGGGTGCAGCCGAAGATCCTGATGGAGATGATACCCACGCAACTCGCCACCTGATAGGTGTATTTGGTAAGGGCCTTCCAGGTATCGAACCGTTGTGGTTCCAGGTCGGAGGAGCAGCCGTCGATCAGTTCGAGAAAGGGTTGTTTTGGGATGGAATAGCGGTCGATCAATTCGATGACTTCCTGCTGTAGTGCATCGGGTTGCACAAACCCGTTTTGGATGCCTGTGCGCCAGGCATCGAGCTGCTGGATACGTTTTTCGATGGCGATATCGAGGTCGTCGGCAAGGTCGTCGATCACCCGGCAGAAGGCGTAAAATGTCACCATGTCCCGCTTGCGCTCCCTGGGAAGGCAGGTGAGGGCAAAGGCGAGGTTTGACTTCGCCTTACGGGTGATTTCTTGTGATGATGACATGGAGGGAAGGGTGAGTTGTGAGTGATGACCGGGGAATGCACCTCCTGGTGATCACCGGGGGCATTGACCACGCACAAGTCACTATTTGATAACTCCCCAGTGGCCACTCTTAAAGGGCCAGAGGGAAAAGGCGGCGGGTCCGATGACGTTGAACTCCTTGACGGTTCCCCAGTTTCGAGAATCGGAGGAGTTGAAGCTGTTGTCGCCGAGCGCGATATATTCGTTCATGCCGGGTATGTCCGAGAACCGGGCTTTGAAGGTTTTCCCCTCGGCGAGCTTCTGGCTGGCACCGTATCCATGGTAGCCGTTTTCCTTGCTCATGACTCTGACGAATCCCGGTTCGGAGGCTTTTTTCCCGTTGATGTAGAGGTCTGTGCCGACGGCGTGGAGTGCGTCACCGGGAACCGCTGCAAGGCGTTTGATGTAGTGTGAGCCGGCAATACCACCGCTCTTGGCTGCATCGCTGTGGATTTTTGTAATGTCCCGGGTGTCGAACACAAAGACCTCACCGCGACTTGGGCGGCGGAAGTGATAGGACATCTTGTCCACGAGGATCAGGTCACCACTGTCGATGTAGCCCCGGGCAATCACGGTGCCGGCGGCTAGGTGGGGTCGCGTGTAGATCGTGCTCCTGCTTCTGGAGCCCTCGACGGATAATTCTGATCGGAGGGTGGTCTGGGCTTCGACCCGGTATTGCTGTTGTTCCTCGTCGCTCATATCCCGGGTCGGATAGCCGCAAACGTGGCCGAATCCCATGCCGTCACGGTTCATCAGGGCTGCTTTCGGCCCGGGGAAAGTCACTTTGCTGCCGTCCTCGAAGTAAATGTAGGTGCGTGTAAAGAAGTGTAAAAACGGGGTTTCAACCACCGGGTTCTCAGAGCGGAGGCGCTTGTCCTCCTTCAAGACGAGGTCGACATACTTGCGGCCGTGGGTGGCGCGTTGCAGCGTCCTCGAAACAAGGTTTGGAAAATCATCCGCGGATTCCACCGAGGTGGCGACAATACCGTTCAGCGTCGGCTGCATCGACCCCGTGGGGATGCGGAACGGCTGCACGACGTAGGCGCGCAGACCGAGGGCGATGACGATGGCGACAAAGATCACCTCCAGGTTTTCTTCAAACCAACCCTGGCTCCTTTGGCGGGGCAGGGCGTTCTCGCAGGTGGCTTGAAGCTGCTTCGAGGCCTCCGCGCATTGATCCTTGTCGCCTTTTTTGCGCGCGGCCTTGAGATCGGCGCGACGTGACTCGATTTCGGCGATCATCTGCTTGTCCAGCAGGTCGCGTTTGTAGTTCAGAAACTTCTTCGCTGCTTTGTCGAGAAGCTTGGCTTCCTTTTTCCACTTGGGTGCAAACATGTCGGCACGAATAGCGGTTAGTCAGACGATTCCAGCAAGGCAAAAAAACAAGATTTCCATCAGATAATACTTGCAATTGAGAATCAGTCGCAATAACGAGAGGGGTCGCGTGTGTTCCGCGATCCTAAAACCAGGTCAAAAAACGACCTCAAAGTACCAACACATCATGAGATATCCAATGCATAAAACAATGGCCCTGGCTGCATTCAGCCTGGGAAACCTGGCGGCCCTCAGTGCTCTAACTGCCGATGACGGCTCCCTGTCACCTCTCACCGTCGTAGGCGGCAAAGACCGCGCCCTGGATCTGGTCGGTTCAGCGGCATACATCGATACGGATGATATTCGCCAGCAGAACTACACCAACATCAACCGCATCCTCGCGAAGGTGCCTGGCGTTTACACGCGTGAAGAGGATGGCTTTGGTCTGTTTCCAAATATCTCCGTCCGTGGCGGACTTGGCACAAGGAGTGAAAAAACGACCATTATGGAGGACGGGATCCTGATGGCGCCGGCACCTTACTCGGCGCCCGGTGCCTATTACTCACCCAATGCGGGGCGCATGAGCGGTTTGGAAATTCTGAAGGGTTCGAGCCAGGTCAAGTACGGTCCGCATACCACGGGCGGGGTGATCAACTACCTCTCCACTCCTATTCCCGACCAGGAGAGTTTCTATGCGAGGTTTATTTATGGGTCCGACAACACCTTCACCGGTCACTCCCATTACGGTAACACCGTGGAAACAGAAAACGGCTTGCTGGGTTATTTGTTAGAAATGCACTACCAAAGCTCCGATGGCTTCCGTTCGATCCAGGGGCACGGTGGCAGCAGCACCGGCTTTGAGCGTATCGAACCAATGTTCAAGTTGTTCTGGGAGCCGGACACCGCCCTGAAGCAACGTTTCGAGTTTAAGCTGGGCTACACCGATTTTGATGCCGACGAAAGCTACCTGGGGCTTGCTGAAGCCGATGTGCGTAGCCGTCCTTATGATCGTTACGCGGCCACCAAGTTCGATAACATCGACACCTTCCAATACCGCACCTATTTAAAGTACACCGCCGAGCCGACCGATGATTTCAAGCTGGAGGCAACGGCCTACTACAATCGTTTCAACAGAAACTGGTATAAGCTGAACAAAATCAACGGTGCCAGTCTTCATTCCGCGCTGCTGAACCCAGCCGCGGTGACTTCTCTTCAAGGGATGACACCTGGTGATGTGATCGATGTCAAAGCGAATAACCGCGACTACTACAGCTACGGGGTGCAGTTTGCCGGCACCTATGACTTTTCGCTTGGATCAGTCGATCACAGCATCACCAGCGGGATCCGGCTGCACAAGGACCGTGAGTATCGTTACCAATGGGTGGATCAATACACATCAACCGGTGCCGGTGACTTTGGCCAGACAAGTTCTGGTGTGCATGGTTCTGATGCCGACCGCCGACAAGAAACCGTCGCTACCTCGGTCTTCCTTGAGGACGAGATCAAGTCAGGAAAATGGACACTTCGTCCCGGCCTTCGTATTGAGCACATGGAATACAATTACGAAGACTACAAGGGTAACGCATTCCGCGACGGTGCTCTCACGACCTGGGCCGGCGGTATGGGGTTCACCTTTGATATTTGTGACACGGACAAACTCTTCGGGGGGATCTACCGTGGTGTTTCCACACCGGGTCCGGGCGGTTACACCAATACCAATCCTGTTAGTCAGACCGATGAGGAGACATCCATTTCCTACGAGCTGGGATGGCGTCACCACGATGCGGAAAAAGCACGGGGTTTCGAGCTTGTTGGTTTTTACACCGACTTTGATAACCTGTTAGCTCCGGCAACGGGTGTTGGTATCGGCGATCCAGCCAACGGCGGTGCAGCCGAGGTTTATGGTATCGAGGCTCAAGTCAGCTTTGATCCAGCGACGGCTAACGGCCAGGCATACCGTCTTCCCATGTATGTCAGTGCAACATGGACACAGGCGACTCTGAAGCAAAACCTGGCCACGGACACCGAGAATATTTTCACCGATTTCCAAGGTGGTAACGAAGCAGGAAACGACATCCCCTACATCCCGGAGTGGAAACTGGCGGCAGGGATCGGTGTCGATATGAGCAGCTGGGGCGCCAATCTCGATGCCACCTGGACGAGTTCCATGTATGGCACCGGTGGTAACCACGCTAACCCGGTCACCTCATCCCGTGAGGGCAAGGTCGACGAGGCGTTGGTCTTCGACATATCAGCTTGGTATCAAATCAACGACAACTGGAAGCTGATCGGTGGTGTGGCCAATATTTTCGATGAGGAAAATATCGTCTCAAGACTCCCGGAAGGGCCTCGCAATGGCCGTGGCCGTAATATTTACGCCGGATTTGAAGTTCAGTTCTAAGCCGTTTACCACATAATGGATGGGAAGGGGGGATTTGCTTCCTTGCAGATCTCCCCTGATCCACTTCATAATCCCCTGGCCGTCACCCGACTCATTTTTCCATGCCGCCGATCAAACCAATCATCACCATTTGCCTGACCCCGTTTGCCATGATGGCTTCTCTCTGGGCGCAGGATGCCGGCACGACTGAAGACCCGGGTGCCACGAAAGAGCTCATCCACCAGTGGGTGAAAACCGAGCGGATGATCTCGGAGGAAAAAACGTCCTGGGAGGTTGAGAAAAAGAGTATGCAAAGCTTGCTCGACCTCTATCGAAAGGAGCTCGCACTGCTGAATGAGGAGCTCACCCAGGCTGGTGCATCAGTGGAGCTGGTGGATCACGATAAAGAGAAGCTCGAAGCCGAACTCAAGCAATACCGGGAGGCCCAGCAATTGCTGCGTGCCAGCATGGCCCGCATGCTTCCCAGAATGAAAAACGTGATAACTCGCTTCCCACAACCACTGGCCGATGAGCTGAAGTCGGATCTCGATGCCTTGTCGGCACCTGACGCCCTGGGCAAGCCACGGGATGTCCTGAAGTCGATGCTCGCGGTGCTCTCTGCTGCGGGCCGGTTCAATCGCAGCATCACGGTCGCCGAAGAAACCCAGACTTTGCCCGACGGTAAAAAAATGACGGTCAGCGTGCTCTACCTGGGGTTGTGCCGGGCCTATTACACGACCAGCTCGGGTGATACGGCAGGTATTGGTTCACCGGGCAAGGAGGGGTGGGTATGGCAATCCGTGCCCGCCATCGCCGCGGATGTCAGACGCGCCATTGCAGTGTATCAAAAATCCCAACAGCCACAGCTCATCAAGCTTCCCGTGAAGCTGACAGGGGGAGGGGAGAGCAAGTAAGATGATGAAACACCTGGCCATATTTCTCTTTGTTTTGACGGGGTGGATCGCATCTGCCGGAGCCCAGGACATGGAGTCGATCCAAAAGGATTTGCATGATGCCCGCAAACGTCTAACCGAACAGCGTGAAGCCATCGCCAGGGAGAAACCCGGCCTTGGAAAATCCTTTCACGAAACCAAGGCCGAGCTGCTGGAAAAACGCCGCAAGGCGCGTATCGCCCGGATGGCCAAATCAGACCGTGAATCCCTGCTCAAGGAACTGCAGAAAAAGTGTTACACCTCCGAGCAGGACCACAGTTACGTTGACAGCCAGTTGCGTGATTACGGCCTGAAACTTGAAACCTTTTTACTGCCGGGGGAGGTTTCTCAATCGCCCGACACCACTCCCGCATCCGGTTCGCCGGCCGAGGCACTTAAACATCGCCTGGCCGTACTCGAGGCCGGGATCAATCGGCTCGACGCACTTCTTGGAGGCAGCGTCGTCAAGGGCGAGGCAGTCGCTCCCGATGGGGAGGTGAAGCCGGGGACCTTTGCCCTTGCCGGTCCCGCCGCCTGGTTTGCAGCCGATGACGGTAGTCTCACCGGTGCGATCGTCCGGGAAAAAGGCACCCGCAGTCCCAAGGTGCTTGCCGGTCAGGAAAGTGAGGTCAGGGAACTGCTCGCGGGTAACGAGGCCTCGCTGGACATCGACGTCACAGGAGGAAAGGCACTCGCCCTGGCGACCCTGGAAAGTGATAAACTTGACATCTTCCGCAAGGGGGGATTCTGGATCTGGCCGATTCTTGCTATCGCGCTGTTCTCAGCCGTCTGTGGTATTGTCAAATTGGCACAAATCGCCCGCATCCGAACACCTCAACCCGAGTGGGTTTCTGGTATCCTTGGCGCGTTGCGTGAGGGCGACCAGGAAAAAGCGCAAGGCCTGGCCGGCGGGGTATCCCACCCTGTGGCAGCGGTGATCAGTCGGTGCCTGACCTATGCCAAAGCAGGCCCCGATGTGGTCGAGGAGGTTTTGTATGAACAGCTCATCGGTGTGCAGAACAAACTCCAAAGCTGGTTGCCCTTCATCGCGATCACCGCGGCAACAGCTCCCTTGTTAGGTTTGCTGGGAACGGTTTCCGGTATGATCAGGACCTTCAACGTCATTACCGTATCAGGCACGGGCGATGCCAAACCTCTGGCTGGGGGGATTTCGGAAGCACTGGTCACAACACTCTTCGGCTTAGTGGTCGCCATCCCGGCCCTCATCATCCACGCCCTGCTCTCCCGTCGTTGCCAGGGTATCATTCAAAACACCGAGAAGCTCGGACTAACACTTGTCAACGGCTTGCGTGGCGAAAAGTTCCCAAAACCGGACACCAACCACCTGGAGCGCGTTGCAGGGGACGAGTAATTCTGTAAATTTTGTTCATTCTGTCTAAAAAATGCTCAACGAATTCCAACATACCCTGAACCAGGGAGGCCCCATTCTGTGGGCGCTGATCCTCCTGGGTATCGGACTCTACAGCATTCTTGCCTCCACCTGGCTCGGACTCAAAAAAGTAAAACAAGAGCTCTCCGGTCTCGATTTCCAATGTGATGGAAGACGTCACACCATCCGCCAGTTTGCCACCTTCGAGCTGGACCGGCTCGCCTGGGTGGAACGCCGGCTCCCATTTATCGGGGTCCTGGCAGGTGCGGCACCACTGGCTGGTCTGTTAGGGACCGTCTCGGGAATGCTGGTCACCTTTTCAGGTCTCGCAACCAGCAGCGCGGCGGCACCCATCGATAAAATCTCCGTCGGCATCTCGGAAGCCCTGATCACCACCCAGGCAGGTCTTCTCATCGCCATACCCGCCGCATTTCTGCTGGCTCTCCTCAGGAAACAAACCGAGTCGACCCACGCCAAGCTCCAACAGCGCCTCCACCACGCACTCATACCCGCCACCCGCCCCCTGACACCCGCCCCCTGAACATGCGCCGCTTCAGACATTTCACAGGAAACGAATCCGCATCATCGGAGATCAACATCTCGCCGCTGATAGATGTGGTCTTCATCCTGCTGATCTTTTTTATCGTCACCACCGTCTTCATCGAGGAAACGGGGGTCGATGTCAACAAACCCCGGGCCGCGTCAGCCCAGGACCTGGAGAAAAACTCCATCCTCATCGCCGTCACCGCCAATGGCCAGGTCTATCAAGGGGGCCGCAGCATCGGGATCGATGGCGTCCGCAGCGTTGTCGCCGCCATGCTCGAGTCCGACGGCACGATCCCCGTCATCATCCAAGGCGACACCCAGACCGACCATGGCACCATCGTAAAAGTCATCGACGCCGCCAAACTCGCCGGTGCCAAAACCGTCAACCTGGCAACGTCGAAGTAATAAACTCCAACGACCAAACTCCAAAAACCAAGTAAGAAAATTCCGTGGCTTCTGTGTTTTCCGTGGTTAACAAAAAACACATTACCCAAGCCTTCCTTTCGCGCATTTCGCATCCTTTAGCGGTCAAAAAAATGAAACTCAAATCCATCATCCTGGGAATTGCCATGACCGCTGTTTTGCTCAGCGTGCTGGTCGCTACGCGTCTGATGGTGCTTTCCCCGCTCAGCCCTGAGTTTGAAATCCGCGAGATCGAAACCGTCAGCCTGCCCGAGCCGCCGCCCCCACCTCCCGAGGAGCCGGTGGACGAGGACATCCCGCCACCACCGCCACCCGCCTTGGCCGACCTGGCGATTACCCCGGACCTCAGCCAACCGGCTCTCCCGGTGGTGAACAATCAAACCAAACCCCAGCTTGCCGTGGATACATTTTTTACCGACCAGCCACCGGCGCCACTTCCCGTCGTCACCCGGCCAACGCCGCGTGCCGTGACAAAACCCAGGACCCAATCCCCGTCACCACCAACGATCCGACACGCCCCCCCCCAACCAAAGTCCCAATACTCGCTTGGTGAACTCGATAAAAAACCGCGCCTGCTCCGCAACCCGTCGGTTGTTTTTCCCAGTAGCATCAAGGGGACTAACAGTGGTCGTGTTACCGTGCGCGTTGCCATCCTGCCGTCGGGTCGGAGTCAGTTTGTTTCCGTGATCTCTACCACCCACCCGGCACTGGTCCCGCTTGCGCAGCGGATTGCCAACGGCTCGCGGTTCACTCCACCCACCCGACAGGGACAGCCTGTGAAAGCGGTCATGACATGGCCTATCATCATCAAGAAATGAGTTATTCAGTGATCAGTTATCAGTTATTGCTTATCAGTGTGCTTCTGACTTCTCTGTTAAGTGCCGCCGAGCCGTTGCCTCTATCTCGGGACTACTGGAAAGACGAGGCGTTTTTGAAATCCTTTAACGGCTCTTATCGGGTCAATGCCCAGATTGAGCCTGTGGTGACTACTGCGGAACGCGGTCTGTTAGTTTCGATCCAACCGTTGATGGCTGCGGGTAAAAGAAAAGAGGCCTTGGAGAAACTCATAGGCAGCCCGCTGGTGAAAACATCGGCGGCGATTGCTTATAATGCAGGTAACATCCAGTTCGAACTCGGTGAGCTCAAGGAAGCGGCTGGCCACTACCAGTCGGCTCTTGCTATCTTCCCCAGCTTCCGGCGCGCCCACCGGAACCTGGGTTTTGTTTACGCCCGTCAAGACGACTGGGACAAGGCTCTGAAGTCGTTGGAGGAGGCCATCCGATTAGGTGATCAGGATGGCGCCACCTACGGCCAACTCGCATACGGCAGAATGCACAAGGAGCAATACGCGTCCGCTTTGCAGGCCTACCGCCTCGCCCAGTTAACCCAGCCTGAAAGCGTCGATTGGAAAGCCGGCACCGCGCAGTGCCTGCAACACCTACAGCGTAACGAGGAAGCTCTCGCGCTACTCGATGAGGTGATCACCGCCCGCCCGACCGAAACATCCTACTACCTGCTGCAGTCATCCATTTACCTATCGATGGATCGCAGCGATGATGCCATCACTAATCTCGATCTGGTCCGGAGAATGGGAGAGGGGAAACTGGATGCCGATAACCACCTTCTGTTAGCAAACTTGCACCTTCGTGCGGGAAGTAATCAACTTGCCCGACCAGTCATGATGGCTGCCTTGGAAATGGAGAACAAAGCACCTGCCGCCGCCGCATTGAATGCTCTCGAATTTGCTACACAAGTCCGCGATTGGAAACTTGCCCGCGACTTCTCACTTGCGCTCGAAAAAGCCTACCCCGAGATCAAGGACGCTAAACTCCAGCAGAAACAACAACGTCTTACCGCTCTCATCGATATCGATTCCGGAGAGGACCCTGCCCGTGGTGCCAAGGTTCTTGAATCTCTCATCAAAGAAAATCCACTCGATGGAGAGTCGTTGCTTTTACTCGGTCGCTATCGAATGACTGAAAAACGCTACCAGGAGGCAGAGATGCTTTTCCAGCAAGCGGGTCGGGTCGAAGGTCACGAATACACATCACGAATCGAGTTAGCCAAAGCCTATGTCGCTACTTCCCGATACCGCGATGCTGTTAGCCAACTCGACAAGGCTTTGAAAATCCGACCAGTCGAGGCCATCCAGACGTATCGCGATGCTGTTTACAAACTGGCGGACGCAGCGGAATAGACCCATATGCCCACACTTGTTTTGAGTGACTTGCTACACTGTCGGTTTTGGGCTTTAACTTAGGATCGGGTAGCTTGAAATGGGGTGAAATGACAAATATACTCGATTTATTGATTGTATGATGCGTAAGTTTGCTTAGATATGACGGATCAACATCGTTGCATCCATTGATTTATAATAACTCACATCTATCGGGCACTTCGTTGAAAACTCTGACACATACCCTAATCACTTTATGAAAAACAAAACAGCAACATGGGCAGCACTCCGTGGTCTAGTTCTGGCCGGTGGCCTTGGTGCAATGAGTGTAGGACAATCCGCCAAGGCGGTGTTTGTCTTTGATGTCGTGGATGCCGATACGTTCACGGTCACGGCAAGTGGCAGTTCATTGACTGGGAGTCCAAATTATTTTTGGGGTATTACAGGGAGTTTGTCCACAAATGGAAGCATTGCATCATCTCCAGAGGGCACAGTGCCAACTGCAACACAGGGCGGCTTTATACACTATACCGCTAGTACGATTTCCGGACTCAGGCTATCACTGAGCCCGTTTGGTAGTGGATCATTTACGCTTTCCGACGGTGGCGTTTACACTGTGAGTAATGTGACTTTAGTTGATTTAACTACACTCACGTTGCCAAGCTCACCACTGCCACTTACTACTGGTGGTGCGCAAGCATCGGGAACAGACAACAGCTTGGTCTTTACCGCTGTCCCTGAACCCTCCAGTACGGCGATTCTCGCTCTCAGTGGCTGTGCGATGCTACTGCGCCGCCGCCGCGCATAAGTTTTTTTTAGCCAATTAAATAACCCGCCTATGGTCTGAACAGAGGTGGGTTTTTTGACGAATGGGCTTGTCCTTTTGAAGAGAGCAATGATGATTTCAAGCTCACCATGAAACGATTACTCAGAGCTCTTATTTGCGGTGGTTTAGCCTTGCTGGTTTTGCCCCAAGCACGGGCCGAGAAAATGTGGGATGCCGAGGTGTGTACTAGTCGGTGCATGGCACAACTCAAGGTATTGGGAACAGCATTGAAAAAAGATCAACTGTTAGGAGAAGATACTAAAAAACTGTATGCACACGGAGGAGCCTACTTCCCACTTCGACCGGAGATATTGAATCATAGTTCACATGGAAAACTGCAAGTCGTGGAGGGTGCTTTCCCTGTTGAAAATAATCATAACGCGACCAAGCAGGGGGACTCGGTGTTGAGAGACTGGGTTCAAGGACTAAAAGTCGAAAGAACCTCATTTAAAATCACAGGTGTCGAGAAAGTGGGGTTGAATACTGTTAAAACCAGGGTGCTTGCGGGGATGTATGGTTCAGACTCAGAAGGGCGTAGAGGGGAACGTCACGGAACCTGGCAGATCGATTGGGATCTGGCTGGAGACGTGCCTCTTATCACTGGGTTGAAAGGTATGTCATATTCGGCTGCCTACTGGACAAATGAGTCACTGCTTCAGGATAAGTCAGCATATTTGTTTTCGTCGGCTCCAGACGCATGGATGCAACTGAGGATTCCTGCCAATGAATGGTTGCAGCAGATGAGCAATGAGGTGGCGCGCACCCAGAATTTTTACCAAGGGCTCGCGATTGCTGATGTTAACGGGGACGGTCTTGAGGATGTATTTATTTGTCAGGGCGACGGGCTACTGAATCGTTTGTTAATACAGACTGCTACTGGTGAAGTGAAGGATATCACCAAGGAGGCTGGACTCGATCTACTCGACCGCACGCGTGCGGCAGTCTTTGGTGATTTGGATAACGATGGTGATGCTGATATAGTGCTGGCTACTTACAAGGCGTTGTTAATCTATCGCAATGACGGATCAGGTAAGTTTACACAAGAGCATGCCCTGATGGATCATTTCCCCTCTCTCTTTTCCCTGTCACTGGCGGATTACGATCAGGACGGGTTGCTCGATATTTACGCCTGTGATTATTATAAAAACGAACACAAGACACGTTTTGCCACAAGGCCGGGACCGGATTTATTTCAGGATGCTACCAATGGAGGCGAAAACAAGTTGTTCCGCAATATTTCGAAGGGGGGCACACTTAGCTTCGAAGATGTAACCGAAAAGACAGGCTTAAACAAAAACAACCATCACTTTTCATTGGCTTGCAGTTGGCATGACTTTGATGATGATGGAGATTTGGATCTCTACGTCGCGAATGATTTTGGGCGCAACAACTTGTTCCGAAATGACCGGGGAGTTTTCACCGATGTCATCGATGAGGCGAGGGCACAGGACCAGAACTTCAGTATGAATGCTGCATGGGGCGATTGGAATCGGGACGGGCTCTCTGACCTCTATGTCAGCAATATGTTTTCCTCGGCCGGAAAGCGCATCACTTTCCAGAAAAGTTTCAAGCCTACCAGAGCGGAGAAAGACCGTAGGCAAATACAGCACCTTTCCCGAGGTAATAGCTTGTTCACTCAAGGGGAGGGAAATCGATTTAGGGAAGAGGCTTACCCACTGGGAGTTTGGCTGGGTCGCTGGGCATGGTCATCTCACTTTGCTGATCTCGATCACAATGGCTGGCAGGATCTGATGGTGGCGAATGGTTACCTTACCAGCAAAAAGAAGGACGACTTGTGAAGTTTCTGGTGGCGGCAAGTTGTGCCGCGAGCAACAGAGACTAGAGGTGAAAACATGGGACTCAAGCAGTCGCGTCAGCAACTTTCCGAGCAGCTTTTCTACGGCATGTCATGGAGTGGCAGTGAACGCAACTGCCTGTTCCTCAATCATGGTGGCAAGAGCTTTGCCACGGCTTCTTACATCACTGGTTTTGACTTCGACGATGATGCGCGTGGAATTGCGATGGTCGATTGGGATCACGATGGTGATCTCGATATGTGGGTCAGCAACCGCTATGGCCCCCAGGTCAGATACTTGGAAAACCAGATCTCCGACTCCCGTTGGATCAGCATGAAACTGCTAGGGGACGGTAAAAAGATCAACCGGGATGCAGTTGGCTCAACGGTGATCGTCTGGATCGAGGAAGATGGAAAGGAGGTTCCGTTAAAACGTAGTGTGGCAGCCGGTGACAGCTTCCTCAGTCAGTCGTCGCTATGGCTTAATGTAGGGCTTGCTGAAGCCACGATCAAACGCATTGAGATCCGCTGGCCGGATGGCAGTAAGCAGGAACTTTCAGCCCTTAAGGAGAACCGGCAATACACCCTGAAATACGGCGATAAGGATGCTGCGGTATGGAAACGCCCGACAAACTATAAACTACCAGATACTCCTCTTGAAGAACCTGTGCGTGACCATCGCGGCATTCGCCTTGTGGAAGGTTCTCCCTTGCCTCCGCTCGGTCTCGTGGATGCAAAGGGGAAACCTGCTGAAATTCCCAAAGGCAAAAGCACCCTGATCAAATTCTGGGCAAGCTGGTGTCCGGATTGCCAGAACGATTTCAAGGAGCTTGAGCTCTACCGCAATTATTTTTCGCAAGTGGGCGTGGATGTGGTCCTGGTCAATACCGAGTTCAATGATGATGGTTCTTTGAAAATGGCGAAGTCTCCCGTGAAAGGGTTTCCATCCTATTTTATGAACAAAGCCGGGGTAGATACTATCCAGCTCTTTCTGGATAGTATCTCTGTATTGCATCAAGAAATGGCATTACCCCTGAGTATCTTAGTGAATGCCGACGGCAGGGTCAACGGAGTCTATGTTGGTCACGTAAAGCCTGAGAACATCGCTCGTGATGCCATCTGTGGTAGACGTGCGACGGCCTGGCGATACATGAATGCCGTGCCGTTTCAGGGAAAGATGTTTAACAACACCTTTATGGCGAACTATGATCGTGTGGCTACCAATTTTCAAACTGCCGGGCACTACAAGTATGCTGCCAGTATCTATCAGATTGCACTACCTCATTACCCGAAGAGTGCTAAGCTTCACTTCGAATACGGAGAGTGCCTGAACAGGCTCGGGCAGATGCAATCTGCTATTCCGTTGCTGGAGAAAGCACTCAGCCTCAAGCCGGATTTTTCAGAGAAGCCTGATGCACTTCGAGCTTTGGGCTTTGCCTATATGCAATCGGAGCAGCCACAAAAGGCAGAAAAGGCACTCAAGGAGTCCCTCCAGATCAGCGAGGATAAAAGCACCCACTTATATCTTGGGTTGCTTGCAGAAGGAGGCAGCCTTTTTGCCCGTGCAGAACAACATTATCGACAAGCCATTGCATTATCCAAGCAACAGAAACCTGTCTTTAAAAGACCATGGCAAGCACTCTACCGTCTCTACATCGAGCAGGGTAGAAATTTGGAAGCAGATCACCTCAGGGACGAAGCCTCAGAATTCGGTGTCTCATGGTAGGTTTGTGATTTGGGAAGAATAGACAAATCTGTCAATATATTGTCAATCTAATCATGTTAGGCTCATCGACTTTAAAAAATAAGATACCAGAGGTATATCATGTGGTTTCGTTCAAAACTGTGTCGAGAATGCCAGCTTTTGATGATTATCAAAAAGTGATCATCATCAAATCCATACGCCGATTGCAGCGGTTTTGTGCCATTGATGTGCTCACATATTGTGTGACGGATACTGATGTGGAAATGCTTGTTTCTGTGCCGGATCGTGAAAGCTATTTGACAAGGTTTGAGGGGAAGAACGAGGAGGGAAAACTAATTGACCACTTCAAACACCGATACAGTGCATCCCGAATTGCGGAAATTAAAGAGCAAATCGCGGAAGCAAGGGCAAGCGGGGAGGATGGTCAGGATGTGTTCGATCATTATACCAGGCGCATTTGTGATTTGAACCTGTTTGTGGAAGCGATTCAACAAGGATTCACCCATTGGTATAAAAATAAGTTTAGCAAGGACAGCTCACGGGTCAGAGGGCAAATCTGGGCGGCACGTCTCGCAAAGGACGAGATGGTAAAGGGGGCCGAACTTCGGCAGCAAGCAGTGCAGACAGATCTCGCTGCCATACGCAAAGGGTTGGTCACTGCTTCTCAAAACTATCGCTGGTCGGGTTACGCCAAGGCTTGCACAGGAGATAAGAATGCCCAACGAGGGTTGTGTCGCGTCATGGGAGCATCGTTGCATGACTGGGACGAAGTCAGGGCGAAATATGGCGACCTGATGAAAGTGAAAGCTGGCGAAATAGAAAAGGTTGAGAGTCCCGCCAAAAATGTCGACAGAGGTAATGGTAAACTGCTTATTAGCCCTTCCCATAAGAATAAACTTGGGACCAGAAAATGGGTTAAATGGAGTATGGTGGTGTTACTGTTAGGTGCTGTTGCCTATGGAGTGAAATTCTATACGGCCCCCAAAAAGAAGGATGGTCAACCTGTTGAGAAATCTGATGAGACATCGAATACCCCAAGTTCTCGATCAAGCCATGAGGAGCCAGCATTCGATAACGACCCTAATGTAGTTGCAAACGCTTTTCTTGCTGCAACGGATCCGTCCGAGCGCCTAAAGATGGCCCGCAATTGGCGCGATGTAAAAGCGCACATGACATCTTATCATGCTGAAGCCCTGAATGGGAAAACAATAGGTCTGGGTCCCGTGAAAATTGGTAATGTAGGCGGTATCACATGTTCCAGTTATGAGGTGGTTCTCGCCAGTGGCGATATGCGACAGTTGACAGTTGTGCCTACTGAGGACGGTATGAAAGTCGATTGGGACGCTTATGCTCGATACGGCACTGCCACTTGGTCACAGATACTTGCTGGTACAGTGAAGTCGGCGGATGTCAGGGTTAGGGTTAAGCCCGTGGGGCATTATATTTTTGCCTTTAGGGATGATACCCGTTGGCGCTGTTATTTGCTGAGTAGTCCTGATGTGAATCAATCTGTCTACGCCTACGCCAAGGTAGGATCTACAACCCATGAGATTCTCAAATCAGCAGCTACCCAATTTGACGGGCCGGGTGCGCGTTTGACTATTCGTATTTCCAGCACAAAGGAAGGGCTAAAGCATCGCCAGTTTAATCTCGATCGCGTTCTGGCTATTGGCTGGGTGCTCAATAAGCCAGAGAAATTTGAAAATACGTGGGTCAAACCTCATGCGGATATCCTTAATGGCGAGGGCGAAAAACTTCACGCACCACGTAGTAGTTTTAAGTAGTCCCGGGCACTGGTAGGCACCTCATGAAATCCTACTCCACAGCCAATCCCTCCTTGCCGTCCGCTCGATGGTAAGCTAGAGTGGTGGCGTAAAAGGGGCGCTTGCAGACACCCGGTCATCGGATGCCGCTCCGGCAGAACTGCTGGAGATGGCGCAGCGATTGGTGTGTGCTTTTCCGGAGTGTTTCTGGTATCGGCGCGAGGACTACCAGATGAGTTCGTTCGGCGATATCCGCCTCGTCATCAATGCAGCCGATGACTCCCCTCGTTTTTCCCAAGCTGTGGCCACCTTCCACGAGGGTGCTGTGGAGGTTGCCAGATCCAGTGTCCTCGACGTTAGTGTGTTAGAGACGAACGGCTAAGAAGTCGAAAAATTCCGAGGCGACCGGGAAAAGGAGACCGCTTTCCGCCATCTGCTGGGCTGCCTGTGGCAAGGATGAAGGCTTTAGCCCGATTCTCCTCATCCAGATGATGAGACGCTTCGCTAGAGTTACCAAAGAGGAGGTGGCCGAAGTCAAAGCCCGCGATATCGACCTCATCGAGCTGAAAAAAGCCTGGATTGAAATCTCGGACAAGGCCGAGCGCGAGCTCACAGCCCTTGCCGATGAGCAGCCAGACATGCCCATCGGTGTCGCATTTGTAAACCAAAACGGAGAACCCGGATGGTTCCGCGACGTCCCTACGCCCAGCCGTCCACCCCATTGGCGTCCGCGGCTGTCTGCCACAGATTAGTGGCTAGCCCGTTAGCATGGCTTTCTTATTGCCTTGGAGGACGAGGGGGCATCGTATTCTGCAATGCTGTCTTGCTGACTTTTAAATCGCCTAAGCCGGGGAAATTGATCAAAGTAGCGCTGCAATGCGTTACGCGATCGTTTCCGACATTCATGCCAACCTCCAGGCCTGGGAGGCGGTGGTGGATGATATGGCGGGTCTGCAAATCGACCACATCATCTGCTTGGGTGACATTGTTGGTTATGGACCTGACCCTTCTCCGGTTACGCAAGCCATCCGCAAACTCGCCAGCGTGGCTGTGGTAGGCAATCATGACGCCGCAGTGTGTGGCAGGATGGACACCTCGCTCTTTAACGACAATGCCAGTGAGGCCATCGCCTGGACCAAGGGGAAGTTGTCGGATGACGACTCGCGGTATCTTCGACAGCTGCCGGAGAAAGCACGGCCGGAGGGAGCCGGCTTTCTTGTCGTCCACGCGGAAGTGGTCGAGCCAATGGCCTTTGGTTACATCCTCGACGAAGAGACTGCCAGGGTGAACTTCGCAGCCTGTGACGACCGGATTATCTTTATCGGCCATTCACACCGGGCCGGGGTGTTTATGGAGCAGCCGTCGGGTGAAATCAGCCTCCATGATCCCTATGATTTTTGCTGTGATGCTCAGAATCGATATATCATCAACCCCGGCTCGGTGGGCGATCCAAGGAGCACAAGTATCGTGGCGTCCTACGCGATCTATGACGACCTGACAAGGGATGTGCATTTCCGGCGTATCGCGTTTGATATCGAGGCGTTTCGAGCCAACATCGATGCGACGGAGCTGGTGAGCCGACCGTTCTTCTTGCGTTACCTCGAGGAGATTGCGCTAGGTGGTGCGGCAGGGGCTTACTCCATTCCCTCGGTTCAGGAAACCGACAGTGTGCCTCGGATCAACCTGGCAAGTCCGAAGATAGTGGTCAAAAAGAAAGACCCTTTTGTCAAGGTGGGCATTGGGGTGATCCTGGTCGCGCTTGGCGCGGGTATCTGGTTTTTTTCCCACAACACAAAGCGCTCGGTCGAAAAGTCAACGGCTGCCCAAAAAGTGGCTGGAAGGCAATCCGGCAAAACCTCTTCATCGTCGGTGGTGGCCGGGGAAGCAAAGAACGGGGGGCTGCCTGAAGTGACTGAGCAACTACCGGTGACTGCCCGGTTTGTCCGGATTTCATTACCGCGCGACGGATACCTTTGCCTTGCAGAAGTGGAGGTCTATAGCGGTGGTATCAACGTCGCATTGAAGGGGAAGGCCACGCAGTCATCGAACATCAGTGGTTTCAGTACTGCAGACAAGGCCATCGATGGCGATATATCGGGTCGTTACCATGAGCAGCACATGACGCACACACAGTTGGGAACAGGGAATTGGTGGCTGCTCGACCTAGGTAAGGATTACCCCATCGATCAATTGGTGGTATGGAATCGAAACGAAGGCAGGAATCCGGAGGAATACGAAACCCTGTGGGCACGACTCGATGGTTATACACTTCAACTGCTCGATCAGGACAAAAACCCGGTGTTCCTGAGAAAAAACAACCCGGGAAAAGGCGTCCGGAACATCGTTAAGTAACCGCGGGAAACTCACCTGACCCGTTGACTGCGGATTTGCAGGAAGATCATCGTTGCGAGTTGACAGAGGGAGATGCAGCCGGCGATCACCCATAGGCAGGCGTGGGTGGTTTTGCTGGTTATGCCTAACCAGTATTTCCGCTCGGCAAGGAAAATACTCCGTTTTGTTTTTTGCCGGTAATCGAGCCGGTCGATCTCCGCCTTACTGACTAACAGGTCTGTGCGTATGTTGACAAAAAAGTCCCTCACCGGCTTGGTGTAAATGGTTTCATCATCTGGATAGGGGGGGATGGCCAGCAGGGCATCCATATCCTTTCTGCGGCCTGCATGGGCGATGCGCCAAGAAAGCTCATCTGCTTCCTCAACCGTCCGGGCCTCGGCCGCCATCAGCCGGGTGAGGGCTTCGGTCAGGATATTGAGACGCTCACTTTCTGACGGCTGCAGGCCCTGCTCTTCGTTGCCGGAAAAACGTTGGTCGTTCCGCTCCTTGAGGGGATCGATTTCACCCTGTAGCCTACGGCGTTGATGTTCAAAGGGGTTTTGTGTCGCCTGGCTGACAATCATGCCTTCATAGGCATAACGCAGCGGCATGAAGCGCGCCGGGAATGGCTCGGCACCCGCTGCGCGGCCTTCAGCGGCTCCCTTGAACAAACCGCGGTTCATTTCATCAAAGGAAACCAGCGCTCCCGCGAGAAGGATTTGTGGCACCAGCAGCAGTGGGACTGAGCTCAACGCGGCCCGTTCGGTAGTGACGATGGATGAGACCACCAGCGCCATGGATGTGCCACACAGAGCCGTGACGGTCATCCACCCCCAGTGGATGACAAACATACCGTGGATATCCAACATGAAATGCCCCAGCCAGGTGTAGATGGCACATTGAATCAGGGCGAGAATGGCCAGCGCCAGAAATTTGGCGGTGACATAGAGGAAGGTGCCCGACCGGCAGTTGCGCTCGCGTCGAAGAACGGGGGAGTCGCGCAGGATTTCCGTAGCGCTGTTAGTCAGGCCCAGGAACATGCCGATGGTGGCGGTCAGGAAAAGGTAAACCGGGAGGTGCAGCCCGGTATGGAATGAGTATCCTCCGTCCGGGGAGGCACGCAGTGTGACCCCTATGAGCAAGGCCAGCAGGGGGGCTTCCAGCAGGATGCTGTAGATCGTGCCGCGGTTCCTGAATTTGGACATCAGTGATCTGACCAGATGGGTGCGGAACAGGCGCAGCCACTCGGCGCCACGTTGTTTTCGTGAACGTGTCGGCACGGCCATGTGGTCCTCGCTGAGGGTGACATCGACCGTCTGGCTTTGTTCAGGCTTGCTTCCCTTGGCGACTTCATCGACCAGCTGGCTGCCCTCGAAGCGTTCCTGCCAGAAGGTGGAGGGAAATCGGCGGACGCCACCGCTTTCCCTTCCTGCGATACCGTGCAGGGGGGTTTCTAACACATCAAAAACAAAGTCGGCACCCGCTTGTTGGGCTTGCTGGCTCTTGAGGCGCATCGGTGGGAGGATATTCAGCTCCTTGCAGGCATCCCGGAAGTACTGCCCCATGGCCAGTGGTGTGCCGAAAAAGGCGACCCGTCCCCCCTGGTCAAGCATCAGGACTTTATCGAATAAGCGCAGCACCCGGGCACCGGGGCGGTGGAGGGATGCGATCACAATGTTATCGCGCGAGAGGGCATGCAGCGTTTCGGCCACATGTTCAGAGTCTTTCGAGGAAAGCCCTGAGATCGGTTCGTCAAAGAGGAAGATCTCCGCGGCGCTACCCAGGTCGAGGCCGAGATTGAGTCGGCCCCGCTCGCCGCCGCTGAGGGTTTTTTCTCCAGGGGAGCCCACCCGTCTTCTGGCCAAAGGTTGCAGGGCCAGTTCGGCGAGGATGGAGTCAACCCGCTTGGAGTGTTCCCGTGAGGAAAGATGGGGTCGTCGAACCGTTGATGCGTGAGCCAGGTGTTCCCGCACCGTGAGCTGCGGGTTCAGCGCCTCTTCTTGGGGCATGCTGGCGATAAATGGAGCCAGTTGCGGTCGATGTTCGTAAAGTGAGATGTCATTCAGCAGGACCCGTCCCCGGGTCGGTTTAAGATGACCGGCCAGAGAGGCCAGCAGGGTGCTCTTACCACTGCCGCTGGGACCCATGATACAGAGCATTTCCCCGCGTTTGACCGAGAAGGCGACGTTATCGAGCACGACCTTGTCATTGCCATAGCGATGGTTCAGGTTTTCTACGGTCAACTCCCTGATGACGGCACGTTCCTCGTCCAGGAAACCCTCACTGAACCTACACCGAACCGCCTGGTTTGGGCTGAGGCGGATCAGGGAGCCGTCGACGAGTTTGCATTCGCTCCTGACGGGATGCCCGTCGACGATCACGATGCGTTCGGCATCAATGACCGATAGGGAGCCTTGGGCAGACTGGGCATTGTAGTTGATTTTTAACACCGCCCTGCGTGCCAGTCCGGAAGTCAGCAGGACATCGCCACGTTTTAGCGCCGAGGGGTCGTTGGAGACGAGGCATTGCTGCCTGCCTGCATCCATCTTGAACCGGCTCCCGGTCTCCATCGATTGCTTGCGTAGCGATTCGAGACTGGTCTCCGCGCCGTTTTCTAACAACAAATGGTCCAGCACCGGCAGTTCGTAACGAGTCCCGGGCTGGAGGACCTCACCGGACGAGAGGGAGATGCCGGTCTTGACAAGAGCCTCGACATGGACGTTGAGGCCGAAATCAAGTCGCACCTTGCTTTGCCGCGACCGGACACGCTCGGCGGAAAGATGCGATCCGCTTTTGTTGAGATACAGCGTCTGTCTTTGCCCGGTCCGGGCGGAGTTCAGGAAAAAGCGAATATCCTCGGCGGTGAGTGTCCAGGATGGCAGGCCGATGCTTTGGTGGTGGCGGAGACGTAGGCATTGCCCGGTTTCAAGGGAGCTGCCACTGACCCAGATGGGTTGTTTGCCCGTGTTGCGTATCAGGATCAATCCCTCGGAGCGATAGGCACAGAATGCAAAACCTGTGTTGTCGGAAGGCAGCAGCACATCCGCGTGGGTCTGGCTCGAAAACACAACCTTGTCGAATGGCAGGGGCGACGTCGGCATTTCCCCGTTCATTTCGGCCATGATTGCGGCACCTATCCCCTCGGCCTCCAGGCTTTGCATGACCTTGGCAAAGGCCTGACGACTCCGCAGTGCGGAGCCAGATGCCACAACCAGAAGGTAGAGTTGAAGACCTAGTGATATGATCTCGTTGGTTCCGATCTGGTGGCGTAGTGTCCTGGCCACCACTTCAGGCGATTGTGGGTTTGCCAGCGCATGATGCAGCCGGCGGGCCAGCCAGCCGTGGTCGGCCTCGGGAAAGGCATGCCTGAGAAGGTCGAGTGCCACCTCGGCCTCGGCCCGGTCGACCCGACTATCGAGCGACACAAAGGTGGCGAAGACGTCGACCAGGTTGCCGGCATGTTTCATCCCCCCGGGTTCGGAGGGGCTCAGTCTTCTGAGGACGGGCATACGCTCCAACCATCCCCGGAGGCGGTTAATCGGGCGGTGTTTGCGCGGGGCTTGGTCATCGGGTGCTGCCACGCCGCTATGTTACTTGGAAAGTGCGGATTAACAAGCACGGTCGTATCCACGCTGCAAAGCCTGGCCAGATCACGGCGCGGGGAGTGGAAAAAGCCATGGTTTGCCGTAAAATCGGGCATTTTGATACAAATTAAGCGTTTTCTTTTTTCAAACCCGCGCTAGTTTCTCCCGCGCCCCACGCATCAGCGGAATCTCTGATGGCTCCGACGCACCGTATCTGCTGCCGATTTCCCCGGTTGATCCATTGTGCAAAATCCCTTTCATTTCCTTTAAATCCCCTTTTTATTCCCTCCCTCCCAAGTCATCCCTTTTAAGCCTAACTCATTTATGTCCAATCAATCACCACCCGAACCTCCACCAACACCCCGCGGCTCTGGAAAAGGAACCGGTCACGGCAAAGGCTCAGCACCCTCCGGCGGAGCTGGTGTCAACTGGCGCGTCCTCATCCTCATGGCCATCGCCCTGGGTATCCTGTTCATGGCATGGAAATCGAGCGGATTCGGCAAGCCCGAGCGTTTGAGCTACACCCAGTTCCGCGACTACGTGGATTCCGGGAAAATCATCATCGATCAGAACCTGCCGAAGAAGGTGGATGGAAAATTCCCCGATAACCGGTTCACGCTGAAAAAGTCCGGGGAATCCGCCGCCGTGCCGAAGATCTCCGGCTTTTTCTACAAAACAGACCCCTGGGTCGCCGACAAGAAAAACGCACCCACCCAGGCGTTCCGCATCCCGATCAACACCCAGCTCCACGATGATGAACTCAAGGCGATTCAATCGCGCCACCCGATGCCACTTCGTATCGTGGCCGAGCTCCCCGGTGAAAACGATGGGGAACTGCTCACACTCGCCGACCTCCGCCGCATGCTGGCGCGTGACGAGGTGATTAAAAACGACAGCGAAAACGCCTTTGAGATCGTTTCCACCGATGGCTCGGATGACAAATACATCGTCGGGAAACGTTACGTTTTTGCCGCCGCTGAACCGGCGACCAAGGATGACGACCTCGCGCCCTTCGAGCTGGATGTGAACTACATGGAGCTGACCGACTCCGAACGTCAGTTCATCAATGACCTCGCGCCCTTCCAGCCCGACTCCGGTATGATGCGTGTGTTCCTGCTGAACATCTTCCCTATTTTCCTCGTCATTCTGATCATTTTCTTCCTCTTCCGTCACCAGATGAAGTCCGCTGGCCGCGGTGCCATGAGTTTTGGCAAATCCAAGGCCCGACTGCTGACCATGGATAAAAACAGGGTTACCTTCAAGGATGTCGCAGGTATCGAGGAGGCCAAGGATGAGCTCGTCGAAGTCGTCGAATACCTCCGCGACCCGAAAAAATTCCAGAAGCTCGGTGGCAACCTACCCAAGGGACTGCTGATGGTAGGCCCTCCGGGAACCGGTAAAACCCTGCTCGCCCGCGCCATCGCCGGTGAGGCGGATGTGCCGTTCTTCTCCATCTCCGGGTCCGACTTCGTGGAAATGTTTGTCGGTGTCGGAGCCAGCCGTGTGCGCGATATGTTCGAGCAAGGCCAGAAGAACTCGCCATGCTTGATCTTTATCGATGAAATCGACGCCGTTGGCCGCCACCGTGGTCATGGTATGGGCGGCGGTCACGATGAACGGGAGCAGACACTGAATGCCCTGCTTGTCGAGATGGACGGATTTGATACCCGCACCGGTGTCATCATCATCGCCGCTACCAACAGACCCGACGTTCTCGACCCCGCGCTGCTACGCCCGGGCCGGTTCGACCGCCAGGTCAGCGTCGGACTTCCCGATGTCAATGGTCGCAAGGAAATTCTCAAAGTCCACTGCAAGAAGATCAAAATGGATCCCGATACCGATCTCTCTGTGATCGCCCGGGGGACCCCTGGATTCTCTGGTGCCGAGCTCGCCAACCTGATCAATGAAGCCGCGCTGTTGGCTGCGCGCAGGGATCTTGCAGCCGTAACCCTGGTGGAGATGGAGGAGGCTCGCGACAAGGTCCGCTGGGGACGCGAGCGCCGCAGCCTGGCACTCAGTGAAAAGGAAAAGGAAAACACCGCCTACCACGAGGCCGGTCATGCCATTCTCAACGAGCTTCTCGATCACACCGATCCTCTGCACAAGGTGACAATCATACCACGTGGCCCGTCGCTGGGCTCCACCATGTTCCTGCCCGAGGAGGACAAGTTCACCTACCGTCAGAAGGAATTACTCGACCAGCTCTGCGTCGCCATGGGCGGCCGCGTGGCTGAGGAAATCACCTTCGGAAACGTCACCAACGGAGCTGTCGGTGACATCCGTATGGCCACCAGCATCGCCCGCAAGATGGTCTGTGAATGGGGGATGAGTGAAGACCTCGGAATGGTTGAATACGGCGAGGAACGTGGCGAGGTGTTTGTCGCCCGCGACGTCGGTCACTCCCGTGGTTATTCGGAGGAAACCGCCCGTAAGATTGATCTGGAAATCAAAAAACTGATCGATGATGCCTACGGCCGGGCGAAGGATCTTCTGGTCAAGCATAACGATGTGCTCAAACTTCTCTCGGAGGCGTTGTTAGAATATGAAACACTCGATGCCGAACAGGTGGCTGACCTGCTGGAACACGGTGAGATGAAAAATCCCCCGGTCCCACCATCAGACCATACCATTCCCGGTAACCAGGCTGATGAAGGCATCCGCAAGAAAGCCATCACGGAGAATCCACCCAGCGATGATGATCCTCTAGCAGGTGAGGCCATCGGTGCGCCGGCGTAAACGATCAAGCTCAAAACAAAGCGGGGGATTGAACGATCCTCCGCTTTTTGTGTCTGTGAATGTATGAGTCCATCGCCCGAGTCCTCGCTGCCTCCCGAGTTTCCGCCAGTAGCAAAGACTCAGCCGGCTCCCGGTGATGGCCGTTTCCGTTTTTCCAAGGTCTTTGCCCGCTGGTGGTGGTTAGGCACGTTGTTTGTCGCCGCAATCACTTTCACGGTCGCCATGATCCCGACGTGGATGGAGATGGATGGCCCGCTTTATGAATCGACCGCGTTGATCGAGGTGAAACCGATTATTGATATCGATCCTTTGGTGGTTGGCACAGGCACGGTTGGAGCCTCCATGAATAGGCAGTTTATGAACACGCAGTTCGAAATTATTTCTGCGGCTGCCACACTAGAACTGGCGCTTGCAAAAAACGATCTGCTCCACCGTCTCGGGGGAGAGAAAAATGAGGCAATCCAACGTATGCAGAAATCGATCCGGACGGGCCAACGCCGCGGTACGGATTTAATGGAGATTTCCTACCGTGATGAAAATGCCCAACTAGCATGTGATGCTGCAACGGCTGTCGTCGATGCTTTTAAAGAGCGCCGTTACGAGTTGGAAATGTCGACCCGCAAGGAACAGCTCAATGCCATCAAAATCGAGCTGCAGAAGAAAAACGACCGGGTTGCTGAACTCAGAAAACGCCTGATGGAAATTGCCGGGAAAGTGGGTGTGATTTGGACGGAAACGGCGGAAGGATTCAGTATTCCCGGAGCGGATGCCAGGGAGGTGTCTGAAAAAAAACTCTACCAGGCAGAACGCGAGAAAGAGGAGCTTGTCTTCCAATTGAAACGGCTATCCGTAGCCGATAAAGACAGCGTGTTGGCATCAGCGGAAAGTCTCAAGGATGGGAATGATTATATCAGCCGTATCCACGAGCGGTATTTACTCAGGGAGAGTGAGCTGGATGCCCTCAAGAGCGCTGGACTGGCAAAGGAGCATCCGAAGATAAAACAGTACACACAACGTTTGCTCGAGGCTGAGAATGTTTTGAAGTTGGCTGTAGGAAAGGAAATCGAAGCACTGAAGGCACGGGTCGCGATGGTTGACACTCGTCTACAATCGTTGAAAAACGCCGTGAGTGGCCAACAGGACCAGGGAACTGAGAAAGCGAGGATGATGCAGGAATTCAATGTCGCCCGCATGGAATACCAAACAGCTCTCAACATCAAAGACCAGATGGAAGTGAAATACGATATTGAGAAAACGAAAACGTGTCTCCCACCTAACAATATTATCGTTCATGAGATGCCCGAGCAAGCTGGAACCCCGGTCACCCGTGGCCGCGAGTTTTTTGTCACCCTCGGCACCGTCTGCTCGTTGCCGTTTTCCATCGGCCTGGGTATCCTCCTGATGTACGTCGTAGAGCTGATCATCCCCCGCAAAGGCTAGGGCGATATCCAAGAAAGTAGGACAAGTTTGCACCTTGTCGGCAACCCGGGACGCCATCCTAACAAGGTCGCCCTAAAAACAAATCCTGTCGGCAAGTTACAAACTTGTCCCACCTTGCCCCCCCTCATTCCATGAAAACCGTCTCTCGGTTCCTCCGCTGGTGGTGGCTCTGGCTGCTGGGTGTGATCCTCTGCGCTTTTCCGGCAGTATTTCTTTTTGAGAAGCTGGGCTGGATGGAGTTCAAGTATGAGGCACGGGCTGTCATCGAGGTGAAACCCATCGTGGATGTGGATCCGACTCTTGGAAACGGATGCAAGACGTGGCGGAAAAACACGGAGCCATTTGGGATGGGGGAGCGGATGCCTCACCCCACCGTTTAAGGGAGGTGGAGGAATTTACCGTTGCCCAGAAGGAATACCAGAGAGCCAAAGCCATTCACCAGAAGATGAAAAAGAAATATGGTGAACAGCTGGATCGAGAAGAGATCATGGCAACCGATAATGTGGTCATCATCGAAGCCCCCCTGATACCGAAGTATCCACAGGGCTACCGTCCTTATGTTCAATCAGGCTTGGCAGCGCTACCTGTTTCCAGCCTGCTTGCATTCCTCTTGATGCGCGTGACCGAGCGGTTTTTCCCCCGCAAGCCATCAAGCATCACCCGCTTCAAACCGAATACCGATTACTGATTACCGATTACCGATTACCGATTACCGATTACCGGTGTCTTGCCTCCTGTGGTTTCCTATGGGCACCGATGAAATCCATCGCAAAATTCACCATGCAAAATTCACCATTGACCCCGAGTTCCGTATCCGATATGTAATCAACGATGATCTTGATGATTCCTTTGCAGCATCTGCAAAAGTTTTCATGTCTAAACCACCAACCCAGACAATACACTCATGACCAGGAATTACCTCACCCTATGTGCACTCGGTGCCAGTGCCATTGCAGTTCATGGCGCGTCGATTGGAATTAATTTCGGCTCGAACCGTGCCAATTCAGCATTGGCACCGGGCGACTCCGCAGGTGTCATCGCCCAGGCCAACTGGAACAACGCCCCAGGCGGCAGCGGCACGATAGCCTCATTGAACAACGACACCGGGGGGGCCAGTGGAGTCAGTCTTTCATGGACGGCCGACGAGGCTTGGAGTGTGCAAACCGCGGCAACATCCGGTCCCGACGGCACTCTGCTCAATGGTTTCATCTCGGACAACAACACAGCCGGCAATGGAGCAACATCCAAGGTCGATATCACCGGGATCACCTATGCCACTTACGATCTCTACATTTACATCAGTCATGACCGTAGTTTTGAGGACGTGATCCTTTCCGAAACAGGTAGCAGCGCATTTGGCCCGTTCACAGCGGTCGAGGATAATACGAATCCCACTGCCGCGGTCACGTGGAACCAGCAGACAACTTCAGCCACAGGGTCTGGAAACTACGTGCTGTTCGCGGGATTGACCGCCTCCACCTTGAACATCGATATGGCGGCCGTCGACCTCGGCTCCGGCACCCTGGAACGCAATGCAATATCAGGCATCCAGATCGTACAGGTTCCAGAGCCGTCGAGCGCCGCTCTTCTCGGCTTGGCTGGTCTTGCATTATTCATGCGTCGCAGGCGATAACGCCCGTCGTCCCCATCGCCTGCTTACGGGATGGGCCAACAAAAACTCAGCCACAAAACAAAGCCGCTGCCAAACGAATGGCAGCGGCTTTTTAAAGTGTCGCAGGGTCCAATTTGACCCTTTTGAGTCCTTTTCTTACGCCCTTCTGCGTTGTAGGAGCATAGTGATGAGGCCCAGTCCCCCGAGAAGTGCCGCAGACGGCTCAGGGACGGCTTCCGTTACCAGTATGGCGGCGAGCCGGGGGTAATCATTACCTCCCAGGTCGAATTCCTGGGTTGTGGCATCGGCTGTGAAGGTGGCGGTCATCAAGACAGAATCCTCCGCATTGAAATGTGTCGATTCGACGCCCCCTGATGTCAGGAAATAATCACGGTCGGGAGTGCGGGCACCATCGGTAAAGTAGAACTTGGCAATGTATTCAAGACCGATTGTCAGCCCACTGAGATCGATATTGATAATGTCGGTGCCAGCGGCGTTGAATTTGTAGTTGTTACTGCTGAGCAGGTCATTGATTGCAGTGGTCGCACCTGCGGAGTATCTTCCCGCGTTTGGGAGATCTCCCCCGGCAGCGTTGAAATTACTCCCCCAGAGTGTGATTTGCGAGTCATTCTCGAAGAAAATCCCGTTGACCGTTTGGTCTGCAATATTCCCCGCCTTGTTGGTGGCGAACAGGGTGTGGCCGGAATCGATCACGAGTGTGGTGGTGCCATCACCAATGGAGGTGGGGCCACTCCAAGCAACAGTAGCTGCGGACGCAGACTGGCTTCCAAGAATGCCCAATGTGGAAAAACAAGCGGCAAGGAAATGCGTTGTCGGTATTTTCATAAGTTTAATTAGCGGATGGTTAGGGAGAAATAGCAGCAAAGGATATCAATCCATGGATGCGTGTCTAGTCAATCTGCGAAGGGTTGTCAAAAAAATTCTGAATGCCTGGTTCAGTAAGGCATCTTGTATCTTATTAGTATTTCCCTAGGGGTCCAAAGTTGAATTCACATTCAGCGGCGCCGAACAGACGGTGCTTTACCCCCATTGCGACTCGACCCATCACCTTGTCAGCGCGTAGTCTTTCATCATTCTCAATGCAATGGACCTCCTTCCCCAACGTATCTCATTCATGCAAGCTCCGCTAACATCCCTGCGAAACATGTCCGCTACCGGCGGGCTTAAAAAATGGCTCACCGGCGCCCTCGCCCTGGTCACCCTGGTCGGAGAGCTCCAGGCGAAGCGCCCTAACATCATTCTCGTCATGGCGGACGACCAGGGCTACGGTGATACCGGCTACACCGGCCATCCGTTTCTGAAAACACCACACCTCGACGCGATGGCCAGGGATTCGGTCGTGTTCAACCGTTTCTACGCCGGCGCCCCCGTTTGCTCACCCACCCGTGCCAGTGTGCTGACCGGGCGCACGCCGATGCGCACCAACGTGCTGCACCACGGACACTACATGCGGCCCGCCGAAAACACGCTGGCGGAGGAGCTGTACAAGGCGGGCTACCGTACGGCGCATTTTGGCAAGTGGCACATTGGCTCTGTGCAGAAAGACAGTCCCGCCAGCCCGGGCGGACAAGGGTTCGACGAGTGGCTCACCGGGCTGAACTACTTCGACCGCAACCCATACCTCAGCCATAACGGTCAATATCAACAGCTCAAGGGCCAGGGCACCGTGTTGACCATGGACGCGGCGATCGGGTTTCTCGATAAACACAAGGCGGCTCAACAACCGCTGTTCGCTGTCATCTGGTTTCCCGCACCGCACTCACCACACCTTGAGAAATCCGCGCAGCCGAATCTCTATCAGGACAAAAAGGCCAAAGGCTATTTCCAGGAAATCGCGCTGCTGGACGAGCAGGTCGGCCGTCTCAGGTCGGCACTTCGGAAGATGCGCATCAGTGACAATACCATCGTCTGGTACTGCTCGGACAACGGCGGCCTGTTACCCGAGTCCTCCGGGGGTCGCGGCAAAAAGGGGGACGTCTACGAAGGTGGTCTGCGTGTCCCCGCATTGCTTGAGTGGCCAGAAAAACTCGCCCACAAGTCGGTGTCCACCCCCGCCTCCACCTCGGACATTTACCCCACGTTGCTCGCCCTGGCCGGGGTGAAAAACACCAGCACCATCCCGCTCGACGGTATTGACCTCAGCTCGTTTCTAACGGGCAAAAAAACACGTCGCGAGCAGCCCATCGGTTTCTGGCACGACTACACCGCCGGGGAGGGGACCTACAGCGACCGTATCATCCGGGCACTGATGCTTGCACAGAAGGCGGGGAAACCGACACCGTTCCCTGAACGACTGCTGAAGAACGTCAACGAGTATCCGAAACGCAAACCTTACGCCAATGGTTCACAACCCGGGCATGCCGCGCTGCTCGACTGGCCGTATAAAATCCACGCCATCGGCGACAAGCGCAAGGGCACGCGCTTCGAACTCTACAATCTGGAGCAGGACCCGATGGAAAAACTCAATCTCGCAACCAAGGAACCTGCCGTTTTCAAAAAAATGAAAACCGCCGTTCTCGACTGGCAGGCATCCGTGATCCGCAGCCTGGAGGGCGGGGATTATCCCGCAGCCGAGTGAGCCGTTTTCTCTGCAGTGTTAGCTGCGTTTTCTGAATAGGAAAAAGGCGGCGACGAGCAGTGCGGCGGCGGTGGCCACCACGGCAAACATGTTCCGGGGCGCGGGGGCGGTTTGGATTTTTTTACGAACCACCGCCTGCTGCGACTCGCCGTGCTTGACCGGCACGGTGACGCTCGCGCCGCCGGTGAACTCACCACGCAGGGTGAGGGTGAGCGGATGGGCATCGGTGGCGGACGGGCGCAGGTCCGGGTCTGTCAGGCTGATGTCCAGTCGGTCCGCATGCTCCCCGATCATGACCAGGCAGGGGCGCGACACGGAGCACAGGGGGGCGTCGGCGGGCAGCTCGACCTCTTTGTCAAAGATGACGTAGGCGGTGGTGTTGCTGGTGTTGTCGCGCACGATGTGGGCCTGGTGGTCGCGGCGAAGAACGGTGAAGTCGTGTCCGGGGTCGAAGTCGGCGAGCTGTTGGGCGTCCGGCTGGACCAGCACGGTGTAGTGGTAGGCGGCGTCGGCGGGGTTGTTGCCGTGCTCGATCCAGGCGGTGGCGTGGTTGCCGGTGCTGTCTTTCTGGTCCTTGTTGTCGCGCGATTGTTGCGCGCCGATCTCGAGATGCACGGCGTTGCCTTTGGCGATGAAGTAGGCGTTGCCGTAGGGATCGACCAGCGTTGCGCCGTCGGCAAAATCACGCGACGTCGCATCGGTTGTTAGAATAAGCTTTTCGCCGTTGGCCACGGTGGTGGTGAAGTCGGCGGTGAGGAATTTCTGGAAGAGGTTGGTGCGGACCGGGTAGGGCACCTTGCCGGTGGAGATGTTGGAGCCGAGGCAGACGATGCGGTTGCCGAAAAAGAACCAGGATTTCAGTGCCTTCAGCGGCTCCGGGGTCTCCGCGCCCTTGGGCACGATTGAGCGGATGTCGAGATCCAGCGGCATGGTGAAGATGCCGTTGCTGCCGTTGCCGAGGCCGCCGACGAAGGCGACGGGCTGGCGCGGGTGGCGGGTGCCGTTGCCGTTGGCGATGTTTTCAAGCGGGGTGTGGATGGTGGTGGTGCCCTCGACGGCGCTCCAGTTGTAGCCTTCGTCCGGGTGTGTGCCCGAGCCGAGCACCGTGGCCAGCGGCGCGGGATGGGTGAGCAGCTCGAGCTGGCCCATCGACATCCAGAGGCCGTAGCGGTTGGTGTTGCCGTAGCTTTCGCCGGAGGAGGCGTATTTTGAGAACCCCTTGACGCCGGCCAGCCAGTCGGCGCGGCGGTGCATGGCGAGGTTGGCGTAGGGCATGGTGTTGAAACCGGTCGGCGAGGGTTCCGGCTGATCGTCTTTAAACGCCGGGTTTTTGGCGGCGGCCGGATTGAAGCGGAGGTAGGCTGCTGTCAGCTCGGGGTCCCATTTTCCTCCCCGATAGGGTGCGTAGGCCTTGGCGAGATTCAGGAAAGCGCCCGCGGGAACCATCAGTTTGCCCGAGGCGTCGCGACCGCTCAGCGACCAGAGGGTGACGCGGCCGGAATACCAGCGCATCTGCATGATCGCGAGCCGGACCATGTCGAGGGCGGGTTCGGCCACCGGCAGATCGGCGGCGGAAAACAGGGCGAGCAGGTTGGAGACATCGTTCATACCCATCGAGCCGTAGGCGAAGTAGTGGAAGCCGTGGTGGAAGATCGCGCCGTCCGGCTTGATCGAGGCGAGCAGTTGTTTGCCGAGCACCTCGCGGTAGGTGTTGACGTGGTGCCAGCGCTCGACCGGGTCGGCGTGGCTGAGGGCGATGCGCAGCATGCGGGCGGCGTTGTTGTGGAAGTAGTCCATCGACTGATTGAATTTTTTGCCGCGGAACATGCTGCCGTAGCTGTAGGACCACTTGATGTAGTTGATGGAGGATTCCAGCGTGCCGTGCTCCGCCAGCGCGTCGCGCATCTTGGTGACGGCATCGACGTAGGTGCGCCCGTGGTAGTTGGTGTAGCGTCCGAGCGCGCCGTTGACGACGAGCCCCTGCTCCTGCAGCCAGTCGTTGACGGTGTGGAAACGGGCGGCGAGCTGTTGTTTCAGCCCGGGGTCGGCGCAGGTGTTCCAGTCGTTGGCGATGGTGTTGAGCAGGCCGAAACACTGCCTGATGTCGCAGCTCAGCGCGTTTCCTTTTTTCCAACCGGAGCTTTCGATGTGCTCGTCGTGGCTGGCGATGCGCTTTTCCCAGTGGGCGCGGGAGATTTTCGGATTCGCTTGGGGAACGATCAGGCTGGCGAGCTTGTCGAGCTTCGCGAGGTCTTCCGCGCTTGGTTGCGGCAGCTGGGAGATGTCCGGCTGGACCGGGTTCCACGGTTCGCTGATGGCTTCACGGGCGCTGCGGAAATCGATCGGGTGGTTGTAGTGGACGGCGTCGAACCAGGCGGTGGCGGGTTTGTTGAGGTCGTGGGCGGAGATGCGGATGCTGTCGATTTTTCCGCGCAGCTTGATGTTGGTCCACCGCATCCTGGATTTCCAGGTGTAATGGTAGACGAGTTTCTGCCAGCCGACGTGTGCCATGGGCACAGTGATGGTGGCGGCGGTCTGCTCGCCGGCGCGCAGTTCGATGAGCAGATGCCCACCGGACAGCTCGGAGAGGTAGAGCGGCATGATCAGGGCGGAGCGGGAATAGCCGCCGTAGCCGGTGCGCACGTTGACATCCCCGAGCGGGCCGCAGTTGAACACCAGGGCGTCGCCCGATTTGAAATCCCAGCACAGCGACTGCTTGCCGTCCTGGAGGTGCTCGGAGGAGAACGTGACCTTGCCGCCCTCGGTGGTGACGTGGGCGAGGTCCTTGTTTTCAAAATCCTCCACCCCGGGAAAAGCGGGCAGCGGTTGGCAGAGGAGCAGGCTGAGCAGGGTGACGCGGAGCATGCGCAAAATACAGCGAGGTTCCCGGAATTGTTTCAGCGCCGCGCATGGCTGAACACGGGTGTTCAAATATGGATAACCTCCGCGTTGCTTTCCCAGCGCAATACAAGGGGAATACAACGACAGGCAAAAAAATGCACTTTTTTTGCTAAGATCGCCCGGCGGTGTTACATAGGATGGGTGGAACATGCCCATCGATCCATTAGCACCTGAAACCCGGGACCTCATCAAGGAGTTGACCAAGAATCAACTCGCGATGTTGAACTACATCCGCTCGCTCATGCCCTGGGCACCCAACGAGGTGAGCGACATCTTGCAGGAAACCAACCTCACCATCTGGGACAAGGTGGCTGACTACGAGCCGGGCACTAATTTCAAGGCCTGGGCGTTCACCATTGCCCGTTACAAGGTGCTCAATCACCTGAAGTCCAGCAAGAGCTCCCACCTCGTTTTCTTCGACAACGAATTGATCGATCAAATCAGCGCCGCCACCCTGGCCCGTGGCGAGCAGGCGCCCGACGCCAAGGCGCAGGCGCTCGAGCATTGTCTGCAAAAACTGTCGCCGAAACAAAGGGAGCTGCTCAGCGCCCGCTATGGCGCCGAGGTCACCGTCGAACAATATGCCGACAAACTGGGGAGATCCCCATCCTCCGTCTATGTCACGCTCAACCGGCTGCGATCGAAACTGAAGGAGTGCATCCACAGCCGCATCAACCTGGAAGGGGAACTGGCATGAACAAACACGATGAAACCCTGAGCCAGATGGGAATCCTCGACGGCCCGCTGCCGCCGGATCAGATGGATGACCTGAAAAACCGACTCCGCACCGACCCCGAGGCGATGCATGCCTACCTCGACTACATTGAGCTCGAAGGTCTGTTGCACGCCAAATACTCCCACAGTGCGTCCATTTCGCACCCCATGCCCAGGCTGATGGACGGGGTGGTCAATCGCCAGCGCAGGCGGCAGGTGAAAGTATCGCTCCTCGCAGCGGCGGCAGTGGTTCTCGCCCTCCTGGTTGCAACCGCCCTGTTGCGCTCACCCGAGTCTTTTCATGCGGTTTGTCAGTTTTCGGCAGACAGTTCCTTTGCCGTCACTCACGCTGAGGGTGAGACTGGTGGCGACAGACAAATGCTCCCCGGCAGCACCATGCGGCTCAACAACGGCACCGCCGAACTGCTTCTCGATTCCGGGGTGAAAAGCGTCGTCGAGGCCCCGGCCGAGTTCACATTGACCGAAGACGGCCATCTCAGTTTTGTCCACGGCAAGGCATGGTTCCACGTCCCCCCCGCAGCCACCGGTTTCACCGTCACCACCCCGCGCATCCGGGTCGTCGACCTCGGCACCGAGTTCGCCATTTCCGCCCCCAAAGATGAACCCAACACCCTGCATGTCTTCACCGGCAAGGTCGAGTTCAGCACCATCCATGGAAACGGTGAAAAACAAACCGTCACCGCAGGCTCCGCCTATTCGGCAAGTGCCGGGGGCAAGGTGAACTCCATCGAACTGGACCCCAGCCTGTTCTACCATCATCTCCCCGCCTTCACCGGAACTCTCGACCTGGATCCATCCACGCAGGGAAGCCACGGGCTGCGTGTTGAAACGTTGCCTAGGCTTGTTACTTCACGTGATCATCTCGCCAAGGACAACCAGTGGGGAGTCAACTGGGACTCTGTTCAGGCAGTGGCGGCCGCACGCCGCGTATGGGTCGCCCGCCAAGACCTCGGGGAAAAGGCTCCCCGGCTGACCACCACCATTGCCGGTCTCAAGCCGAATCAATCCTACGAAATCTCCATCCGCCACCCGATGCACAGCGATTCCCCCTATGGGCTCGTGCGTGCCGCCATCGGCGATGCCCCACTGAAGGAATACAACCGCGGAAACAGTGAGCTGATAGAAACACCTGAGCAAGCGTCCGAATATGCCGACTACCGCAGTATTCTGGGCGTCACCCAGGCGGATGGCACCGGCACCATCCGCGTAAGCATCGCCCCGTCCAGGCGCAGGGACTCGCGCAGCTACTTCAGCGCGGTCGGCATCCGTGAAATCCACAGCGAGTAATCCATCTCTAAACCCTCTCAACCCGAGAAACCCAAACCTAAAAACAACCATGAAAAACACACTACTAACCACAGCCCTCGCCGTTTCTTTCGGCGCAGCACCACTGGCCAGCAACGCCGCGATCACGGTAATGCAACTTGATGAAACCAAAGACGGTTTCACCACCGCCACCACTCCTATACTTAGCACCGGCGATGCAGCTGGTACTGCCAACGATAATAAGTGGGGTTTCGGCGGAGACGGGAATGGCTATGGTGACGCTGGCGAAGGAACTACTGAAGGCGACGCACTCTCAAACTATGCTTGGATTGCGCAAAGCAAGAATGCGAGTGAGGAGCCATCTGTTCCCGATCTTGCCGTAGCCATCACCGGATTGAACACCGCTGATACATACAACATCTACGGCTACTATGCTGCCAATGAGTCATCTGCGACTTGGGGTGTCCGTTTGGGGCTTAATGGAGGAGGCCTCACTGCCTACTTTCACGATAGCAGTAATTTAATTGCCGGGGGCAATGCAAATGGCGGCACCGAATTGTATCGAGTACTGCTCGGCACGGTGGACAGCACCACAACGGCTACGGTCGATGTGGCGCAACTTCTAAGCACTAACGCCGATTACCGCAGCATCGTCAAAGGAGTAGGCATCGAAGTCGTCCCCGAGCCATCCAGCGCCGCACTGCTCGGCCTCGGTGGCCTTGCGCTGATCTTGCGCCGCCGCAAGTAGTCTGCCATTTCATTCCAACCATCAGGCGGAATGCGGTGTTGAGGTGAATTCTCGTCTCTCCCGTATTCCGCCATTTTTTAATCACCCCATTTCATGAAACCCGGCCACCTGTTAGCAGCCCTCGGCTTGTTTGCGATCACGGCGACCATCGCAGCACCGGTGGTGTTGCGTCCAGACGACACCCAGTCGGGTATCTCCGCATCCACCCCCGGACTGGCCGACAACCCGGTGCATGACAACCCGCCCATCGGAAACAACGACGGTGCCTGGGGTTACAGCACGGGCAATGGACAGGCTCTGTTAGGTTCCGGCACCGAGGCGGACCGTCTCGCCAACCACGTCTGGGGTTCGCGCGTGGACCTTGGCGAGGACGCGCCGGCACTCACCACCACCGTCAGCGGGCTCGATCCCGCGGCCACCTATCAGGTCTATCTTTATCAAGTAACCTCGGGGACCTGGGGGATCAAGGCGTCCCTCGGTGCCGCCCCCCTCGTCAGCTACCAATCCGGCAGCGGCACCGTCGTCGATAGCGCCGGCGGCTCCTCGCTGGAGCGAATCCTGCTCGGCGAGACCACCGGCAGCGCTACCCTGACCATCAACCTGGACGATCTAACAGGCGTTGCATCCGCGCGCAGTTTCATCAAGGGGATCGGCTTGGACGATGCAACGCCAGCTGCCACCGTGGCAGGCAACTACATCCACGGAGAAGGCCACTCCATCGCCGCCACATGGAAAGCATCGGATGTTACCGCTGATTTTGAAGCAAACGGCCTGCTCTACAGCGATGGAACCCAGGCGCTTCAGACCGAGCCAGGTCGCGCGGCCTTGAATTTTGGTGCAGGCTCCATCAACTCGCCGCTCTACGCCACACTCGACACCCGACCGGCGGGCGCGTTCGCAGGACTGACCAGCAACGGTGCCATTGATGCCTCCGGCGACTCCATCTACTTCAGCGTGCTCATCAACATCCCCGCCGGTGTCACCGAGGCCTCGCTCGCGTGTTTCGCCCTCAGTAACAGCCCCGGCTCAAGCAGTTGGGAAAGCAGTGAGATTCTCCGCGTTGGCAAACTGCCCGGCCAGGCGAACCTTGGCTTCACCGCTCCCGCTGCGGCAACCACCCACATTTCATCCACCGCTCCGGACGGCAACACCCACTTGCTCGTCGGCAGGATCGATTTCACCAGCGGCAACGACACCCTCACCGTCTGGCTTGACCCGCAGGTTTCCCTGGAGGAAACCGACCCCACCCAGACCTCGCCGCTCGGCACGGCAAGCGGCGATTTTTCCTTCCAAGGCTACCAACTGCGCGGCAATACACCCTACCAGGCCGACGAAGTCCGCGTGGGTGAAACCTGGCGCAGCGTCCTGCCGTTGGCCGATTCAGACAACGACACCCTGCCCGATGACTGGGAGCTTGAATACTGGGGGGACCTCACCGCCGCCCCTGGAGACGACAGCGATGGTGACGGCGTGAGCAACTTCAAGGAATACCAGGCGGGAACCAACCCGCTCCGTCCAGACTCCCTGCCAAGCTCCGCCTTGGTGGAGGAGGAATCGACCGATCTGTTTCTCGAATGGTACAGCAGTCCCCAACGCTACTACCAGGTGCAGAGAAGCTGGGATCTAATCGACTGGGAAGACCTCGGTGATGCCGTTCTCGGGGACGGCAGGGAATACTGGACAAGCATCCCGGCCACCACCGCCCCCCGCCATTTTTACCGACTCATCATCAGTCCCACCCCGATCATTTCCACGCCATGAAAAACCTCATCCTTGGGTGGCTCGTTACAGCCACATTTCTAACAAACACGATCCAGGCGAAGCCTAACATCATCTTTATTCTGTCGGACGATCACGCGCCACACACCATTTCAGGCCTGCGCCCCCACATGACGGCCTACGGGAACCACATCACAAACCAGACGCCTAACATCGATCGCATCGGTGACGAAGGAGTCATCATGGCGAACACCTTCTGCGAGAATTCCATCTGCGGCCCCTCACGTGCCGCCATCCTGACAGGGAAATTCAGTCATCGCCATGGCTACTTTGGCAACGCCTCCGGCCTGGGTGGCTTTGACCCCGCCCAACAGCATATTGGCAAACTACTTCACAGTGCCGGATATGACACCGGCATCTTTGGGAAATGGCACCTCAAGAACGGAGGCTCGATGGCCACCCCCACGGGCTTCAACACCTACGCCCTGCACAACACCTCCTCCGACCAGGGGAATTACTACCGCCCCAGCTACGCCACGCCCTCCGGCACCCACCTGACGGCGGTCGGCACCTACTGCACCGACTACACCACCGATATGTCCCTGGCATGGCTGGATGGCAGCGTCACACTCAACGGCACCGTCCACACCCGCGACACCGCCAAACCCTTCGCCCTGTTCTGCCACTTCAAGGCACCCCATCGCAACTGGATACCCGGCCCAGATGAGCTGGACCTCTGGCGGGACTTCGATGGCAGCCCGGGCAACGACGTCGGCCTTGACCCCACATGGCCGGAGCCGTCCACCCTCTTTGAAGCCGCCGCATCCTGGCCCGGCCGCTCGAACGTGATCGACCGCAATCGCATGACCGTCCAGAGTCACCTCAATGAGAATGACCTCAAGCTCAGCCTCTCCGAGAGCTCGCGCATGACCGCCGCCCAGCAAGCCACATGGGACGCCATCTACGGGCCTGAGAACGCCTGGTATAACAACAACCTCGCCGCCCTGGCAAACAGCGATGAGAACAAGGTCCGCTGGAAGTACCAACGCTACAGCAAGGACTATCTTCGCTGCATCGCGGGGGTGGATAAAAACGTCGGCCGCATCCTGGCCTGGCTCGACAACCAGCCCGCGTCCGTGAAAAACAACACCATCGTCATCTACACCGCCGATCAGGGGTTCTACATCGGCGACCATGGCCTCTTTGACAAACGCTGGATGTATGAGGAGTCTCTGCGTATGCCGTTTCTGGTCCGCTGGCCCGACCAGTTGCCCGCCGGAAAAGTCCACCACGAGCTTGTGCAGAATATCGATTTTGCACCAATCTTGTTAGATGCCGTCGGCGAACACATCCCCCGCGACATGCAAGGCCGCAGTTTCCTCCGTATGATGAAAGGCAAGCCGCAGCCCGACTGGCGAGACTCGATCTACTACCACTACTACGAGGATGACGGCTCCCACTACGTCCGCCCCCACTACGGAATCCGCACCGCCACCCACAAGCTGATACGCTTTTACTGGAGCGGCGACGAAGCCTGGGAAATGTATGACCTCACCGCAGATCCGGACGAACTCCTGAGTATCTACGCGGACCCCACCCATCAGAGCGACCGCGACGCGCTCGAAGCCGGCTTGCAAAAACTCCGCCGTCAGTACCGGGTGCCGGGTGCCACCCCACTGCGCGCCTACGAGAGCTTCCGCGATTGACCGTTTGGGGAGAATTTATGCTTTTGACAACCGTTCACTTTCGTTACTTGCTGAGACATGTTCTTTTTTAATTCCCTCAATTTGTTGATCAGCGGACTCATTCTTCTGGGTAGCTATTCAGCGGCGGCGGCAAAGAAACCCAACATCCTGCTCATCATCGCCGACGACATGACATGGAGCGATTGCCAACCATACGGCTCGCCCAATGTAAAAACGCCCCACTTGCAGAAGCTCGCCAATCAAGGAATGCGCTTCGACGGTATGTTCACCGGAACGGCCATGTGCTCGCCGACGCGGCAACAACTCTACACTGGGATTTTTCCTATCCGCAATGGCGCCTTCGCCAATCACAGCCAGGTTCACAAGGGGGTGAAAAGCATCGTCCACCATCTTTCAGAGCTCGGGTATCGTGTCTCCCTGGAAGGGAAAAAACATATTGGTCCGCAGCAGTCGTTTCCATTTAAGAACCTGAATCTGGCAAAAGTCCTGGCAACAACCGACAAGCCGTTTTGCCACATTGTAGCCTCCCATGATCCACATAAACCATGGACCACCGGAGACGCTACGGCTTTCGACCCAGCCAAGCTGGTGGTCCCTCCAAACCTGATCGACACCCCGGAAGTCCGGCAGCAGCTCTGTCATTATTATGCAGAAATCAGCCACCTCGACACCACCGTCGGCAAGATTCTCAAGTCGTTGGAGCAAGCAGGCGTCGCCAAGAACACCCTCGTGATCTTCACCACCGAACAAGGTATGACCCTACCCTTTGGCGGCAAGTGGCTTTGTTACGACACAGGATTGAAAACAGGTTTCCTGGTGCGCTGGCCAGGAGTGGTGAAGCCGGGGAGCTCCACCTCTGCGCTTACCCAATACGTCGATGTCGTGCCGACACTGGTGGAAATAGCGGGCGGCGACCCCACCAGGATAGACACCGGCTGTGCCGACGCCGATGGCAAGCATGGCTTCGATGGACGCAGTTTTCTAAGCATCTTAAAAGGTGAAAACGACCAGCTGCGAAACTATGTTTACGGCATCCAGACCACCAAGGGGATCTTTAACGGGCATAACTACCCGGTGCGCTCAGTGCGCAACCAGCGCTACCAGTATATTCGAAATCTGAATCACCAAGCTGAGTTCAATAATTCTTACACCGAGGGCGGGGTGTTCCATCGTGAATACTATTTGCCGCTGGTTGCCGCAGCCAAAGACTCCCCTGCGGTCAAGTCACGTTTGGCCTTGTTCAAAAAACGCCCCTATGAGGAACTCTACGACCTGACCAAAGACCCCTACGAGCTTCATAACCTGGCCAACTCACCAGAGCTGTTGGAAACGAAAAAGAAACTCTCAGACGCGTTGGATGCATTCATGCGTCAGCAGAACGATCGTGGCATAGAGACGGAGGAAAAGTGCCCCTCCCGTCTTGGTAGAGCGCAGTGATACAGGTGGTATTTGCCAACCAGCTCATCGCCTGCCAGCGATCGCAGGAAACCAAAAACACCGCAAACCAGCATCGGGAGATGTTAGGAAGCTTCCGGCTGGTTCAGTGGGAGGGTCAGTGTGTGCCCGCGGCGCGGATGAGTTTCTGGTCTTCCTCTGAGAGCTGGGTAATGTCATAGGTAAAGGGAGCGCCGCCTATCTTGCGGAAGGTTCCCATGTTTCCGGAAAGGGAGATCAGCTCCGCCGACATGGCGCGTCCATCGGAATTGGTCCAGGTGCGGTGTTTCACCAGTGGACCTGCTGCGGCATCGGTCGCAGGGGCATCAGCGGCAGGGGCAGCCCCCGGAGTGGCACGTTTCAGTTCCTTTGCGATCACTCGGTCGGCCGCGCTGCCGGGGTAGCCGGCATAGACCATCTTGCCCTCGACATCAAAAACCGCCATGTAGGGGATTCCCTTGGACAGCTTCGGGCCCTGGATGAACTTGGTCACCGTGCAGGCCAGGCGGTGTTTCTTCACCACTTTTTTGATCGCCGCAACAGGAGATCCCTGCGACTCGGCAGCGACCAGAACCAGGCCGTCGTCCGCGTAACGCTTGTGCAGTTTTGCCACGTGGGGCATCAAGGCCAGGCAGGGCGGACAATGGACACCCCAGTAGTCGATGACCACCACCTTGCCGGCCATTTTTGTAAAATCGACGCTCGGGCCGGAAACAAGTTCGCCGGGTTTGAAGTCGCTCAAATGGTGTTTGGGCGCGGCATCGGCGGTAGCCAGGCAGGCCGTGGCGGCGATCATGGGGAGAAGCAGGTGTTTTCTGATGGAGAGGTTCATATGAATCTTTGGATTGTAAGGATCTTTGCTTTGTGAGGATCTTTGAGGTCATCGCCTCCGGTTCCGACACGGCAGCGATCCGCCTGTTGACTTTTGTCTAAAATATTCGAGCACGCGCTGCCACTGATCAGCCGATGTTCGTTGGCTTGTTGGACCGTGCCGAAAAATCGCTTGGGCACCGCTCTTGCGTTTTGCACCGAAACGATCGCGCACGTTTCTGAATACCTTGTCGACAAACTTCCTAGCAGTCAGTAATCATAGCCAACTTTACGGAATAAGTTTTACCCTACCCACTCAAGAACGCCTGACACTTGGGAAAGACTTCGCTTGTTAGGAAGGTATATAATTATCTCGCCTCTATTTCCCCCTCCATAGGCCCCCCCTCCATAGGGCGGACCTTTTGTTTCTACCTTCATCGTGCAACGGATCACTTTCCGGCGCTGTTTCCCGTTATTCCAGACGCTCCTTGACCAGCTGCCGCATCGAGTAGAGCCGGGTCTGTTTTTTCCGCCACCCCACTCCACTCAATGGCCGCGCCCCGGTT
>JACKQB010000010.1 GCA_024233115.1 Akkermansiaceae bacterium
GTCCTTCGTCGTCAGCGGCCACAACCGGGTGAGAAGCGTCTGCCTCGGCCTTTATGGCACCGGGGATGAGTCGGACGCCCTCCTGCCGGCGGGAAACGTCACGATCCCACCCAACCACCCGGTCCCACAAACCGGAGCCATCGTGGAAGTCCGTTACCTCTACGCCTTCCGGGAAAGCGGCTCCATCTACCAGCCCGTCTACCTCCACGAGCGCAACGACATCCCCGACACCGACTGCACCACCGAGCAGTTGAAATACAAACCCGGGACAGCGCCCGTCGGCTAGAAACCCCTGGATACCCGTCGCCCCCGACACGACGGCCCTGCGACTAAACCCACATCAAAAGCCCGCCCCGGCTCCGGCCGGGGTGGGTCTTTTTTTTAGCTGTCGGCGGGATTGCCCGGCCATCTCTACTGGTGTCGCCGCCACCCGAAGGCGCTTGTCGAGAAGACCCCACGGAAGGACCGCATTGAACACTTCGGCCGCCACCGTCTTCTGATGCTTCCCTTTCTTACCCCGGACGGCGATGACCGGAGTAATTGAGTCCATGAGGAGGTAAGGCTCCATGCCGCACAGTGTGATGTGCTCACGGATAGGAAGCCCAGAGCGGCGCTCGACCATCATCAGCACCATTCTTTCCCCCACTGAATGGGGTTCGGGTTCGACGCCGGCGTTGACGACCACACGCCCTCCTTTGGAGTCTGTGCTTTGCCCCTCGGTGGCCTGCAACCCCTGATCTTCCGTTGTCTTCGTGGATTCGTTCTCCACGAAGGAAGTTGCTTGGACCACTTTTGGAGCTATTTCTGTCTTTTCCGTTGTGTTCATCTTTTTTGTTTGTCTTTTGTTGTATATTGATAATGAGACACTTATGACCAAATCCTAACGAAAATTACCCCCCTTGGTCCAAGTGGTCCAAGTAACTTTTCCCGTTTTTGCAAAACAGCAAAGAAAAAGAGACGAGATAACGCGACGGTTATCTCTGTCCGTCTGGAATCCATCGTTAATACTGCGTTAAATCCATCGTTAATACTGCTTTAGAGACCTCCTTTGTCCTTACGAATCCCACTTATCCTCCCGCGTTGTTCCCTTGTTTTGTCCTGCGTAATGTTGTCTGTCACTCCTTCGATTGCGATCCTCATTCACTGGGGTGGGGTGGCTTGGAGGGGACTCCTATGTCGCCGGGGTGCCATCGCGAACCCTGGGGGGCGGATCTGGAAGTAGGTGCCGGACGCCCCCCCGGGATTTCTCCATTGCCGGGCAAGTGCTTTGGAAACACCGAAACGGGGTCGGTCGAAACGGGCCCGGCGAGGAGTGAATTCAGTCCCAAACGGGTGCTGATACCTAACAAATAGACCCCCGGTTTGTATGAAAAGTGTATGAAAACCAAATCCGGAGCGTGGCCGGTGCCCGCGAACCCTTGTAAACAAAGGGAAGGGGGGTGGCGGACCGACAGGGATTCGAACCCTGGATACCCTTTTGGGGTATACTCCCTTAGCAGGGGAGCGCTTTCGACCACTCAGCCATCGGTCCTTTGATGGGGTCGCTGTGGACGACGGGCGTAGTTGGAACATATCAAACAGGATTCGTCAAGAGGTGATGCTACAGATTTTGAAAATAATAACGATCGGTTCCCTTGCGATGTTGTGACATCGATTGACAGATTTGAAAATTGTCATCCCCGGTCATTTGGCTATTTGTGAGCCATGCACCTTAACAAAAACAGGAAGACCCGCATTATTGCCACTTTGGGGCCCGCGACGGAATCGGATCAAATGCTGGAGGCCTTGATAGAGCGTGGTGCCAATGTATTCCGCTTGAACATGAGTCATGCCAAACATGCCTGGGTGCGTGATATCTGTCCGCGGATCAGGGAAATCTCCGACCGCCTTGGCAAACACACCGGCATCCTGGTTGACCTCCAGGGTCCATCGATCAGAACAGGCGACGTGGATGGTGAGCTGGTCCTGAATATCGGTGATACCGTGGAGTTCCGGAAAACCGGCATGGAGCCCAGCGTCAAACTGTCGACCACCGTCAACTATGAAGGACTGATGGCGGATGTGTCCGTGGGGGACCGATTGATCGTGGACAATGGTAATCTGCTGATGCAGATCAAGGAAACCGGGGCTGGGAGGATTTTGTGCGAGATGAAGACACAAGGCACCATGGGGAGTCGACGCCACATCAACCTACCCGGTGTCAGGCTCAACCTTCCTGCCTTGACCCGCAAGGACCACCAGGATTTAGCCGTCGCGTGTGATTGCGGGGTGGATTTTATCGCAGGATCGTTTGTCCGTGATGCCAACCATGTCCGGGAGCTCAGGAATGCGATGGTCGAAAGAGGTGGCAATGCCCAGATAATTGCCAAGATCGAAGACCAGGAGGCGGTACGGAATATTGATGAGATCATCGCGGAAGCTGACATCATCATGGTGGCACGAGGTGATCTGGGGATCGAAGTGAATATTGAAGAGCTCCCGATCATCCAGCGCAAGATCGTCAAACGTTGTATGGTCCTGGGGACGCGTGTCATCGTAGCCACGCATATGCTGGAGTCGATGCTGACCAATCCGACACCCACCCGGGCCGAGGTGACGGATGTTTCCAACGCGGTCTTTGAAGAAGCCGACTCCGTCATGCTGAGTGGAGAAACCAGTGTTGGGAAATATGCATTGGAATGTGTGGAAATACTCGACCGTATTGCCCGCAGGATTGAACGCACCGGTGGGATGGGCTACGGCAAAGAGGCGCAGCTTAAAACCGAGCGACAAAAAACCGTCCGGTCGGCGATCCAGCTATCCGATTCCATCCCGGAGGCCAGGATTGTGGTATTCACGCGACGGGGTAACATGCCGGTGCAGACTTCATTGCTCAGGCCTCATTCCTGTGTGCATGCATTTGCCCCGGATGCCGAGACCTGTCGCAAGATCACCCTGGCAAGGGGGGTTGTGGCCAGGCAGCTCGATTTTGAAGGGGGCCAGGACGCCATGCTTCATCGTGCGATTGAAACGTTGAAGGCCGAGGGCGCCGTGGTGGAGGGAACCCCATTGGTCGTGATATCCGATATGGTCCAGGAGGGGCAGGTGGTCGATTCCATTCATCTGATCCATGCCTGACCTGTTTTCAAGACCAGGTTCCAAAAACCAGCAACACCAAGTCCAGTATGGTAGAAACCAGTAACAAGGCAGGGAAGTTGTTTCTCTGTATGATCGGGGTGATGCTGATATTCGCTGGCGGGGTTTTTGAATGGCTGATGATCCGCAGTTACATGCATGCCAAGGCGAGCCGTGACTGGCCGCAGGTGGATGCCGTTGTGTTGCGTTCCGTGGTGGACGAACGGCATGTCAATGGGTCCCCGACCGAGTTCCGCCTGAACATCCTCTTTGGTTATAGTTATCAAGGAACGGACTACAGCTCGGACAGGCTCACACCACGGGGTGCCAGGTGGACAAAAAGTGCGGCGGCGGTGCAGCAGCTCGCTAGTGAATATCCGGCGGGATCCGGCCATACCGCCTGGGTGAATCCCGGGCAACCTGAGTTGGCTATTTTAAAACACGATACCCAAGCAGCAGGATACACGGTCTGGTTTCCAGCCCTTATCATTGTAGGGGGATGCGGGATGATTTTGGGAGCCATCAGGAACCCCGGCAAGTCCCATACCTAACGAATTTTATCTGCACGGACACCCGGGAAGGCCTACTCCGCGATCACCCTTGCTTTGGGCGGCTTGCGGAAAATAGGATCCTGCTTGCCCCGGGCGGGAGTGGTGAACATCGTTGTTTTCCAATGGGGGTCCATCATCGGTCCCGTCCCCTTGAATTGAAACAGTCCCATGAAAGGCCTCAGCGGGAGCGCGATGACGCCAAACAGGCCACGGGCATTCATCCGCACTAACAGGTCGATGTCTTTTTTCTGCAAATCGATGTTTCCCTCGCCGGTGAACTTGAGCGAGCGGGTGGTGGCGAGGAAGTCATTCGAATACACCACGCCATTGCGGATTACATACGTGCAGGAGGCGTCCTTCGCCGTTTCCTCGGTGGGGTTTCTCTTTCCTAACACAACTCCGATGAGGGGGGACAGCGGGCCAAGTATGGGAACGGAAAACAGGTTGCCTTTTTCCAAGGCGAGCGAGCCCTTGCCGTTGAACATACGCATATTGTCGTCGGCACCACTGAAGTCGATTCTACCCGTGAGGAGCCCTCGCTCGGCGTTGTCGAATTTGTAAAGTGCCCCGATATCCTTGAGGTGCATCCTGCGGAACTGCATATCGCCGCTGTATTTCGTTTGGGTAGGATGGGAGGTGAAGACACGGACATTGCCGCTGCAGGCCCCCTGAAAGGTGTAGAACGACAGATTATTGACATCCACCCGGTCATCCCGAATACTGACCTTCGCCTTGAGTCGGCTTAATGTGAGTGGCTCGTCCAGGAATTGATAATTCATTGACCCCGGGCTGCTCAGGTCAATGGTGAAGTTTGTCTGGTTGCCGCCCAGCCGCAGGTCGAACGCGCCGCTGGCAGACAAGTTGGGCGGGCGGTGGAATTGGTACTGCTCGACGTGGTTGGCAACCCCCGGAACGAAGAGCCTGACAATGGGGGCGGGCCAGGCTGTGCCTGATATGTGTTGCAGGCTAACAAGGTTTTTGTCGACATCCACAGTGATCGATGCCGCGCTGACACGCGCCGACGACGGCCCGCCGTGTCGACGTCTCAAGATGTAGTCCTTGTAATCAAAATTGGCCTTAACGTTGGTGAAACTGGAATGCAGCTGGCTTAATGCATAGTCGCCCGACAGGCTGTGCAGGGATGTGTCCCTGAAAGAAAAATTCTCAATACTAGCATGCCCCTCGGCTTCCCACTGGGTGAGGTCGTAACGGTTCATCGACCCGGCAGCGGTGATCATCACCTTCGATGCGTCGGAAAACTCGGCGCGTTCAAGTGCGCGTTCGATCCCTGTATTGGCGAGAAAAGGCGTGTAGGCAGACGGGGGCAGGGTGGAATAGGCCTCGTACCGGACCGTGGCATCTTTCAGCAGGATACGCCCTTTCAGTTCACCTTGCGCGTGGGTGACGTGCAGGCCGGTGAGGAAGGCATCGGTGCCTTGGGTGGAAAAGTCGGTTTTGAGGTGTTTGAAACGTGACCCCAGGCATGAAAAATCACTGATCGTGGCATGACCTGTCACCAGGAGGTCCGGCTGGTAGTTCTCATCGAGGCTGATTTCGCCGGTACACGACACCACGGGAGGCGTCGAGAAGGTCAGCTGGGTCATGATATCGACGTCGAACAACTGCCTGGCAAGCCGCTGGAGATGCAGGCTGGATTCAGCCTCAAAGCGACCTTCGCGCAGGAGCGGTCGGTAGTCGGCACGGGCCTCGAGTTTCCCCGAGCTGTCCCTCATTGAAATCCTGTCCAGCGTGACAAGTTTGTTTTTGTAATCACCACGGATTTCAACATCCCTGAGGATCGAGCCATTGCGCTCAAGCTCCGAGGCTTTGAGGATAAAATCGAGCCGGGCAGAGTCCGGGTTATCGACGTTGCCTTCGAGATAGAGTTTGAGTTCGGGGGATTTGTCTTTCGGCCAATGCCACTCGTTGATCTCCTGGATGATGCGGGCGATGAGTTTGACCCTTGCGACGCGGGCGTCCTTGACGGGTTTGGGTTGTTTGGGGGCCGAGAGATGCTCGCTCCATATATGGGCGTCGAGCGAGAGACGGATACCAGCAACCATGCCGCGCACGCCCCGGGCTTCGATTGTGCGTTTATCGGGGAGAAACATGTCACCCTTGAGGTCGTGCATCACGACCCGCGGTCCTTCCGGGTCATCAGGATCGATGGGCAGCGAGATGTCAGCCTTTTTCAAGGAGACATTGTTCACCCTGACCTTACCCCGCATGAGTTTGGTTTTATCGACATCGATCACCAGGTGCTCGAGCCGGGCGACGACTTCCTCCCGGCTATCGTCAGCATAAACACGCACGCCTTTGGCGACCAGGCCACGGGTGGGTTCAAAGCGCAGGCTCTCAAAGTCGGCAACCACTCCGAGGTTCTCCAGCTCATGGGCAATCCGCTCACGCCAGTGGTCGTTGAGACCTGATTGGTTCAAGTAATACACGCCACCGGCCAGCCCGCCAAGCGCCAGGCCCATGCAGAGCACAACGATGAATCTGATATGGTGGAAAATGCGTCGGCGCAGCATGATGTGGTATTCTACCTTGGATTGACTGGCTACGCAAGGCGGCGAATGATGAATCCCAAGGAATGATCATTCCTCAGCATTCCCCGGGTTTTCCGGGCCATGGTCTGATTCTTCAGGCGCACCGTCATCGATGATTTCACCGGCCTCGATGGCTGCCATACGCTGGCGTTCCTCCTCGTGTGAGTGAATCTGGAGGCTGGCATGGACGCCGTGGCGCGCGGCGGCGGCCTTCATCACATTGCGGATGGCGCTGGCGGTAAAACCATTGCGGCCTATCAGCATGGCAACGTCAGACTGCGCAACAATGAGCCGGAAACTGACACGCCCCTCGCCGACCTCGGCAACACGGAGCTGGGCCTGATCTGGATGTTCGATAAACTGCAGGGCAATAAATTGTAGGAAATCCCTAATCTGATCCGTGGTTTCTTGCATAGGCAAAGACTGGAATCCGAGGGCGTGAATGTCGAGCAAACTCAATCACCCAATCGGGGAAATTTCCATATTGCGAAAAACCTCCAGGCCTGCCCGTCAGACTCCTCATGTGGTGATGGTGATGTTTTCGAGCGATCCCATCGACCTCGGACCAGCTGTGGTAGAACGGGTAGCCACACCTCAAACGGTGGTGTCCAGCATGTTGCGCGCTCTGAGGTTTTGGGCATTGCCTCTCCTGGCCTCCTGCTCCCGGACCGGTCGCTCACGGCAGTAACTCGATGGAGAAAAACCTCCTTGCTGAACCGACCGGGATATCCTGGGTGGTTTCAGAGAGCGTGCTGTGGGCATCGACATTCGGGATCAAGACTGCCCAGTCCTTGACCGGAGTCGACAGATCATCGCTGTACAGGATGTTGAATGACAAGCCCGGTGCCGATGGCCAGGCCAGTCTCATGGAGGACGCTGACAGAAGTGATGGCCGGACTGCAAAGGATGAATTCGGATCCAATGGATCAAGGTCCAGGCGCAGCTCGGAATAGTCATCGATGTTATCGTTGTCTGTATTCGGGTTGTCAGAATCCGTTTCTGTGAGGCCGACCAAACCATCGCCATCGATATCCTCCAGTAGGTCGGCAAGTCCGTCGCCGTCCGTATCAACGGTATTGCGACCATCTACGTGATAGGGGAGGGCAAAGGGATCGTCGGTAGCTGGTCTCGGTGTTGCACTTCCGGTAATCGGCCAAATAGTGCCCAGACTTCCCCATTTTCCGTCCAGTTCCCGTGCCATCGCCCGCGCCATCCGCACGACCCGTGCAGGTTCTGATGCAGCGACATCGTTCGATTCGGTAGGGTCGGTAGCGAGGTTGAAGAGAAGGAATGAATCATCGCTATAGCGATAGGCGAGCTTCCAGTCTCCCTCGCGATACCACCCCTTGCTCCCGTTCGGGTAGTGCAGCAGATACCGCTGCGGGCGATGGAACCCATCTTCTCCACGAAGGTAGCCGCTGAGATCATATCCGTCGGTAAAATGGGATGCGGTCACGTCAACGAGCGACAGAATGTCGGGGCGATGTCTTCGATGCCCACAATGTCGTGCTCGACGCCACCAGAGGTAATGGGATGGCTCTGCTGCATCGGATGGTTGGTGGTCGGTTTTGCCCACGAAATCATGAGCGGAACACGGCAGCCGCCCTGGTAGGTCCCATCATTCTTCATCCCGCGCATCGGAAAATCGTTGAAGGGCGCGGCGGGAAGCTGGCCCTGGGTGGTTCTGTGAACGGGGTTCTCACTGCCGTTATCCCCCAGATGGATAATCAGGGTTTCCTCGGCGATACCCAGTTCCTCCAGATGACGGATGACATCCCCAAGTGAAACATCAATGGCTTCCACCATGGTGCAGAATTTTTTGTGGTCGGCATTGAATGCGTCACTGTAATCGCCGGTCGCATCAGGGTTGGTCGTTTCAGGGTCATGTACGCCATAGTAGGACATGTAGGCGAAGAAGGGTTCGCCGGCACCGACAGCATTGCCCATTGCCTTGTTTAACTCAATGGTCAGCGCCCTGGTCAAATACATTCCAGTTCCCTTGTAATGATCCATGTTTGGCATCGCGCGATTGGTCCCCTCATAACCATCCGACGCATTGGCCACATAACGTGCTGGCTGGCCGCTATTTGAACCCGCGATATTGATGTCGAATCCGACAGCCGTTGGGAATTGCGCATAGTCGCCAATTCCTCCCAAATGCCATTTTCCACAATGGATGGCACGGTAACCCTCGGGCGCCAGCATGTGGGCCAGGGTGACATCGGACGCATCAAACCCCTTGTGACGCCAATTGTTCGGACCAGTTCCAATGTCGCCATCGAAGGCCAGATGATAGGTAATACCGTGCCGCGCTGGATGTAATCCGGTTAGGATCGATGCACGGGACGAACTGCATTTGGGCGTGGCATAGGCCTGGGTAAACTTCATGCCCTGGGATGCCAGCGTTTCAAGATTGGGCGTTTTATGGAGGATATTCAGGTTGGTAATCAGCGGCGTGCCAGTGTCGTCGTATACGCTGTAGGCGAATGGCACGGACAGGTCGGTCACCCCCCAGTCATCGACCAGCATCAGCAGGATGTTAGGTTTGTCAGGTAGCATCGTCACCTTCAGATCGGTCTGAACCGTGCCGACTTCATTGCTGGCAATGAGGGTATAGGTGGTTGTTACCGCAGGTTGCGCGTTCGCTGATCCGCTTGCAGCTACTGATCCGACTGTGCTCAACGTGACCGTATCCGCATCCGTGGTATCCCAGCTGAGCACTACCGGCGTGTTCGGCGGCACGGCACGGTCATCCACTGAGAATGAAACGATGGACGGGAAGCCGGCAATGACCTCAAGGGCCCCGGTCACTTGAATGTTATCGATGGTGTGGGCGCGGGATGTAAATGTATGTGTTGCCGTTGAGTTGCATTGCCAATGGAAGGTAACTGTCGTGTTGGTCAGTCCGGTGAAATTCGACAGATCAACATTGCCAGCGGCCGAGGCGGGTTCCTGGTAATCGGTTCCGCCATCATGGGTGAAACCACCCGTTCCGACTTCAGTGGTGACACCACCAACGGTGATACTCAGCACCCATGCATTGTCCGCGGCAGTGCTCAGCGAACTATAAAAACCGTAATCAAAGGAAATCGAGTTTAGGTCAAGTGTTCTCCCTGCCGGGACATTCACAGTGAAATGCATCGCGTTCCCGCCCGGTGCAGTGCCACGGCTGGTGACAGCGGCCTTGGAGCTGCCCAGCGCAGTGCCATTGATACTGCTGACAATCCGACCGTAGTGATCGGCACTCGCATTATCCGTCAACTCAAAATCACTGAAGGTCAAACCTGCGCCAAGCGTATTCGTATCCGGTGCCGTGTAAACGATAGCCGCCCCCGATCCGTTGATCTTGGTGGCATCATTAAAACCATAGCTGACCGCACCAGCTTGAACGGTAGCCGGGCCAAACAATAAACCGCTTAGAAAAGAAATAATCGTGATCTCACCAGGCATGTTAGAGTGGGTGTTGGACTTGGAGGCATTTTGATTCGCGCAAGAAAAAAGCCTCCCCAGATTTCCGGAGAGGCTAAAACACATTGATTTCAAATTTTTCTATTTCCGGCGGCGCAGGATGAGGGCAAGCCCACCGAGGCCGAGAAGGGCCGTGGTGGATGGCTCGGGAACGGCGGTATATGTAAGGGTAATATCGTCTAACCAGTTGGATTGGTTATCTAAGTTATTGCTTCGCTGGCCGTCAAAGCCCCAAGTGAAAGTCACCGTGGTGTCGGATAGCGCGGTCAAGGCTGAATCCAATGTGACCGTGTAGGGATTATTGGGATTCCATTGAAAATTAGCGCCGCCATTATGTGTCCAGGTTGTGGAGCTACTGTCATAATTGTAAGTGTTGGCACCTTCTTCCACTTGCAGATACCATATGATACCTGAAGTCGATGCGTTGCTATTGGCATCGTTAAAATAACCGTGTGAGAAACTGATTGTTGTGAGATCCGCATCCGCGCCTGCGGCGATATCGACTGAGAATGACATCGTCTGTGACTTATTGCCAGCAGTCCAATCATTTCCCTCTGCCGTAATTCCGGCTCGCCCGACACCTGTATTACCTGGGGTCTGGTTTCCAATTTGCCCCTGGTCTCGGCTGTCACGCAATACAAATGCACCAGGTGAGAGGCCTGGGCCTGTGATTGAATCCGCGCCTGAGTAAGTATCGCATGCCGTTCCATAGACATTGTCACCTATATTACCCGCTGTTTCGAAATTGTAGACAATCGTGGCCGCAGAAGTGGCGCCAACGAGTAGTGCGCTTGCAAGAGATGTGATAGAGGTCTTTTTCATGATATGTATTTTTGTTCGGGCTAGATCCGACGTCGTGACTCGCTTTCCATCGAAATGGGAAAGCCTGATCTTCGCCATTCGAGATGTATACTATCTAAAACCCCCAGCGCTGTCTACGGCGCGATCGCGCCCTTTTTTTTCTTGGAACCAACACCTGTCGGTGCATCAACTCAGAATAGGGGGGTGACAGAAACTGCAACAGAATCGATGTCGGGCAAACTGGCCAATATGAGTCCATCTGGCTAGGTGCGCGATCGCGCCGCTTGAATTTGGTATTGTTTGTTATGGTCGACCGATTCATCCTGACCGTATCAAATGATGTATTGGCCAGAGAGATTACTTTTTGGGGCGGCACTGGCACTGGTGCTTCTAGCCTCCGAGGGCATGCTTTCCGCTGCCACAGCTGCCGAGGATTCCTATTCCGAACTTTCCATCGAGGAAATTGAAGAGGCGATCAAAACCACGCAGGCCGAGCTTGATCAGCTTCCGTTGCGGCTCATCCGAGAATCCGGTGGCACCCTGGGACTACGGATCAATGGAAAGGACAACAAACCGGAGAAATCCTGGGTGGAGGTCGACCTCGGGGAGCGTAGGAAGTTTGACTGTATCATGCTGGTGCCCGTTGTTTTCATCGATGAGAACCAAGCATCCTCCACCTTTGCATTCCCCAGGAACTTCCAAATACGAAGCTATAGCAGCGCAGAGGATGAGATCGGCCAGTTATTGTTCGACTCCGCCACAGCGCCCCTGACACCTTTTCCCAGCAAGTCTCCAGTCATTATCGACTGTCCGGGGGCTGCAGCCCAGCGGGTCCGGTTTATCCCCATGGAGCTGCATCAGGTGTTTGACGAGGCCGGATACATCTATTGCTTGAGCGAGCTACTGGTCTTCGACGGCAATCACAATCTGGCGCTCCGCAAACCCGTGTCCACCCGTCACTGGACGCGACACAACCCCACCTGGCACAAGCAATACCTGACCGATGGCTACCTGCCCTATACCGTTCCCAGCACCAGGGGAGAGAGTAGTATCAACGGCAGCCGTATGTTTGTTCCGGCAAGGACGAACAGCCCGGCAACCATCACAATCGATCTCGGCAGTGAACAGCAGATAGATGAAGTCCGTCTCTACCCGTTACATCCGGACCGGAACTTCGCCGTATTCCATAAAGCGGCCATGGGCTTCCCCAGGAGGTTCGATATCGAGGTCTCCAAAGATGCCGGATTCAGCTCGCCCTCGACCATTTTCCAAGCCGGATCTGCCGGGTTTTTATCTCCGGGCCACCGGCTTGTTTGCTTTTCCGCAAACGGTACCCGCGGCCGCTATGTCCGGATCAGTGCCAGCAGTTTACCGCAACACCCACAGCGGAAAGGTTCCATTTTTGCATTTGCAGAAATCGAAGTCCTGGCAAAAGGCGAGGTCGTATCCCGTGGTATGGATGTGGATTTCTCACACGACATTGATATCAAACATTTCCCCCCTTCGATGCTGGTCGACGGCATGTCTTCTAACGGCACCATCCTTCCACTGCGCTCCTGGTTAACCGGACTGGCAAAGCGTAACGAACTGGAAGTCCAGCTCGCAGCGCTAAATACGGTGCTGCAGGACCGGTATCTCCGCCAAACACGCATCGCACAAGGCTTGAGGTGGGGCATCGGCATCGTATTATTTATCACGCTGGCAGTCTATTTATGGCAACGCATCGTCCGCCAACAACAAATCCTTCGCCTACGCGAGGACCTCGCCGCCGACCTGCACGATGAAATTGGCGGCAACTTCAGCGGCATTGCGCTGCTTTCCGACGAGCTCGCAAATGAGGAAGACATGCCGGAGGATCACATTCCGCAGCTCACTAACATTGCAAACGTCGCGCGGAGTAGCGCGGTCAACGCACGCTCCCTGGTACGCTTTCTCGAATCCCGCTACGTCACCGGAAAGCTGCTCGAAGAAATGCAGACAACAGCCAAAATCCTTCTGACCCAACACCGGTATCAATTTGACGTCGAGGGCTACAGACATGTCAGTAAACTCGAACCGAAAGACAAGTGGCATCTACTCCTGTTTTTCAAGGAGGCTCTGAACAACATCGTGAAACACGCCGATGCCACGGACGTGGATATCAACTTGCATTTCAACGCTCAGAAAATGACACTCTCCATCGTCGATAATGGCAAGGGGCTCGACGACAGCAAGACCCGCCCTCCTGCCCACCTCACTACGCGGGCGCAGAAACTCAACGCAAGACTTCAATTTTCCACACCGTCCGATGGCGGCACAGCAATCCTATTGGAGAAACAACTATGAGCGAACAAGCTATCCAGATTATGGTGGTGGAGGACAACACCGTGTTCCGCCATGCCATTAGCTCCTCACTGAACAGACAAGAGGGGTTCCATTGTGCGGCGGAAGCGTCGACCAGTGATGAAGCCTTCCAGCTTTTGAGCGACGGGGGAGTGCAGCCTGACATTATCCTGCTGGATTTGAAGATGCCGGGCACACACGGACTTGATGCCATCCCACGCCTCCTGGAGCTGTCGCCCCCAAGCCGCATCATCATTCTGAGTCAATCCGACCATGAAGTTCATGTACTGCAGGCGATCACCCGCGGAGCCTCCGGCTACCTGCTCAAAACCGCCACCCGTAGTGAAATACTAGGCAGTATTGAGGAGGTCTATCAAGGCGGGGCAAGCATCGACCCCAAGCTTGCACACATCACCATGCAGCTGATTCGCCGCATCCAGCCCGAAGCACCCGGGGAAGGAGGGCGGATACTCAACGCCCGCGAACTTGAAGTCCTCCAACTACTCAGCGATGGCCTGGTAAAAAAGGAGATCGCGGAAAAATTGAACCTGTCCCCGCACGGCATCGACAAGCGCATGCGTCGTATCTACGACAAACTCCAGGTCCACAACGTCGCAGCCGCCGTCGCCACCGCCGTGCGCAATGGTTGGATTTGATGTATACGGCGGCCCCCGGGCCAGCAAACTGTCCGGTTTTTCCTGACCGGTTCAATTCCGACATAATGATCAGTTAGCATTGACCGGAACCCGGTGCTCGCATAGTTAATCACGTATTATCAACCCACCCGACAAACCCATACATTAGAAACCATGAGCTTGGCACACCTCGCAATTGCAAAGACAGACGATTTGCCGATCAGGCACGAAGGAAACGTACACAGCGGCAAAGTGCGGTCGGTTTATTGGCTGACGGCTGAAGACAGTGCCAGGATCATCGGCGAGCGTGGATATGATGTGGCTCCCGGCACCACGCTGGCTGTCATGGTGATCAGCGACCGGATCTCGGCGTATGAAATCATCTGGCAGGGGGAGGACGGCTTGCAGGGGGTTCCCGGCAAGGGGGCGTCCCTCAATGCCACGGCACTGCATTGGTTCCAGGAATTTGAAAAAGCAGGCCTGGCGGGCAATCATATCCTGGAGTCACCCCATCCCCTGGTGTGGATTGTGCAAAAAGCCGCCCCCGTGATGGTGGAGGGGATTGCCCGGCAGTACATCACCGGCAGCATGTGGCGCGGTTATGCCCGGGGCGAACGCAGCATTTGCGGTATCCCGCTTCCGGAAGGACTGGAAAACGGGCAGAAGCTCGACCAGCTTCTGATCACACCCTCCACCAAAGGCATCCTTGCAGGCATTCCCGGCGTTCCGGAAAAGGACGATGTGGATGTTTCCCGGGAGCAGATCCTTGCAAACCACCAGGCCTTTGCCTTCCGTCAGCCTGGGGATGTCGCGCGCTATGAGACGTTGCTCGCAGAGGGCTTCAAGATGATTTCCGACCAGGCGGCCAACGCTGGCCAGTTGCTGGTGGATACCAAGTTTGAATTCGGCTATGTGCCCAACTCATCGGGCGATGGTTATTCGATGATTTACATCGACGAGGTCGGCACGCTGGATTCATCCCGTTACTGGGATAAGGAAGCCTATGCCGAAGGCAAGATCGTGGAAAACTCCAAGGAGATGTTCCGCAAGTTCCTCTGTGACTCCGTGCCGGAAGCGGATGTCCTGCTCAACAAGGAGCGGATGGCTGAGCGCGAGGAGTTAGGGAAGTCGTTCAAAGTCCCCGTCGAAGCCCTGATGGCAACCAGCGAGCTCTACAAAAACACCGCGGAACAACTGACCGGACAGCCGGTTCCGGAAATTGCCAACGCCCGCCAAGAAATCCTGGACGCCCTTGCTGCCTACGGGATTGTTGAGTAAAAGCAGGGCAGCTTGCAAGCTTGCCCAACGCTATCGCATGGCAACGGCCTCGCCGATAAAATGGAGGATCTCCTTACGTCCGTCACCCGTCTTGGCTGATGTCATGTAGACCCTTGGCAGGCCTTCACAAAATTCGGACATCGCCTCCTTGAACAAATCAATGTTGCGCGTCACGGCTCCAGGTTTCATCTTGTCGGTTTTCGTGAAGACCAGCACAAAGGGGACCTCGTATTCGATCAGCCAGGCGGTGAACTCGAGATCCAGTTTCTGCGGTGTCAGCCGGGAATCGATCAATACAAAGACACAACGCAGGTTTCCACGGTTGACCAGGTAGTCGGAGACAAACTCGTTGAATTTTCCACGGTGATGCCCCGCTGCCTTGGCGTAGCCGTATCCGGGCAGGTCAACCAGCGACCATTTCCTGTTGATCAGGAAAAAGTTAATCAACCGTGTGCGCCCCGGGGTGCTGGAAACCACGGCGAGGTCCTTCCTGTTGGTCAGCGCATTGATCAGCGATGATTTACCGACGTTCGACCTGCCGATGAAGGCAAACTCAGGCAGGCTGGACTCCGGGCACGTGGCCAGGTCAGGGGAGCTGGTTTCAAATGTGGCCGACTGGATTTGCATGCCCTGTCATTGTCTGCAATCCGGGCAAGTGGCAATCAAAAAGAAAAGCCGCGGTTTTAGTGAAAGTAGTTCTGTCTAATGATGACATTTATTAGGAAGTATGTGCCGCCACAACCTTCTGAGTGAAGGTGCGTATCTCCCCAGTGATACGTATAGCATTGCTTACATTATGGGAATCAATAATCAATCAAAAATAGTTGACTGTGCAAATTGAATCTGCTCTTTGAGTCTTGCCTAACAATCATTGGGTGGGGAATTAAGAAGCCTCGAAACAGGTGGTTCGATGAGTACCACAAACTCGTCGCCAAACCGACAAAGGTCGGGGAGGCGGCGGTGTATGTCCAAGCCGACCTTTTTGGGAAGCCAAAGATCGTCGCGGTCGACCTGTTTCGATCTTCTTAACTCCCCGTCCACCTGGGATGGCTCCCTTTGTTTGGTTCCAATACTATACCCCCCAAAAAATGAATATTCGTGTGTTGTTATTTGTTCTGACGTTTTTTGCCATCGTGGCACTTGCACTTGTTCCTATTTGTCTGGCTTCTGAAAACAACTCTACCCCGCTAGATACAGGTCTAACTGGTAATCTCTGGACAGGAGAAGCCTTGGTTGGAAAACCATCCCCCCCACGAAAAAAGCCTGACTACAAGGCAAAACAAACCTTCACCCGCTTGGAAAACGGACGCAGTGTGACCATCCAGGAAGTCGAGCCGCCTCAGGAGGCGCAGAAGCCGGACAAGCCGTCACCGCCCGCCCCGCCGGTGAAGGAGCGGACCACACCCCTGGCGGGTGGTGGGAAGCCCCTGTCCACCGAGTTCATCGTCGTATCCTCCACCGTCTACGGCGAGGGCGACAACACCCTGACCAGACTCACCGTCTGGAACAGAAACGAACAGCTCACCTGCTGGTCCAACATCAACGGACATTACCTGACCGGCTTCGACCAGTTCAAGGTGGAGGGCCAGCCCTACTGGATGATCCCGACCGCCGGGGACAAGGCCGGTCTGGCCCAGGCCGCGGATGACGGCTGCCCTGTCCACAGGTTTGGCAGGGGAGGCAGCACACCCCGTTTCATCTTGGAAAAAGACCGGCAGACAAGTCCCGGACTGCGGAAAATCGTCTCTGATCTGCACAAGCTCTACCGTGTCGAGAAGCCCCGGCTCGCCGCCGCCCACGCAGCCAGAACAAGGAACGCCCGTCTGCGGGCGGGCTTGCCGAAGCCTCCGCCCGGGCCGCCCGAACCCGTCACCATCCGCTTCTGGAGACGTGACATGGCCAAAGAGCAAGAGGAAAGGGGGGCGGGGCAATGAAGCTTCTGGTTCCCCTGTTTCTGGCCGGACTCACGAGCCTTGCGCCGGCCCAGCCGCAGCCAAGGGTCACCCCGCTGACAGCGGACACCTTCAACCTCGACTGGGAGGGCATCACAGGCCGCACCTACTTCGTCCAGTATTCCCTCGACCTCGTGGCCTGGCAGTTCATGCCCGTCATCGAACCAGGAAACGGCACCCCGCTCGGCTACGGATTCGACTGTGGCGGCGAGCGCATCTTCCTGCGCCTTAAATACACCGACGAACCCACAAGCAACCCGCACAGCGACGACTTCGACGCCGACGGCATCAGCAACTGGGACGAGGTGCGCGATGGCGGCACCGGCACCGACCCCTTGCTGGAGGACAGCGACGCCGACGGCATCCGTGACGACGGCCTTGTCTACGCCGCGGTCAACGACCCCGACGGGGCCCACCTCACCCCCGCGCTGGCAGCCGGACTCCGCGCCCGCTGGGACATCCAGCCCGCGCCTGACAACACCACAACCTACCAGGACACCTCCGGAAACAACCACCCCCTCACCCGCAACAGCCTGGTGGGCACCGACAACGCGGAAGCCGTCATCTCCCGGTCCTGCGGTCTCTCCGGCGGCCACCTCTCCACAGACTCGTCGGCAATGGACGGACTGCTGCACTTCAGCCTCTCCTTCTGGATGCGGCCGGAGAAAGACAGCCTCTCAGGAGCCAGCGCCAGCCTGAACCGCACCCTCTGAAGCTACTCAAGCACCAGCACATTCCCGCCCATGCTGACACTCATGCTCCGGAACGGCAACACCGTCGAACTCCGCCAATACACCTCGTCGACAACCTGGGTGAGCCTCGGCGTCTGGAGCGCACCGGACAAACTCGACGACGGCCAGTGGCGCCACCTCGCACTGGTACGCCGCAGCGGCTTGGGAGGCACCCGCTACCACCTCTTCATCAATGGCCAGGAAACAGGTAATGACTGGGGCGGCGGCGGAAACACCCTTGCCCACACCCCGTCGGGCTACATCCGCTTCGGAGCCGCCAACTACTTCCCCAACCTCCAGACCTACCCCGGCCACCTCGACCGGATCCTGCTGCACGGACGCGCCCTGACCGACGACGAAGTACAAAGCCTCTATCGTGCCGACATCGACCGGGACGGCCTCTGGGACATCACCGAGCACCGCAGCAACCTCTGGCGCGACCTCAACGCCGACGGCGTCCGCCAAGCCTCCGAATACCACCGCTGGCTCTCCCCCTACCATCAGGACGATCCCGGCGCCGACCACGACAACGACGGAGTCAGCTCGGCCGACGAACAGAACATCCACCACACCAACCCCGCCCACCCCGACAGCGACGGCGACCTGCTTCCCGACGGCTGGGAGCTCGACCACGGACTTGATCCCAACGACTCCTCAGATGCTACCACCCTGAACAGACTGCTCTACACCTACAACTGCGATCCCAATACCCCCGGTGGGGACACCGACGGCGACGGCACCAGTGACATCGACGAGATCAACGGCCCCGACGGCGCCCCCGAAACGCCCGACGGCTCCCACCCCAACGATGCAAGGGATGGAGGTCAGCCAATACCTTCAGACCAACGCTTGCTTGTTAACCTCGGAGTGGGAGATCAGAGTCCCAGCCATTCCGAGGACTACGTCCTGCACGTTTACCGCATCGACCCCGACACCGGACAGGAACACCGCTACTACACCCTGCGCAGCGGCGGCCATGGCCAGTATGCCGAGAAAATTGTGGGAGCATTCTGGAAAGAGGACACCTACACTTTCCAGATCGACTGGCAGAGCAGCAACGGCAACCACTCCACCGACCCCGGCAACCCGGACGGAGCCGACTTCGACTACACCTTCAAAGTAGATCCTCAAAATTCTGGTAGCACAATCAAGATTGAATCCTATGACCCAAAGCGTAAGATGTTTGATCAGAACAAGATTTTATTGGCAGACAAACGATCTAATGTTGAGGGCTTTCTGGAAACTGTAGAACCGATGCGGGTGGTTGTGACCACTGTCGATATTGACATTATTCACCCTGCCACTGGTAGGTTGGCAGAGGACAAGGAGGACATGGGGGATGGTGGCTATGTGGCCATCAAAAGAACAAGCGATTCCCCTGTGACGAAAATCAGTATCCCCAGACATCCATTCTTTGCCTCTTTTGTGGATATAGATGGGGGCAACTACATCTTATGGGAAATGAAATTTAATGCTAATAGTCGCTATAAGATTGTTGGCGGTTCCTATGAATACCAATCAGGAGTAAGATTTTCACCCTACCAAAATATTGAATTGGATATTGAGGGGATGAAGCGAAGCCTAAGCAGAGGTAATGAAAAAGTTGAGCTATCTCTGTTGATTGGAGGTGAACAATATTTGTTCGGCGATGTATTGGACGAAGCCAAATTTACCGTCGTAGAAGCTGAGTTTGATATCTATTTCAGAACATTCATACCCTATCAATGGGTTGCTTTACCGCATCCAGCACATGATATTCCTGGTGATGGAGACTTCTTTTTTGGCGAAGTGGCAAAAGGGGATCACAGAGCATTTGATCATACATCAGCCAAATATAGAACGTCCCAATTTGGGGTGGTGATACCTTACCCTGATCTTTCTACATCGAGATTTAAAAGCGTAGATGGATCGAAAGCATACGTTCCGAGTGTCGGGATAACAGAACATTTTGACAAAGCCACATCCCTAGCTAATCCTGTTGCTATTGCCAAACATCAAGGTCTAGATCCGCCAAATTTGCTGTCCGCTGCTGCATTAGCTGATAATGTGACGGGCGCGCCTCTCAAGACCAACTGGGGATATGCCGATACAAGTGACATGCACTTCGACTTGCATAGTAGTTCAACACCAACACATGCGGTATATAACATTCATGGTTCGGCATCAGAACCCATAGTTGTATTCGCTGCATCCATTGATTGGGACGTGTTACTTCATATCGATGTGAGCGATCCACTGATACCAACATATTCAATGAATGGTGAGCAAGATGGGTTTCCCGCATATGAGGTATTTATTTATTCTGGGAAAGGTGATCCTGAACCTATGAATACGAGTCATGTTTACCAGTGGATACCTCCTTTGGCTCGTGATGTGTTAGCTCTATTGCCGGTAGTTGCTACAGAACCTGTTACTGTTCCTGTTAGGTTAATTAAACAAAAATAGTATGCACTATAAAATTAAAATAATCTGGGCTGTGATTGCCTTATTGAGCTTGAATTATGGCGTATTTGGCAATGATCAAAGAGCGGTAATTGACGATCTTTGCCTCAAAATCGATGAGGCAGACTCTATAGATCGATTGCGAGAAATGTCTTCTGAGCTAAACGCATCGGACAAAAAATATCTATATTACAAGCTAGAGAAAAATTTGTCGCATTCTGGCGTTAGAGATATGTTCCTTTCTGCGGCAGAAAAAGACCCAAATGGGAGTGTCAGAGCCTATGCAATTCGTTCGTTATCGAGTGCTGGTGAATCTTCTAAAGAGTATCACCAAACTTTATTGAGAATTCTCGCGGAGAAGCCATCCGTCAGTCGATCAGTAGCAGCGAAAGCTGCAGCATCAAGTCGTATCGAAGGAGCACTCCCTCTGATTATTGGCTTATTAGGTGAAGGACGTTTAGATGAAAAAGTCCATATTTTAGATATTATTCTAAGCTATAGCGATGATATTCTCGAGTATCGCAACGAGATAGAAGCTCACTTTGAAGATATCGAGCAAAGCATCAAAACCCAGCGTAAGATGCTACATAGAAATAAAAATGATCTCAAAAATCCACATATTCCAGCTAATAGGGCGCAAAGAAATGTGGAGAAATTACGGGAGATTTTTTCAAAGACTCCACCAGTCGAAAAGAATGCTGCCGGTATTGTGTCGGGTAATATTGTGACCGAAGAACTAGTGCCCTCTAATACAGCAAAAAGTGAAAATGAATACTCGCTGGGTTCTCTAGAGAGCGACTCAGCCTTTGACAAAAAACCTGATAAGCATAGTTGGGTATGGTTTGTTTTTTTGGGTGGGGTTATATGTGTCATCTTTCTCGTAGCTGTTAAATTCAAACGATGATCCGCATATTGCAATACAGCTTTCTTTCCTGTCTATATGCGTGGATGTTTGTCGTATTGCATTGGAGCATTGTGATGTTATGCGCCACCAAAGCAGGTGATTATTTAGTGGTGCTGATTTGGGCAGGAGTTATCATATTTTCTATTTGGTTAGTGATTGTTTGGCCTTTCTACTTGTGGGTGCCAACAAGTTCGTTCTTGTGGCAGAAGAAAATTGCTATTCCTTCGGGCGTTGTATTAGGGCCTGTTGCTATGTTTTTGCTAGGAGTGGGTGACCTGCTCAACAACTGGCATGTTTTACTTGATACCGTTGTTGTTGGGGCATTGATACCGAGTCTGTCTATTTCATTATTTAAAGAGAAATTATCCAATTGGTAAACCCCGCTCTGCTGGGAGACGTGAACGGCGGAGAAGGGCAATTTTGAACAGGTTTCAGGTAATAGTTGCTATTTTGACGATTTGTGGCATTTTTGTCACAGATGGACAAAATAGAAGCTCTTAAGTTGCGCAACCCGGATGCACTGATTCATACGATAGGTCGTCGACTGCGCCGACAGCGCCTTGCCAAGGGCTGGACCCAGCAGGAACTGGCCGAGCGTGCAGGCGTCAGTGTTTCCACTCTGAAGCTGATGGAGCAGCAGGGCAAGGGCTCTTTGCAGCGGCTTGCCAAGGTGGCGGTCGTGCTTGATCTGGATGCGGATTTACGCACGCTCTTTAGTGGCCAACGGAGTTTTGAGTCGCTGGATGCCGTCGAGCGGACCAAACGCCAACGCGCGCCACACAGAAAACACCCCGGCAAGTAAGTCTATCGAACCCATTTTATGAAAATCGAAATTCTCTATCTCGGCGGAAATGAACACAGTGTGATCGGGCATCTCGCCGAGGCGGATGATGGTCGGGTGTTTTTTGAATATGACCCCGAGTGGACAGCGCGGGGAATCGAGCTGTCACCTGTTTACCTACCCAATGACACCCATGGTTCGGTGACGACGCCCACCCCGGAATTCGGGCCATTGTTCGGATTGTTTGCGGACAGTTTGCCGGACTGGTGGGGCGAGCAGATGATGAAACGCTATTTTGGCGACAAGGGGATACCATGGAACAAAGTGACAGCCCTGCAGAAACTTGCCTGCGCGGGTGGCCACGCCATGGGGGCGATCGGGTACGAGCCGCCACTGACAGGTGGCACCTTCCGCGAGGAGCTTACCGTGGAAATCGCGGAGTTGGTGAAAAATGCGCATTCGTTTTTACATGGCAAAACAGAAAACATGTTGCCTGGCCTGATGCGATCCAGTCTGTCACCGGGAGGAGCCCAACCCAAGGTCTTGTTAGGTTTCAACCGGGATTTTTCACGCGCCATGGCGGGGGGAGGGCACTTGCCTGAGGGGTTTGAGCGCTGGTTGTTGAAATTCGATCTCGACCCCGAGTATCAACACGGCAAGGAGGAATACGCCTTTTCCCAGATGGCGAGAGCCGCCGGGATCCGTATGGCGGAGACCCATCTACTGGAATGCACCGACGGCACCTCCCATTTTCTTTCCAAACGCTTCGACCGGCCTGGTCAGGCGAGACGACACGTGCACACATACTCCGGCCTTACCCACACCCTGGTGCGCGAGGGGCTGGAGTATGGAGACCTGATGGATTTAACACGGGTCCTGACCGAAAGTGAAGTGGAGGTGGAAGAGGTGTTCCGAAGAGCCTGTTTCAATGTTTTTGCCGGCAATGACGATGATCACAGCAAGAACCACGCCTTTCTGATGGAGCCTGATGGCCAGTGGTATGTATCACCGGCTTACGATCTAACCAGCACGACCAATCCTCTGGTCAGTGGAATGCGTGCGGCCTCAGTCAATGGCAAGAGTGTCAATGTAGGGCGCCCGGATTTAAAACGCCTCGGCGAGTCGCAGAGTGTGCGTCGGATCGACGATATCATCGAAGAGGTTCTGGCGGCGATCAACGACTGGCCAAAGTGGGCTGAAAATGCCGGGCTGGTCCAGTATCGGGTCGAACAGGTTGCCGAGGAAATGCCCGGCCTGGGAGTGTGATTCCGCTGCTTTTCGAATCTTCCACCATGCGCAGCAGCGGTGAGAATCATCTCGCCAAGCCCCGGGTGTCACGGCTAGGATGGCGGGCATGTTACCCGTGCTACAAAGATTAACCCGAGGTCTGGCCATGTATGCTGTTGTTCTAACGGCAGGAACCTTCACCCACGCGGGTGATTTTGAAACCGCCTTCCGGACGGAGGTAAGTGGGTTTCTCAATGGTCTGGACAAGACGAAGAGTGATGCTTGTTTACAACCGCTCGCCGGTAAGCAGCGCTGGCAGATGCAATACACTGGAGGGAAAAGACCGGGTATCAGGATAAGCCAATTGAATGCCGTGCAACGGGCAAGCCTCGAGAAGGCGCTGCGTTTGGTGCTTTCTCCCTACGGTTGGAAAATGGCCCATGAAGTCGCCAGACAAGATGCCAAAAAGGGCGAAGATCCACTGGGGAAATACTGGATCACATGTTTTGGTGACGCCCGAAAAGGTGACTTTGCATTCCGCCTGGCCGAACATCATCTAACCATTGTCCACCTTGAGGTCGTCAAGGGTGAGACCAGGGAGTTTGGCCCCATTTTACTGGGTGCGAATCCACCCAGGCTCTGGAAGGCGGATGAGCAAGCCCTGCTCTCTGCGTGGCAGGATGCCGACAACACGAAGCTGCTCATCAAGGATAAAATGGCAGTCGCTACCGAAGCCATGCCCGAGGGGGAGGGGGTGCTTTTTACCGAGCTCAATGTCCGTGCCCAGACAGCCGTCAAGGCAGCCTGGCAGCTGCGGCTGAATCTATTTACCGCACCGGTGAGAGCCAGAATCAACAAACTCCACACCCAACACGGTGGATGGGAAAAATCCAGGGTCTCGTTCTACCATGAAGTCCCTACCAAACGCAGCATCGATGGCGGTCGGTGGGACTTCAAGTGCGGCCTTCCCGGCATGGTCTGGGATTACCAATCAAGCACTGGCCACATCCACATGAGTCTGTGGGCCAAGTAGCAAGTCAGGCACAGATCCAGAAATCGACACCCTCCGTTCTGCCCGATGCCATCAGATCGGCGCGAATGTTGTCACGCGCCCCGCGAGTCCCGACGTAGCTGACGATCACAGCTTGATCGATCGGGGGCAAATCTCCAGCGGATACGGTCGGCCTGCCGTGAAGGCATCGCCCGATCTTGCGGGGGTCGATGTCGATGAATCCGGACGCCGTTTTCCAGGCTGTCTCCAGTGGTCGGGCACACCTCCTCGCCGGTCTTCCAGCCCCCCAGATCCACAGCTCCCGGTCAGCACATCCGGCGTTGCAAATCGCCTGGGCGAGGTAGGGTGCCTTACATTGATGGAAGGCTGCCATCGCGTAACGCTTGTCGTTTCTTGAAAGCCGCGTCGGCGGGTCATACCAGTCGTATAGCACTTCATCGACTTTAGCCACATGCACACCACATGACATCCAACGCAAAAACATCTCGTAGTCCTCGGGGAAAGTGCCATCGCGATAGCCTCCGTAGCGTTCAACCAATTCCCGACGATACATCAAGGTCGGGTGCGCCACCGGCAGGTCGATGAAACGGTTAAGCGCGATCTCCCCGGTGGTGACATGGCTGTTCGTCCAATCGACATGATGCGCGTAGCCGGCCGCCGTTTCTGTATCACCGGCGAATCGGGCCAAACAGGAAACGGCACCCAGTTCCGGGTGATTGGCGAGTGCCTGGAACTGCTTTTCGAGTCGGTTAGGCAAGGAAACATCATCGGCATCCATCCGCGCAATGATCGGGGCGTCCGCCTGGGAAAACCCGGTGTTTGAAGCGGCTACCACCCCCTGATGTGAGCGTCGTATGAGGTGGATCCGCGGGTCGTTGACAGCCAGACCAGCCACCAAGTCAGCAGAGTGATCACTCGAGCCGTCGTCCACCACGATTAACTCCCAGTCGGATAAAGTCTGTGCCTGAATGCTTTTGACAGCGCGCGCCACCGATGCCTCCGCATTGTAGCAGGGCATGACGATGGAGATGGCGACTTGTGCTTGAGGCGTGATACATTCTTTCTAGCTGAATGAGCGCGACGAGTGAATCCCTCTTTCCATTTTCGTGTATTTAGCGTATTGCGCGGTGGCATCCAGCTTTCCCAACCATGCATATCACCACTGACACCCTGGACACCTGCATTGATCTCGTTAGGTCTGTAGGCGCATTCCAACTGCAACATTTTCGCAAAATGCCCGACGGTGCCGACTCGATCAAAGCGGTGCGGGAAACCGTATCCTTCGTCGATGTTGAGTCAGAAAAAATGCTCCAGAGCGGTTTGTCGCCCTTGGTGGAGGGGGCCGGGTTCTACGGTGAGGAAAGCGGTAAATCAGGGTCGCAGGAGCTTGTCTGGATTGTCGACCCGTTGGATGGCACCACGAACTACCTGAGTGGACTCGACCAGTTTTCCATATCAGTTGCACTCGTCGAAAATGGCGAACCCGTTTTAGCGCTTGTCTACAAACCGACCACCAACGAAATCTACTCGTGTATCAAGGGGCAGGGGGCGTGTTACAACGGCGCGATCACCCGGCCATCCCATCCTGCGGCGACGGAGGTTGATGCTCTTTTTTCCACCGGCTTTCCCTATCGTTCACCGGATGTGGCGGGGCAGTTTTTCAAAGCGGCAGCTGACATTCTGACGCTTGGTCGTGGTATTCGCCGGTCGGGTTCAGCCGCCCTCGATGTGGCCAATCTCAGTATGGGCTGGGTGCAGGGGTTCTGGGAAACGGACCTGCAACCCTATGATGTCGCTGCCGGAATCCTGCTGATGAAGGAAAATGGAATCCTGGTCACCAATCAACGCGGCGAGGACTATGATATGTTTTCAGACCGACTGATGGTGGCGGCTTTACCCAATGTCCATGCCGCGCTGTTGGCTACGGTCGCGAAGGCCTATGACCTCTGATTCAACGCGTCGACTTGTCCATTGAGCGTGAGTAGGTCGTAGATATATCCAATACCCAGCAAGCCTCCCGTGAGCAGGAAGATGAGGCCGGTTCCTATTTTACCTAGATAGAAGCGGTGCAAACCAATGAATCCGAAGATCCAGGCCAGGTAGCCGATCAGAAGACTATGGGTCGGATGTTGGGTTTTGTTTCCAGCACTTGTCATGACCGGATGATGCATCACATCTTGCCGATTTGCCATTATAATGCAGCCATGGTTTTGTAGGAGACCCGACCATAAAAAACTCCACATTTTACAGCCATGCACTACAAGCCTCCCATGAGCAACGATCCTTTACATGGCATCACCCTTGAGCGGATGCTGACTGAGCTGGTCAAAGAATACGGCTGGGACGACCTGGCCTTCCGCATCAGGATCAATTGTTTTAAGAACGACCCCAGCATCCAATCCAGCCTCAAGTTTCTCAGGAAAACCGCTTGGGCAAGAAACAAGGTGGAGATTCTCTACAAGCAGTTTTTGGGACTCAAGGACCCGGAGCGGAGGATTTAGATGACAAACAATAACTTTACGAAAAGAAGTCGAGCCGGGCATCCGGGTTGGTGGTCTCAGGCGTGGTTTGCTGGATGAGTTTCTTTAATGGAAGGTGGGCCAATGGAGATGGCTCGGAAGGTCGGAGCTGCACCTTCCTCTGAATAAACTCAGGCAGTGAAACGCCTTGTTTGTAGGCTTGGTTGCGCAAGCTATGGTACAGGGTGTGGGGCAGGGTGATGGTGATTTTTTCAGTCGGTTCGGCTTTCATAATGCCTGCATGGTGACAGGGCAATATGAACGCATGATGAACATTGTGTGAAAAAACATGGAAGTGTGAATTTTGAATTTTGAATTTTGAAATTGGATGATAGACCAACAACGTGAGTCTTGTGATCAACTCGTCGCGATCCTAACAACAATTGTTAAGAAATCCCGTGCTGCCAAAATAATTTCAACATTCACAATTCGAAATTCAAAATTCACAATTCAAACATGGGTGTAGAAATAGAACGGAAGTTTTTAGTGTCGGGCGATGTGCCACTTGTGGGTGGGGTCGAAATGATGCAGGGCTATCTCTGTAAAGACGTCGGACGCACAGTCAGGGTGAGACTTGAGGATGAAAAAGCGGTGCTTACCATCAAGGGCGAAACCATGGGTTTGACCCGGCTCGAATATGAATACGAAATCCCCTTTGAGGATGCGCGGGAGCTCTTGGACATGACCATTGATGGCATCGTGGAAAAAACGCGTTATTACCATCAAAGCGGTTCCCACACGTGGGAGATCGATGTTTTCAAGCGACAAAACGAAGGACTGGTCATCGCGGAAATCGAACTCACCAGCGAGGACGAGGAATTTGAGAAACCCGCATGGGTCGGCGAGGAAGTCAGTTTTGATCCGCGCTATTCAAATTCCTCACTGAGCGAAAAACCCTTCAAAGAATGGGTATAAACACAACCCCGGTTTTCACCATGCAAAATGCACTCCTCACCATTCTACTTTGCGCTTACGCAAAGTAGCTCACGCCGGCTTTGAAGAGTGGCTGGTGTTTGTTGCCGGGGATGTTTCTGGCGATGGATTCGCCGCGGCGCTCAGTGTGTCCCATTTTTCCCAACACCCGGCCACAGGGTGAGGTGATGCCTTCAATCGCGTAGAGTGAACCATTCGGGTTGTAGGCAACATCCATGGATGGGTTGCCGTCGTGATCTGTGTATTGTGTGGCTATCTGGCCATTGGCGGCAAGCTGTTTGATCTCTGCTTCGGTGGCGTAGAATTTCCCTTCGCCGTGTGAGAACGGAATGTTGTGCAGGTCTCCGACTTTACAGTTCGCCAGCCATGGAGACATGGTAGAAGCGATACGGGTGGTCGCGTAACGAGCGATGTGGCGTCCAATGTCGTTGAATGTCAGTGTAGGTGCACCTTCGACAGGTGGGCGGATCTCGCCATAGGGGACCAAGCCGGTTTTAATAAGCGCCTGGAAGCCGTTACAAATTCCTAACACCAGACCGTCCCGGTTCTTGAGTAAATCCATGACCGCGTCTGCGATCATCGGGTTGCGCAGGACCGTGGCGATAAACTTACCAGAGCCATCGGGCTCGTCGCCCGCGGAGAATCCACCTGGGAGCATGAGGATTTGCGATTGCTTGATCTGGTCGGCCAGCTCACGCAGCGAGTCCTCGACGTGAGCCGAGGTCAGGTTCTTGAAGATGAGTGCCGTGGCATCGGCACCCGCCTGATTGAAGGCCTTGACGGTATCGTATTCGCAGTTGGTTCCAGGGAAGGTGGGAACAACCACGCGTGGTTGTGAGTTGCCAGTTATCGGTTGCCAGTTATCAGTCGATTTTTGCGGCTCCGCCGGACCTTCATGAGAGAAGGTTTCGAGTTCCTGGTGAGGGGCGGTGACTTGGGTCGGGTAAGTTGACTCAAGTGGCTCTGTCCAGGCGCGCAGCAGCTCATCGAGGGGCAGGGTTTCTCCGGCTACCTGGATGCTTTGCTCGCCGGTGGTGTGGCCGATGGATTGGGCATTCAGCGCGTCGACCAGTCGGTTCGGAGCTTCAACCAGGAAACTGATGTAGCGCTCACGGAACAGCTCGTTGGTATCAATGTGGAGGGCTGCGCCGATGCTGTTGCCAAAGGCCATCTTGGCGATGCCAGCTGCGATGCCGCCCTCTGCCAGTGAGTGCATGGACAGGATGTTACCTGCTGCGTTTTCCGCATAGAGCAAATCGGCCACCTCCATCAGACGTTGGAAGTCGGGCACGTTCTGGTTGTCTCTCGGGATCTGGATGAGGAAAATGTTAGAACCTGCCTGTTTGAATTCAGGTGAGACCGCGAGAGTGGTTTTTCCAGGTGCCACGGCAAAGGAAACCAGGGTAGGGGGCACATCGATGTCATTGAATGATCCCGACATGGAATCCTTGCCGCCGATGGCACCCAGGCGAAGCTCGTGCTGTGCGAGAAAGGCACCTAACAGGGCTGAAAAAGGTTTACCCCAGCGGGCTGGATCGGCTCCCAGTTTCTCAAAATACTCCTGCAGGGTCAGCCGGATATCCGGGAGATGGGCACCCGAGGCGACGACACGACAGACGGACTCCGTAACGGCGTAGAGCGCGCCGTGGAAGGGCGACCAGCTGGCGATGTTAGGATTGAATCCCCATGCCATGTGGGTGCAGGTTGTGGTATCACCTTTCAGGAGCGGGATCTTGGCGACCATGGCATCGGTGGGTGTGAGCTGGTTTTTACCGCCAAATGGATTCAGCACGGTGCCTGCGCCGATCGAGCCATCGAACATCTCGCCCAGCCCCTTTTGGGACGCGGTATTGAGATCCGCTAATGTTGCGCAGAACCGCTCTTTCAGCGACCCCCCTGATTTTTCCACGCATCCGAGGGATGGGTCAGGTTTGACCGCATTCACCTTGATGGTGGTGGAGAGGGTGACACCGTTGGTATCGAGGAAGGCGCGAGAGAAATTGACAATATCCTTGCCCCGCCACCTGATCACAAGCCGTCCAGTATCGGTGACATCGGCGACGTGGGTGCACTCGAGGTTCTCCTTGTCGCACTCGGCTTTGAAGTAGTCGATGGTCGAGGGATCAACACAGATGGCCATACGTTCCTGGGACTCGGAAATGGCGAGTTCCGTGCCGTCGAGCCCATCGTATTTCTTAGGCACGGCATCGAGGTTGATGTCGAGGCTGGGGGCGATTTCCCCGATAGCGACAGAGACACCACCGGCACCGAAGTCATTACACACTTTGATTTTCCGAGCCAATTCCGGGTTGCGGAACAGGCGTTGGACTTTACGCTCGGTTGGAGGGTTGCCTTTTTGCACCTCGGCCGAGTTTTCCAGGGCGGTATCGGTGTGTTCCTTGGATGAGCCGGTCGCGCCACCCACGCCATCCCGACCCGTGCGGCCGCCGATGAGGAGGATGACATCGCCTTTCGCAGGAGAGCCGCGGAAGACATTCTTTTTGGGCGCAGCCGCGACAACGGCACCAATCTCCATACGCTTGGCGACGTAATCCGGGTGGTAAACTTCAGAGACTTGCCCTGTCGCGAGACCGATCTGGTTGCCATAGGATGAATACCCGTGCGCTGCCTCCCTACAGATTTTCCGCTGGGGAAGTTTTCCTGGCAGCGTTTCAGAAAACGGCGTGCGCGGATCGGCAGCACCGGTGACCCTCATGGCCTGGTAGACGTAGGAACGACCGGAAAGGGGGTCGCGGATACAACCACCGAGACAGGTTGCCGCGCCACCGAAGGGCTCGATCTCGGTCGGGTGGTTGTGGGTCTCGTTTTTAAACATCACCAGCCACTCCTCTGTCGTGGTATGTGTGCTGGGTGCTGGGTGCTGGGTGATTTCCACGGGAACGACAATCGATGCAGCGTTGATCTCCTCGGAGACTTCGACGTTATCGAGCTCCCCGGTTTTACGGAGTTCCTTCATGGCGATCAGGGCGATGTCCATGAGGGTTTCGGGTCGCTCCGTGCCGGCACCATAGACTTCCTCGCGCGTCTCCTGATACTTGGCGTAGGTTTCGGCGATGACATCGTCGGCTTCAAATGCGACCGAATCGATTTTCGTTGCAAAGGTGGTGTGCCGACAGTGGTCCGACCAATAGGTATCGAGCATCTTGATCTCGGTGATGCTGGGGTCGCGACCTTCCTCGTCGCGGAAATAGGTCTGGGTGAAGACCAGGTCTTCGGGCGACATCGCAAGGCCGAGTTCATCGCGTTTGGCACGGAGATCATGCTCCGTGGCCGTGGTAAAGCCATCGAGGATTTCGACATCATCAGGCCGGTCTGCCGGGGTTTCCAGAGTGTCGGGGATGCCCATGCTCGCCTCGCGCGAGTCGACGGCATTGATCGTGTAGCCCTTTACCTGGGCCAGCTCGTCTGGAGTGATTTCACCTTTGAGCACGATGACACGGGCCGAGCCGATGAGCGGTTTTTCACCCTGGGTGAGGATTTGCACACACTGGGCAGCCGAGTCGGCGCGCTGGTCATACTGGCCGGGCAGGTATTCGACAGCAAAGGCCGTTTCGTCGGCTGCAACTGACAGGGAGCCAGTCGCTACCTCCACTTGTGGCTCCGACAGGATTAGCCTCGTTGCCTCGGCAAAATCCTCGTCGGACAGACCATCGACATCATAGCGCTGGATGACGCGGACGTTTTCAAGGTGGTGGATATTAAGGTTGTCCCGAAGGTCGTGGAGGAGTTCACGGGCCTGGGCATTGAATTCGGACTGTTTCTCGACAAAAACGCGGTTCATAGCTGGAAGGCGGGATACTAGGAGCTGAGCATATTTGGGCAAGAGCAATGCACTGGGAAAGGGAGAATAAATCGGCAAACGCTCCGATGATCCGGCTGTTTCTTCAAACCTCGTGGAGCATTTCCAATAGGCGCTCAAGAATACGTGGGCCATCGACCCCGATGCCATTGTGCTCCCATTCATTGGTGACCCAGAGGTTGAAATTCGGGATGTGGCGCGCCGTTTCATCCGACCACTCAATGGGGACATACATGTCGTCGTAGTAGGAAATGGCCGCGACCGGGACTTCGTTTCTGGCCAATTGATCGAGATCGTAAAGTGGACCCCAGTCGGATTTCCGGGCGAGTAGCTCCGCGCACTCCTTGAGGGGGGCGAGAGCCGCGTAGTCGTCCAGCATACACGGAGCGATCATTTCGCCGGTAAATACAAAGCGGTCATTACCCGTAACCGCCACCTCGGGGAACTCCTCCCGCAGGCGTTCCGCAGCCCACCGGGTGGCGTATCCCTCCGCATAGATGGACTCATGCATGATGCAAAACAGCGGATTCGTTTCGAAGCCGGTCCGTCGCTCCATTTCGGCCAGAAAATTGTAGCTGATCTCGACACCACGCGCACCGGAGATGAAGGCGTCCTCCAGCAGGTAGTGGATGGCTTCAAAGCCGCCGCTGGCCCCGAAGGCCATGCCGAGTTGCTGGAACCTCCTCGAGGTCAGGCGGACGCCACTGGGCAGCATGACCTCGTTGTCGTCCAGATAGGTGGCAATGAACCTGGCAAGCTTTTCATCACCTGGGTATCTGCGGTAATAAGCGTCGTTTTTCTCCAGCACGCGTCGGTAGGTCAGGCGATAGTTTTCCTCTATCCGCCGTTTGATACACGCCACCCCACCGGTAATGACAACCCCGGAAAGCCCCTGGGGATACATCGACAGGTAGGTCAGCAGACAGAAGCCTCCATACGATTGGCCCATGCCTATCCAAGGGTTTTCTTTTCCTAACAAGGTGTGACGTATGGCTTCAGCATCACGCACGATGTTGTCGGCCCGGAAGTGTGTCAGGTAGTCGGCCTGCTGTTGGGCATCGGGAAACCGGGCCAGCGACTGAGGCATGACGCGTGTACTCAGCCCCGTGCCACGCTGGTCGAGCAGGAGCAAACGATGCGACTTCAGCACCTCACCCATCCATCCGGAGTTGAGGGTAGGGCGGGGTGAGGCACAGCCAGGCCCCCCTTGAAAAAACACCATCCATGGAAGGCTTTTGTTGTCGTCTTGCTTTCCCAGGCAGACTTCGCGGGCAAAGACCTCGATCTTTTCCCCCCGGGGGGTGGCGTAATTGAGTGGCAACTCAAAGCGATGGTCGCGGACGACCATGCCATTCAGTTTGCGGGGGGGACTGGTGGTGATGGGTGAATGGCTTGGGATCATGGGAGCTGCGTTGATTATTACCGCTTCGCACGATAGGTCAAGCCGGGCGGGGGACGATTAGAAAAACAACTGATGAGTTGATGCCTGTTGGCAAGCTTGTTTATCATGCACCCGACGATGCTCAAATTACCCGATCTATCAGCCTTAATGCCTGCCCGTGACGGATTGAGTCGTCCTGACTGGGATGCCATCGAGGCATGTATTAACAAAGCGATCCCGGAAAAATACAGGAATGACGCCTGGGCGCAAGCAGCCCGCCAGTGGCTGGAGCTTGTAGCTGGCCAGCTTGATGGCGACTACATTTGCGAGGAATCGCAAAACTTCATCGTCCTGACGGAATCGAGTAAGCGGCTGGCGCGTGACGTTTGCAAATTCTATGAAAAAGCCCTGAAAACCATCATCAAGTACCTTCCGGGGGTGGCCTCCGACGACGGGTATGGAAAACATGTCGTGATGATGTTTACGAAGGAGGACGACTACTACCGTTATATCATGTATTTTTACCCCGACGGGGAACACCCGATGTCGGGCGGTGTCTGTTTGTCCGGTGACGGCTACACGCATTACGCCTTTCCCTTGAATGAAACCGATCCCTCCGGGTACCGGGGCACTCTGGTGCACGAACTGACACACGGTTGTCTGGAGCATCTTGAAATACCCACGTGGCTGAACGAAGCCATTGCGATGCGCATGGAGCACGCACTCTGTGGCAGCAGTCCCCTCGACCTGGATCGCGAGCAATATCGCCGTCACAAGGAATACTGGAACGCAGCCACCATCCAACAGTTCTGGGCAGGATCATCATGGAGTATCGTCGAGGACGGCTTTGAGCTGAGCTACAGCCTGGCGAAGATCATTTGGCGGAAATTTGAAAAGGATTTACGCGCCCCGCAATCAGCCATACTTGAGTTTATCGCAACGGCCAATCATGCCGATGCAGGAGAGGGGGCCTGCCGGAGACTGTTTGATTTAAGCCTCGGTGACTTTGTAGCGGATTTCCTCGGTGAAGGGCCATGGGCACCTGATCCGGAACGCTACCTCATGGAATATGAGGGAGGCAAGGATGTTGAGCGCGTGCCTGAATAAACACTTACGGCCGTGGAGGAAGTGGCTGGAGCGGCTGCCTGGGAGTGGCAGGGACCCTGACCGGAGGTGTGGTGGCCGTCGGTTTGTCTTTGGCTTTGACGAAGTCGGCACGGTTTTTCTGCAGGGGGGAGACGGTGCTTTGGCTGACCTGATAGATCCGACCATCAAAGGCTTTTGCGTCGGCCAGTTTTTCCTGCAGTGCCTTTTTCTTTTTCTCAAATTCAGAGTCGCGCGATTTGATGACCTCCGGCTTCTCCTTGGATTCATCCGCTTCAGGCGTCCTCTTTTCGGCAATTTCAGCGGTTACGTCGATGGTGAGCAGATAGCTCGGTTGCACGGCGGGGAGTCGGTCATCGGCATCCGGGTCCCGGGGTTTCTCTTTCTGGGGCCAGAATACCAGGGTGTAGGTAAACCCATCATAAGTGGTGATCACAGCCTGGCGTTTGAGTTTGACATCCGGATTGGCCGTCTCGCCAGCCTCCTTCTCGTTGAGGACATCCTGGAAGGCCGAGTAGCTGAAGAGGTTCCGCAGGGGATTGGTCGAGGTTAGCTGCATGACTTCCTGGTCGGTCATATCAGCAAGCTCGAACTGCCCGCTCGGGTTTTCACTGCCGTCCGTCTTGGGATGGCGGACGAGCTTCCACGGCTTGAATGCCGGATCGTCCGGAGCGTTTAGGGCGATGCTTTTAATCTGGTCGATCTTGAGAAAATCCTTATTGATCCAGTCCTTCGGGGAGGCGGTGACGCCAGGGAAGGTTTCGCCGACGGCATAGACACCGCTGTCGTCGCTACCGATGCGGACAAACCTGCCGCCACTCCGGCTTGTCCCTGAATATTTTCCAAAATAAACTTCAGCGACCGGCGACTTGTCCTTACCCGTGATAGTCACCTGGAGAGCCACCTCCGACTCGTCTTCAGCCTTGGTGGCGAGACCAAAGCGGCCGTAGTGCTCGCTACCGGAAGGGTACCCCTGAGTGACCTCGATCTCCTCAAGTGCTCCTAACAGGTTGCGCAGCAGTTCATAATTGATCGGGTAGTTGTCCCTCTCGGCCACAGCCCACGAGTCATCGCTTGTACGGACAAGAGTGGTGGTAAGCTCGCCTTGGGTGAGAGTGACCTTGGTGACCTCGCGGATCGGAAGGGCTTCGATCAGTTTGTCACCAGGTGCGAGTTTGGTACGTGTCGCCTGGTCGTCACTATTACCGAATTTTACGATGGATGCTACGATACCTAGGGCAATGGCGAGGAACCAGAGAATGAGAACGGTGCGGGACTTCATGAGAATAGTGAATGATGAATTTAGAAGATGGAATGGAGGCTACGCGACGCGGGTCGTGCGGCGGCGGACGAGCCAGACAAAGAGTCCGCTGAGGGCGACGAAGGCGGGGGTGATGCCAACGGTCATCCAACGGATTTTGGAATAGAGTTGGTCTTTTTTGGCCTGGAGGCCCTTTTGTTTATCGCGTAATTCACGGCGCAGCTTGACTTGTTGTGCTTGGAGTTCGCGGATTTTTTCCTCCTGCTCAGGAGTGAGTACAAGTGCCTTGCCCTGGCTTTTCTGCGATTGCAGTTGTTGCAACTGGGTGACGATGTCCTCCATCGACTTGCGTGCCTTTTCGATATCCTCGCGCATCTCCTGTTCGAAGTCGGTTTCCATTTCCTTCACGGCGGTGAACGGCCGCATGGTAGCGGCACGGCTTCGCGAGCCGATGAGGTGTTTCGAACCAGTGCACTGATCGAGTATGTTCTGCAGCAGGGCGGCATTGTTATTGACGGCGACATACCCCTGGGCCGACTGGCGGAAGCAGGCGCGGTCGTATAGGAAATCGGCATCGGAAATCAGGTAGACAATGCCCTCGGCCTCGGCCTTGGTGAGGGACTTGGCGGTTTCCTCCCCGGATTGCTGGTCTTTGGTTTTGGGATCTTTCTCCGCAGGGTCTTCCTTTGCCTTGGAGGGATCTCCCTCGGGAAATGCTGAATTGAATTTGCCTTTGAGGCGCATGACGAGGCCGTAGTGTTTGCCTGTGGGGGCACTGCGGGCGAAGAGCCCGGGGTCGGGTCGGGTCGCTGAACGACCGGGGATCAGCACAACCTCCTTCGAGGACTTGACCAGTGTTTCAATGGATACACCGCCACCGCTATTGATGGTGAATCCACCGGCAAGAGGAAAGTAGAGGTTTTCAAAGCCACGGGTAATGATTTCATCCTCCGAGGCAAGCGCATCCGTACTCAATGAGAGGTGGGCATACATGCGCTGGTTGTTACCGAAATCAGTGGCGTATTTACCGTCGGCCACCACGGAAGTGCTGTCCATTCCGATACCCCATGTGCCCAATAAGGACGTCAGGTTGGACGACGGCTGGACGCCACCCATCCCCTGCATCCGTGGATCGCCTTGAGGCGCGGTCAGGGCAAACGAATCAAGACAGGCAATGACGATACCGCCCTTGAGCAGATACTGATCGATCAAAAACTCGGTCCTGGTGTCAATCCCGGCCGGGTGGATAAGCAGAAGCACGGGAATGTCCTTGGGGTCGAGTGCGGCAGGTGACATTCCGAGGTCCTGGAGGTCGTAGCGCTGTTGTAGCAACTGGTAGATAATCCACGGTTGTTGTGGTTGCTGGCCCGGCATTTGCGCGGGAGCACCTTGCAGCGGCAGGGTGGTCATGAGTCCGACCTTGGTTTTTTCAAAGGCACTCACGTTGGCGATGGAGCTGGACAGGTGATACTCTAACATCGTCTCGTCCGACGGGTCGAGGAAGGGGATGGTTGCTTGTTGGTCGAGACAGGAGATGCAGAGTCCGAAATAGAGGTTTTCATCATTCACACGCTGACCACTGATACCGTCGAGATTGGCCGAATCCTCAGCGTCCGTATCGGGTTGGGGGTCAAGGTGTTCGATTCTAACTTTACCGCCTGACAGATTGGCGTATCGCTTCAACAGGTCATCCACCTTGCGCATGTAGGTTTTGATGCGGCGCGGCATGGCCTCGCTTTTCCTGGTTGCGTAGTAGCGGATGATCACCGGGCTATCGAGCTCGCTGAGTATGGCTTTGGTGCCCTCGGTGAGCGTGTGACGTTTGTCCTCGGTGAGGTCGATATTCCGGTTTCCCACGGATGTGGAACTCACTAGCCAGTTGGAGAAAATGACGATGAGGATGACGGCAACGATACCGAGAATGGCCCGGAATGTCGGGTAGGTGATTTTTGCTTTAGCCATGCTGTTGAAATGGATGGATGGACAAGTGGATGAATGGAGAAATGCTTGTTAAGCGCGCTTGGCGTTGAGGATGGCGCTGGTGCTCAGGAGGCAGGCGATGATGATGGAGAAAAAGTAAACCAGGTCCTGGATGCGCACTGCGCCCCGGAGCAACGGCTGGTAGTGGTCGAGGACGGCGGTCGAGACAATCGCGTCTGTGGTGGACTCCGAAAACGACTGGGCAAAGGCCCTGACGACGTGGTCGAAACCAATCACCACCAGCAGCACACAGATCGTGCATGAAATAATCAGGCAACTCACCTGGTCGCTGGTGAAGGCTGAAATCAGGCAGGTGATGGCGAGGAAGGTGCAGCAGAGCAGGAAGCTGCCGATGTATCCTGAGAAAATGGTCAGGTTGTCAGGGTCTCCAAGTGTGTTGACGGCAATCACCATCGGATAGGTCAGTAGCAGGGCAATGGCCCAAACCACTGATGCCGCGAGGTATTTGGCAAGGATGGCCGACCAGATGGTAGTCGGGAAAGTTCCTAACAGCTCGATGGTGCCGCTGCGTTGCTCATCCGACCAGAGGCGCATTCCAAGGGCCGGGGCGAGCAGCATGAAGATCCATGGATGCCAGAAGAAAAACGACCACTCGAGGTTTGCGTCGCCGGTTTGAATGAAGTTCCCCATGGTGAAAGTGAGGAACAGGGACATGAAGAGGAAAATACAGATTACCGCGTAGGCCGTGGGCTGGGTAAAGTAGCTTTTCAGTTCGCGTTTAAAGATGGTGAACATGGGATTCGGTAGTGGGTTGGCGGTGGCAGGTAGGCGGTGGAATGCGCAAGAGCGCAACAGCCTACCGCATACAGATTACTGTCTACTGGCTTTCGGTTTCCTTGGTGGTTAGATTGCGGAACAGGTCCTGGAGGGAATCGGTGCCGGATTGTGCGCGGAGTTCGGCTGGGGTGCCGTCGGCCACGATGTTGCCTTGGTCGATGATCACGGCACGGGTGCATGCGGCATCGACTTCTTCGAGGATGTGGGTGGAAAATAGGATGGCCTTGTTTTCGCCCAGGCGTTTGATGAGTTGGCGGACCTCGTGCTTCTGGTTGGGATCAAGGCCGTCGGTGGGCTCGTCGAGTATCAGTACCGGGGGATCGTGGAGCAGTGACTGCGCCAGACAAGTGCGGTGGCGGTAGCCCTTGGACAGGGTGCCTATCGATTGCGGTGCAACATTTTCCAGGAAACAGGTTTCGATCACGTCATCAATGGCTTGTTTTCCAGCCTTCCCTTTGAGACCGCGCATGGAGGCACAGAATTTCAGAAAATCGCGCACGGTCATGTCGTTGTAGAGCGGGGCGGATTCCGGGAGGTATCCAATGTGGCTTTTCGCCTGTTTGGGATCGTCCACCACCGAGGTGCCGCAGATATGGGCATCGCCACTGCTGGGAGAGATGAAACCTGTGACCATACGCATGGTCGTGGATTTTCCTGCGCCGTTAGGCCCGAGAAATCCAAGGACTTCTCCTTTTTCGACAGTGAATGAGAGGTTGTTGACGACGGTTTTAGAGCCGAAGTGTTTACTGAGATTGCTGACTTCAATCATGACGTTGTAGGTGGGTGCACACGCGGTAAAGCGTAGCGACAGCGAGGAATTTTCAATAACCTGGTTATTTTTCAAGGGGAAAATTTACGGATCAACGAATCGTGGTGAACTCTGGCAGCTGTATAGCGTGCGGGAAGCCACCCATCCATTCCAACCATGGCAAGATGTGCTTGGTTTAGGCTTGTTTGCGCAGAGCCAAATATCGGGCGGCGGACTAGTTTGCCCGCGAATGTTAGCCACCATATCCCAACCAATGACGCTTTTTGCCCTTTTGCTGACCCTGATGTTGAGTTTGATCCCGGCCTGTGCCGGTTCCGGACAAGCTGTCCAGGACGTGGGGGAGCGTCGCAACAACGGCTCGTTTTCAGGTCGGGTCCTCTATCTGGGCATGTATCGCGACTATGACAATGGCAATCACGGTGACGCAACCACCCTTGGCTTCCAGCTCAATTACAGCACACCGGGCTGGGCCGGGCTGGATGCGCATTGGGGTTACAACTATGCCGGCACCTTGTTTTGTGACGGCAATACCGGCTTGCTCTGTAATGACGATATCAACGTCCTGAACGAGGCCTGGCTGCGGTATAGCTTCAGCAGTCATGCGCAGGGGGAAACACAGATTTTCCTCGGGAGGCGGATCAACCATGGCGAGGTGTTCCGGGCAGACGACTACCGCCAGAAAGCGAGGTCGCTTGAGGGAATCCAATGCACCAGCCTGGTCGTTGCCAACACGCAATTGACGTTAGGGCACGCCTCCAGGTTGAGCAATTGGATCGACGAAGGAGATCGGTGGGACTTCAACGATTTCGGGGATGTTTTTGGCATGGGATATGAAACGGATGGCGTCACCTGGATGGAAGCTGTGCATACCGGCGTCAAGAATTGGGAGTTTGCATGGTTTAGCGCTTATGCCTGGGATGTGGCGCGGTTGCTGGGTGCCCGGACCCGTTATCAGATTGGCGAGGATGGCTCCTTGACGGGTTATTACCGTCACGAGAGCGATCTCGGTAAAGCAGACTCCCAACGCTCTGATGCCTATGGTCTCACCTACCAACAAAAAGTGGGCGCGGCCACCCTGGAAGCTGGCTATTGGGCGGTTGATGGTCAAAATCTACGTTTTCAAGAACTCACCACCGGGATCAATCACGCGCTGGGCAGCTCGATGATGATTTACGCCGGCCAATTCAATGGCGGCTCCCAGTCGGTGTATCTTAAAACCACGGCCAGTATCGGCAGGACCAGCTTATACGCGCTCTATAATTACACCTGGCAGGAACAGGGGGGATTTGACGGCCAGGAGCTCAATGTCGTTGTCAAGCGGGCCATCACCGAGAACCTGAGCTTTACCTTCAAAGGAGGTATCGGGACCCGGGACCGCCGGGATGGAGCCGATGATACCGTGGCGACCGATGGGCGTGTGTTTATTTCCTACACCTTCTAAAACCCGGGCTTGCGAACAAGTCGCATTTGACGTTTGCCGATGTCCTGCCTATCAATACGGCATGAACGAAGTCGAAGCAGCGGGTAAAATCCTCGAAAGCATGTTAGTCAAACTGGGTTTCCATGTACAGCTGGAGACGCTGGAACTGGAAGACGGCCCATGCCTGAACATCCTCACCGATGAGGGCGCGCACTTGATTGGCAAGTATGGCGACCGGCTTGAGGACTTGCAATACCTGACCAACCGGATTCTCTGCAAACATTATCCGGATGCACCACGGGTCAAGGTCGATTGTGATCAATACCGCGCCAACCAGGAAAAACGTATGCTCGAGGCGGCACGTGCGATGGCCCGGCAGGTGTTGGAAGACGGCAAATCCCGTAGATTAAAGCCGTTGAATGCCTACTATCGCAGGCTGGCCCACAATGCCTTGGCGGAAATTGACGGAATCAGCACCAGCTCACCACGGGGGGATTCACGTTACAAGCGCATTGAGATCTCAAAGGCCTGATCCGGTGAGCCCCCGCAATTTATGAAAACACACCGACTAGTGATGCCCGGCGACCTGAACCAGTTCGGGTTCCTGTTTGGCGGCAAGATGCTCAGCTGGGTGGACGAGGCGTGCTGGATTGCCGCAAGCCTGGATTACCCCGGGTGCAAGTTTGTCACGGTCGGTATGGACGGGGTCGAGTTTCACCACGGGGTAGGCGAGGGCGTGATCCTGGTAATCGATTGCCAGCAAGCAAAACGGGGCAGGACATCCGTTTCCTACTCGGTCAAGGTATCGCGGGGCCGGGTCGACACGGGAAACGTTATCTTTTCAACCTGCGTTTCGTTTGTGAATGTCGATCAAAACGGAGACAAATGCCCGATTTCCTGACCTGATCCCCCCCACGCTATCACCATGAACCGGATCGACACGGCCGATATTATCCTCCCGCTTGAACTGTCGGAGGATCAGGATATGTGGAGGAAAAAAGTGGCCCGCAAACTGCGTGTGCACCCGAAGCAGATCATCGGGATGCGACTACGCAAACACTCGATCGACGCGCGGCAAAAAGACCTGAAGGTGCAGCTCCGCATCGAGGCGGGCATTGGCATGGCACTGCCCCCGGAGCCTGAATACAAGGCGGAGTATCCGACCGTTCCCGCATCGGCCAGGACGATCGTCATCATCGGCTCGGGTCCCGCAGGTATGTTCGCCGCACTGCGGGCCATTGAGCTTGGCTGCAAGCCCATCATGTTAGAGCGTGGCAAGGACGCGTCGGCCAGACGTTTTGACCTCGCCCCCATCCTGCGCGAGGGCCGGGTGATCGAGGACTCAAACTACTGCTTTGGCGAAGGGGGCGCCGGCACATTTTCCGATGGCAAACTCTACACCAGAGCCACCAAACGCGGGCCGGTGCAGGATGTTTACCAGACATTTGTCGCCCACGGCGCGCCCAGCAGGATCCTTACCGACGCCCATCCGCACATTGGCTCCAACCTGCTGCCCAATGTGGTGATGGCGATCCGCAAAAGCATCATCAATGCAGGTGGCGAAGTGCATTTTGGGGCCAAGGTGACCCGGCTATTGCGTTCCCTCGACGGGAAAAAACTTTCCGGCGTGGCCACCGCCGACGGCCGTGAGTTTTCAGCTGACGCCGTCATCCTTGCCACCGGCCACAGCGCCCGTGACATCTATCGGCTGCTCGCGGACGAAAACATCCTGATGGAGAAAAAAACCTTTGCCGTCGGCGTCAGGATCGAGCACCCGCAAGCACTCATCGACAGCATTCAGTACCATCTCACCCGGGGAACCGTGCGCCCGAGGGTTCTTCCGGCTGCAAGCTATCGACTCGCCTGTAAAATTGGCGGTCGTGGCGTCCACTCGTTCTGCATGTGCCCGGGAGGGTTTATCGTTCCCGCCGCCACGGAAAACGACGAGGTCGTGGTGAACGGCATGTCCTTGTCACGCCGTGACTCACCGTATGCAAACAGCGGTATGGTGGTCAGTGTCGACCCTGAAGACACCACCGGCTTTGACCGTGAACACGGCATCCTCGCGGGTATTGCTTTCCAGAAAGAGCTGGAAAGACTCGCGTCCGAGGCGGGTGGGGGGATGCAAAAAGCACCCGGCCAACGGGTCACCGATTTCCTGGCCCGGAAAATCTCATCCAGCCTGCCAGGCACCAGCTATCATCCCGGGACGACAGCCGCGCCGCTGCACGAACTCATGCCCGGATTTATTGTCGACCGCATGCAGATGGGGCTTAAGAAGTTCGGCAAGGGGATGCGTGGCTATATCACTGAAGAGGCAGGCTTGCTGGGTTTCGAAACGCGCACCAGCAGTCCGCTCAGGGTGCCCCGGAATGAAACCGACCTCCAGCACCCCGATGTCCGTGGCCTCTACCCATGCGGGGAGGGAGCAGGCTACGCGGGGGGCATTATTTCAGCCGCCCTCGATGGCATGAAATGCGCCGAAGCTGCGGCGGGCGTGGCGGTCTAGGCCCATCCCGGACATCAACCCTGGCGTCCTCCCCGGCATAAAAAAACCACTCGACCGTAAATTGAGTGGGGAGAGGGAGTGGAGAAGGGAGGGAAGTAGCCCTACCAGGACTCGAACCTGGAAATGCGGAATCAAAATCCGGTGTGTTACCAATTACACTATAGGGCTGTGATTGTTTGAAACAGGGCTTCGGCGAAGCCTTTCTTTCGGACGGCGGGAGTCTCTACGTTGACTTGTGATACTTTGCAATAGCGAAATGTAGAAAATTGCATGATGATGACCGGGCGGAGGGAAAAGTGTGGAAAATCTACAAAATATCTGGCTTCACACGTCATTTGATTTAGTGTTTAATGAATAGACGATCCGAGCAGAGTCGGTTTATTAAAGAAATGCGTGACAAATCCGTGCGCAGTTTCTATCTGAACCGGCGTATGCCAGCGTGCGCACAATAACCCTCGCGCTGAGCAAGCCTCGATTGTATTGCCCCATCCCATATACCCCACACCATCTCCCCAACCCCCACCACACCCTTACCCACACCGCTATGACGCTCCCCAGACACCCGTTTCTCATCATTACTGTCTCTGCATTGACCATGCTTGTTGCATGCTCGGCCAAAGACAAGGCGAAGAAGACAACCGCCAACCCAGGATACCGCACGCCTACCCTGCAAGGCCCCGCCCTGCGTAACCCCGATATCAATCTACCTAACGGCCTGCACGGCGACGTCGGCGTCAGCCACTCGCGTGGACGCACTACCATGCCCTACATCGCAATCACCTATGATGATGGTCCGCATCCGCAGAATACACCTCGCTTGTTGGACATGCTGCGCGAGCGCAACATCAAGGCCACCTTTTATGTGATCGGCCGTAACGTCAACATGTATCCACACATCGTGCGCCGCATTGTGGCCGAAGGCCATGAGGTCGGCAACCACACATGGACCCACCGTAAACTCACCGCTCTCAGCGATGATTCCGTGCGGATGGAGATGAGCAAGACGCGCGACGCCATCGTCGCGGCAAGTGGAGTGAAACCTAGGACCATGCGCCCTCCCTACGGTGCGCTCAGGCAAGACCAGCGTGCCTGGATTTACAAGGAATACGGCTACCCGACCATTCTGTGGAATGTCGATCCAGAGGACTGGAAGCGTCCGGGCACCTCGGTAGTCACATCCCGTATTGTCAATGGCACCCGTAATGGCTCCATCGTCCTGGCCCACGACTTGCACAAACCCACCGTCGATGCCATGCCCGCCACTCTCGATGGCCTGCTTCGCCGCGGCTTCAAATTCGTCACGGTCTCCCAGTTGCTGGCACTGAATCCGCCCACGGCATCGACATCGGCGGCATCCAACACTCCGGCAGGGCCAGTGGCACCTGCAACCACCGTCTCACCGGTGACCACCATTCCAGTAACCACATCGGTGGCAAGATAAGCCCCCTGTTCCAATCACATCAGGGATCGCGCTAAGTAGGGTTGCATTTTTTCGTTAGCCACGCTTAATAGCCACGCGCCATGTTCGGAGAAGAATATTTCAAGACCCGCAAACGTCTGACCGACGTGGTTTTGCGTGTCCTGACATTGGCGGAGAGGACCGGCGCGGAGAAAAAACCACTGCTGGACAACGATATCACCAAGGGGCTCAGCAACCCGTTTCTCTTTGTTGTCTGTGGCGAGGTCAATGCCGGTAAATCCACCATGCTCAACGGGCTGTTTGGCGAGGATGTCTGCAAAACCAATGTCCTCCCCGAAACGGACCGGGTGCAATGGTATCGTTACGGCAAGTCCAGCAGCGACAAAGAGATCACCCCCATCCTCGAAGAGAGGTTCCGTCCTGTGGATTTCCTGATGGACTTCAACCTGGTCGACACCCCGGGGACGAACTCGGTGGTGCAAGGGCACCAGGCCATCACCGATCGCTTTTTACCCGTATCCGATCTCATTTTCTGGGTATTCCCCGCCAACAATCCATGGGGGGCGTCAACCTGGGATTTCATCTCCAAGCAGGAGCCGGAAATGCTTGAAAAGTCGGTCTTCATCGTCCAGCAGGCCGACCTGCGTGACGAAAAGGACCTGGATGTCATCCTCGGCCACATGCGCGACCTCTCGATGCAGCGCATCAGCCGGACATTACCCATTTTTGCCGTCTCGGGGAAACTGGCCCTGCAGGCGAAAAAAGAGACCCCCTTCAGTGAAAACCTCTGGCGAGAGAGTGGCTACCCGGCACTCGAGAAATATATCTCGGATGTGGTTGCCTCATCTCCGGCGCGCCGTGATGTCTTGGGTCGCGTCAGGGATTCCGCTGGCGATGTACTGCGCAGTATCGAGGACATGATCGAACTCCGCACACGCCTCCTTGACGGCAACGAAGGTTTCCTCAGGGAAATCGAAGGGGAGATGGACAGGGAACGTGAAAAACAATCGTCGGATTTTTCGGTCAAATTCGCCGGCATGCAGGATGTGTTTACCAGCCAGGGTGAGCAGATCAAAAATCTGATGCATCGCAAGATGAATGTCTGGGCGTCGCTGAAGAGCCTTTTTACCGCCGAGAGCTTGCCTCAAACAATCGTCACCACCTTGGTGGAATCCGTTCAGGTCGCTGTCGAACAGCAAGCGAGCGACGATGGCAAGCACCTCGTCGAGGAGTGTCGCAAGCACTGGGAAACCGTTAGACCGCGCGTGAAAGACCGGCTGGCGATCACTCTGGGTGACTTCGAGAAGGAAACCGGTGGTTTCGGGGCTACCCGCGAGCGCTTCATCAAACGCATGGGACGTGCCGCCAAGCAGGCGGTGGTCAATTTGAAAATCCGGGGAGGCCTCGATATGCAGCTTTCCGAGCGCCGGGCTGGCCTGAAGGTCTGGCTCTATGTCTGCCTGCTGCTGCTGCTCTCCGCCGGACTAACAGGGGCATTAAAAATCGGCCCCTACCCATACCTTCCCTTGGGCCTTCTTGCTGGCGCCATTACCACCATGGTGGTCTTTACCTTCCAATCCCGCCACACGCGCAAAGAGATCATCGACGCATTCTCGGAAAAACTCGACGACTCACGAGGTCCCTTTGCAGACGCCCTTGGCAGCGACTACCGGGATGGCGTGCGTGATTTTTACATCGAATACGGCAACCTGCTTGAGAGCGTCCGGCGCCATATCGCCGATGCCAAACTCGAACTCCAGCCAAACCTCGAACAGTGGAACAGCCTGTTTCTCGAATTAAAGGAAATCGAGCAAGAGCTCTAACTGCCATGCCAAATTCATGAGAAAACGAGGAAGAGAAGGTGAGGCGCGTGATAATAAACACGTGCGGGGCAACAGGCCCGACAAATCAAACAAGTCGCGCACTGAAGAGGATCTCTACGCGCTGATCAGCGCACAAGAGGCACCTCTCTTGCTGGTTCTCGACTGTGTCCAGGACCCTCACAACCTGGGTGCCATACTGAGAACCGCCGATGGCGCAGGTGTCACGGCCGTGGTAGCCCCCAAAGACAAATCCGCCGGCATCACCGACACCGTCCGCCGCATATCCGTGGGCGCGGCCGACACGGTCCCGTTTTTCCAGGTCACCAATCTTTCCCGCACCATGAAACAACTGCAAAAAGCAGGTGTCTGGCTCGTCGGCACCAGCGATGCAGGTGAGGGGACTCTTTACGAAACCGATCTCAAAGGCCCCATCGGCATCGTCATGGGCGCCGAGGGCACCGGCATGCGCCGCCTCACCGAGGACAACTGCGATTTCCTCATCAAAATCCCCATGGCCGGCAAAGTCGAATGCCTCAACGTCAGCGTAGCCACCGCCGTCTGCCTCTACGAGGCGGTCAGGCAGAGGCTGGTTCCTAGCACATAGGCTAAACGTTCAGATCTGCTAGTAGGATAGGGAGGCGGTGATCGGTGAATCCGTGTGCCGTGCTCGATATTTCAAATTTCAAATGCGTCAGTCGTAAGTCCTAGACCATGGGTACAAACTTCACTGCCATGTGTTCGGTTATTTCTATATTTTCGTCGGCTGCTTTTTGGTAGCTTGTGAGTGTTTGCTGTAGCCCGCCGTGTGAGACGGGCAGGACCATGCGTCCGCCGGGTTTGAGCTGTTTGAGTAATTTTTCCGGGACGTGTTTGGGGCACAGGAAACGAGAATGGCGTCGAATTGTCGCTTCTTCGGCCACCCCAGACAGCCATCGTTCAGGCGGGCGTCGATGTTGGTGATGCCGAGGGTCTCAAAATTTCTGGCGGCCATTGCCGCCAGTTCGGGGATACATTCCAGTGTGCAAACCTGTCTGGCGATCGAGGCGATGACCGCAGCCATGTAGCCACAGCCGGTACCAATATCCAGCACCACAGATTCCGGCGTGATGCGCGCCAACTCGACCATGGTTGCCACGATGTAGGGCTGTGAAATGGTTTGGCCGTAGCCGATCGGTAGCGGGCGGTCATCATAGGCATGCTCCTTCAGATCCGATGGCACGAATTGCTCGCGTGGCACCTGGGCCATGGCCTCAAGCACGTGAGGCTCACGGACTCCTCGCGCTATCAAATGCCAGCGCAGCATGGTTTCGACCTCTGTCTTCACAGTTGTAAGAATAACACGGGATCACCGTCTTGTCGTTGAGATTTACCCCCGTCATGGATTGATTCCTATTTCGATTATCGCGGTAGGGGCGTTGCTCCGCTAACGACCGCAGCGATGAATGAAGTTTGGGTGCCTAGGTGCCAGATGGCGTAGTGAGGGCCTAGTTACAGTAGGCGTAGCCAGCGTTGAGGTAGGTGGCGTAGGTGACCCAGATGAGAATATAGAGCACCGACCAGACAGGGCCGAACACCCAGTTTGGCGGCGTTCCGGGCGGGCGGTTGAGGGTGACATACCACGACGAGATCGAGCCGGAAGTGACGAAGCTGCCAAGTCCGCCAAGGACGAGCATGATGATGGCTGAAAGGATGATTTTTACGGGTAGAGAACGCATGGGGGGAGTTGTGAATGGGTGATTAGTGATTGGTTCATGAATCTTTTGTTATCAATAGTTGCTCCTCCACCTTTTCATAGTTTCCCAAATGGACGCGCATCAGGCTTTTCCAGAGCTTGCCGTGGTTCGGAACAGAGAAGTGCAACAGTTCATGGACAATGACGTAGTCGCCGAGTTCCTTGTCCATTCCCAGCAGTTCATCATTGAAGCTCAAGGTTCCAGATGTCGAGCAGGATGCCCACTTTCGCGACATCGGCCGGACGTAAATCGAGTGTGCATCAACATCCAGTTTCCGGACCCATTCCTTCACTCGAGCCTTGAATTCCTTACGGCTCTTCCAGCTCTCCTTACGCCTGCCACTCATCTCCCACCCCTTTCTAGAATCCGGAACAAATCCTCCACCAATCCCGTCGCCTTCTCCATCTCATCATCTTCCACTTCCGCGATGATCGCGAAGGTCACCTTGTTCCTCAGTTCCCGCAGTGCGCTCTCGCTCTTCTTCCAATTCGGATACCCACGAAGGCCTCTTTGATCTTCCGGCTGACCTTCTCGGCTTCGTCAATCCCTGCTTCCTCCAAAGTGCTGAAAACAAAAAACGTCAGTTCGTCAAAGCCGCGTCTCGCCTGCTCGCGCTTCCGATCTTCGTTGCGCTTCACTTCAGCTAACAATTCCTCTAGCGCCTCCGCCGTTCCGGTCTGGCGGCTCTCAAAGGCTTCCTGAACCAGCCGCGCCCGCTCGGCCATCGCCACGAGGAAGGGATCGTCGCTGTTTTCATCGGCGATCTTCTCGATGCTCTTGATCAGGTTGATGACTTTCGTCGCCTCGCCCTGCTTCTTCTTCACGATGTATACCACCGTGTCCTCGTTGATCTTCATCACCTCACCGGGCTCTTCAATGCCGTAGGTGCCGATGTGCTTCTGAACGAGCGCATTGGTCTTCGCCTGGAAATCCCGATCCACATACACCCTCTTGGTGTAGGCTTTACGCACCACGGCATAGATGTTGGATAAGGTCGTGTAAGGTTCGATGAACGGACGAAGGAAGGCATCGGGCGAGATGATCTCATAGAGCATCTCGATCTCCTTGTATTCCTTGAAGAACTCCTTCCGCCGCTCAGGGTCGCGGAAGTGCTCGATGAGGTTGTCGACGTCTTTGTCGTTGAATTCGAACGGAGCGCGGGTTTTCCAACCCGCGTCTTGCCCGGACAGGCGGACTGGAAAGTCCGCCCTCCCGTAAAATGCCTCCATCTTGTTTTTGAAAAGAACCTTCAGCAGCTTCAGGTCCTTGACGATGGCGTTGATCTCTTTGCTATCGAAGGCGAGGGCTTTTTCGAGCTTGTCGAAGATGCCGACACTGCCAAGCGCGGAGCGCGATCCCAAATCCGAAGGCACTCCGCAGGTCGCGAGCGCAGCGAGGGACAAAATCGAGGACGAAGCCGTGGGGCTTCACCATCTCCCGCGCCTCGTTCTCGTAGGGCCGGTTCACCCGGGCGATCGCCTGCCGCAGAGTGTGGTCGCGCATCGGCGTAGCGCGGGTTGAATTCCCGCACCTTGGCGTCGAGCAGGTCATCGAAGAAGAGCGAACCTCCTTTCCCCATTCGCTCTTCACTAATCACTATTCCCACCCCGCGCCGCTGCTCGGCTTCCTCTCTTGAGACAAAAGACCACCCAATCTCTTGCGCGTAGGCAAGGATACGAGCTTGAACGGTTTTGTGTTCTCCGGGTTTCATGACTTCTGCTTGGATTTCCACTGGGCAAACTCATCCGGACGAAGCCGATAACGAGCAATGTTACCCTCGTGCAGGCTTAGCAGCTCGACTTCAAGCGTTTCAATGAATTTTGCACGGTCTTCCTCCGGAATCCCTGTGGCAGCATGCTGGCTGATCCATTTTTCAGCCTTGTTTACAGGGTGCGCTGACTGCACCACCTCACGCACGAAGCGCCCGAGTTGGCTGCGATACTTGAGACGAAAAGGGTCCGGATCGCCGAGGGATTGGCGGACCGCGTTGTAGCGCTGGGCTGAACGGGTGTAGGCCCATACAAAGACATCACGCAAATATTCGACGCGCTGGAGTTCATAGACGCCGATCAGGGCATTCACGTAGTCATCCGCCTCCACATCGACAAAGGATAGCGGGCAGAAGTTCTGGCGGATCATCGGGATGTTCGCCGCCAGCCGGGATACACGTTTGTTGACGTCTTCAAAGGCCTGCAAGTAAGGCAACTGCACCATCACAAAAAACGCCGATTCGAAGGGGTCCTCAATGACGCTGGCCTTGGTCAGAATGAGAAGAAAATGTTCTTCGATCTGCTGCGGGACTTCCAGCGGATGAAACACCGTCCCCGAGATTCCCACAGGACGGGATCGCAGACGCCCGCAGGCCGCCGGGTCAAGCAACAGGTTGTCGGAGAGCAGGGCATGCAGGTTGCAAACGGTGTAGCGGTTGAAGCCGATCTCCTCGGTCGGGTCTGCCAGCATCTCGATGGCGGCTTTGTGATTGAGAATCATCTGGGCTTCCTGGGTGGCTTTGCCGTCCGCCGATTCACCGAGTTCGAGCAGGCGCTGGGTTTCCAGTAAGGAATAGGTGTTGCCCTCCAGCCGACTTGAGTTCCAGGCAAGATCGATGAGCAGACGATCCAGGATTTGGCGTAGGTAGGTTCCCGCCGGTAAATCCGTAATCCCCACCTGCCCCAATTCGGCAAGCCGCCTTCGGGTCGCCAGGGGTAGGTAAAAAGTGGTGTTTGGCTGGTAGGAGGTCAGGAAGGATGGATCGTAGCCAACCGGTCGACGCTGTCTCAGCGGTCGCGTGACCTGGGCTCGAATCCCGACCGCTGCCGCGCTGAGCCAGTCCCGATCCGTGGTGGAGCCGATCGCCGCCGCCGCGACATTCCGTTTGCCTGGACTGGCTGCTGCCCCTCCTTCAGTCGGATAGTAGCGCGTTCCTTTTCCCGTGCCGGTGATGCGGATCCGTCCGTCTTCTTCCAAGCGGGTCATACGGCGTTGCAAGGTCCGCGGAGGGAGGCCGAACGACAGCCCTTCCCGAATCCCTTCCACACCAACCCCATCAGGATGCCCCGCCACGACCTGTGCGATGGCATCCAATTCTTCACTTGGAATCTGTTTGGGCATGGGTTCAGGATATGACGCAAACGTGTTTTATGCGACACAAAAAATTTTTATTTGTCGTGAAACTGCCTGTTTCCGACGCAAAAACTGCCATTGTGTCGCGAAAAACGCGAAAAATGAACGCCCACCCTCTAGCTATACCATGGTCGAAGAACGTGCCCCGGCCTGTCCTGCCGTAGCCTTGGCGCAGGAAGATTGCCGTAGATGTCAGTGTGAAGATGACGAAACTGCTCCCGCGTTGCGGGACGCCCTCGGCCTCGGCGTAGCGGGGTTGAGTTCCCGCACCTTGGCGTCAAGCAGGTCGTCGAAGAAGAGGTATCCACATTTTACAATTCTCTCCTCACGACTCACTATTCCTCCGCCGAGCCACTACTCGGCTTCGGCGAGGGAGAGGAACTCGGCGTCCAGCGTCTCGTGCGGGACGAGCATTTCGTTGGGGGCGAGCTGGTAGTAGAGCGGCAGCGTGGTGTTGTCCTTCGCTTCGCGAACGTCCTGCGGGATGCCTTCGGATTGTAGAACGCGCTCCGCGCTGGGCAGTGTCGGCGATGGAATACTTGTGCAGGTAGCCCTGGTCGTCCTCGCAGCCGAAGGTCTTGAAGGTGCCCTTGCCGTAGGCAGTCTTGTCCACCGGGGTGCCGGTGACTGGAGGGAGGCGGGGCCGCCCGACAGAGACAACGCAACGCGTTGGGCGCAGCACGACCGAGCGGCGGCAGCGAGGGAGTCAAACTTGTGGATCATCGTCACGATGATGCCCCGGTAGTCGTCCTTCAGCAGTTGGTTGAGCCGGGCGATGCTGCTGGCGTGCTCCAGGTTGCCGAGGCCGAGCGCGGCGAGGTTCTTGAGCATCTGGTCTTCCAGCTCGTTGCGGTCGATCATCAGCAGGACGGTCGGCTTGTCCGCTTCGGGCGCGCGGAAGAGCCGCTCCGCCGTCTTGATCATGGTGAAAGTCTTGCCGCTGCCCTGGGTGTGCCAGACGAGGCCGCGGGTGCGCTTGGGATCGAGGGCGCGGCTGACGGTCGCCTCCACCGCGCCGGTCTGGTGCTGACGCAGGATGTATTTGTTCAGCTCCTCGTCCTTCTCGGCAAAGACGATGTAGTCCTTCAGGAAGGCGAGCACCTGCGGGATGGCGCAGAAGCTCTTCACCTTGGCCTCCAAGCGACCGGGGATATCGGAGGGGGGACATTCCTGTCCCCCATTTCCCATCCCATGCGGGGGACAGGAATGTCCCCCCTCCAGTTTCCAATTGAAGATATTCCGCCGCACCGTATTCCAGCTCACCCCGTAGGAAAAGCCGATGGCGTCGGTGGCGGTGAAAAGCTGCTGCGACACGAACAGCTCGGGCGTCTCGCGGTGGTAACGGCGGATCTGGTCCACCCCCAGGGCAATCGCCTCGTCCTTGTTGGCGTTCTTGCACTCGATCACCAGCACCGGGATGCCGTTGATGAGAAAGAC
>JACKQB010000011.1 GCA_024233115.1 Akkermansiaceae bacterium
GTAAATGCCCCGGACTGAGAATCGCCTCACCCCGGGCGTCAGGACAAAGCCCGTCCTGGCAATGTATTATGACACGGGAACCGGCGGGATTGCGGAGCCTTACGTGAGCCAGTAAGAGAAGTTGATATGTATAGTGTAGTTTGATACTGTGCCTGTGATTGGGGAAGATAAAAAAAGCTTCATGCAAGTTCTTAATGATGATACCTCTCCATAGTTAATGTGTGGTCTGGATTTTAGACCAGTCGTTTGATGATCAGATCAAACATTACTTTTCGTAAGAGTTACATCCATGCAACCATTGATCCTGCAATTCATCTCCGCGATTATTCTCTTGTCACCGCTGGGTCTATCAGCGGAGTCGGTGGAAAGCTTTGAAAAGTTCAAGGAGGGGGAGCTTACGCGATGCAAAACAGCCCTTGGTGTATGGTCGGCGGCCCGGGGAAATAGTGAAATCCACAGGGGGAATGCAAAATCGGGAACGCTTTGCTTGCGCCTTACCGGTGGAAAAAAGAAACGACTCAGCCTGGCACTGCCGGAGCCCACGCAAGGGCCATCGATGCTAACATTCTGGGCGGAACGATGGACTGCCCGCGGACCATTCGAGTTCACTGTCGAGGCGCGCACGCACAAAGGATGGAGGGAAGTCTATAACGGTGCAAATGAAGTGAAGACAAAAAACTTCCCGACCCATGTGAAGACCAGCCTACCTCCTGGCACCGGCGAAGTGCGATTTGGTTCCACAACTCCCGAGGACAGTGGCGTGCTCATCGACGAGGTGTCCATTGCGGCGGCCAAACCCATGCGGATTGAAGGGGTGACGACCGTGCAACCGGTTCTGCCGGTATTAATCCGGAAGAAAACAAACCCCGTGGTGGCCTTGAAAATGACCACCCAGGGGCAGCTGAAACAGCAATCCGTCACCGCCATCGAGATTGACCTGGCGGGCACCACCCGGGTGAAGGACGTGAAGTCGATCCAGATCATCCACGGTGATTCTTTGCTTAAACCCGGGGTGGGGAAGGTATATGCCACTGAGCAGACTGTATCCGGAAATACTGCGGACACATTTGTTTTTAGAGGGAATGCGAAGTTGCTGCCCGGAGAAAACTACTTCTGGGTCTGTGTCGAGCTACACGACAGCGCGAGTTTGGACCATCAGGTTGACGCCTCGGTGCGCAGGGTGGCATTGGGCGGTAAAAAAACACTCGTTCCGGAAATTGAATCACCCGAGGGGGCCCAGCGCATTGGTTATGCCGTTAGGCAACAGGGCGACGACGGCTCGAAGGCATTCCGCATCCCGGGATTGGCAACCACGAACAAAGGCACGTTGATCGGTGTGTACGACGTGCGCTACCGGTCAGGCGGTGATCTTCCGGGTGACATCGACGTCGGCATGAGCCGCAGCACCGATGGTGGCCAGACATGGGAAAAGATGAAAATCATCATGGACATGGGTAACGATCCGAAGTGGAACTACGATGGTATTGGCGATCCCGCGATCCTGGTCGATAAGTCGAACAACCGGATATGGGTGGGAGCCACATGGAGCCATGGAAACCGGTCGTGGCACGGCTCAGGGCAGGGGATGAAGCCGGAAGAAACGGGGCAGGTGATGCTCGTTTACTCCGATGACGACGGCCTTACGTGGTCGAAGCCGATCAACATCACCTCACAGGTTAAGACCAACCCTGACTGGCACTTTGTTTTGCACGGCCCGGGCGCTGGCATCACGATGAAGGACGGCACGCTTGTCTTTGCCGCACAGTATCAGGATGAAAGCAAGCACCCCAACGGCAAAAAACGCGCTTACCCTTTTTCCACCATCATGTGGAGCAAGGATCACGGCAAGACATGGCATCTCGGCACCGGAATCAAGGGGAATACCACCGAGGCGCAGGTCGTTGAGCTGTCCGATGGGTCACTGATGCTCAACTGCCGGGATAACCGGGGCGGATACCGCACCGTCGGCGTGACCAAGGATCTTGGCAAAACATGGACCATGCATCCTACGGATCGTAAAGCGCTGCAGGATCCCGTCTGCATGGCGAGCCTGCTCAGGGTGGATCATCAAAAACACGGAACCTTGTTCTTTTTTTCCAATCCCAATACCCAACGGGGGCGCCACAACATGACCATCAAGGTATCCAGGGATGAGGGCATGAGCTGGCCGGAACAATACCACACCCTCTACGACTCCCGCAGCTGCAGCGGTTATTCCTGCCTGACACCTGTGGGAAAGGATCATATCGGCGTGTATTACGAAGGTCCCACCGAGATCTACTACCTGCGTTTCAAGATCGCTGGCCTGCTCAAATGAGCCATTGCCAGGGTGAAGTGGTCTTGAAATAAAACCACGCAACTTCGGTTGCCCGAGACGCAAGATGCCGTTTAATCTGCCGTTGTTGAAGCGATTGTCCTCTTTGAGGACGGAAAGCAGACCAATACTCTGAGCCGATCTTCTTGCAAGAAAAACCAACACCACTAATACAATCATGAAAATGAAATACATAATCGCAGCACTGGCTGCAACAACACTCATGTCCAATGCTGCCATATCCCTAACGGCTGATTCATCCACGTTTGACTACCTCTACGAGATGAACGTTGACGCATCCACGCAGGATCAGAATGGGGGCGGCGGCGTTGACTGGTTCCCGACAGCTGCTGGCGGCCAAATCATTCCCCAAGACTACGCCGGCGGACTTGCATCCTCCAATCAAACCGCTTCTCCTACCGAGAACTTATGGCGCGGGGATTTCAACCTCGGTGGAGAAGGTAGTATCTGGCGTGAGGTCGTGTCAGGAGGTTCCGCATCTGACTGGACCTTGGAGGTTAGATTCAGAAAGAGATCCGGAACCCAAGGTACCAACGGTTGGTTTGCTATTGCCACTGCAAATTTGGGGGAGAGTAACTCAAGTGCACTAACGGTTTTGGACGACCGTATCCGTCTCACGGGTGGATCCGATTATTTAGTTGGATCTGATTTCACGAGTGGATTCCAAACCGTTCGTATTGCACACGATGCCGCGGATAACGCTTATTACTACTGGATTAACGGCACGCTTCTCAACGCAGATCTTTCCACACCCATCGCCGGGACGAATGGCACTGCTTTTGATAACAACACCTTTATCGGTGATTACTCCGGTTCTATCGCAGGTGAGTGGGATGTTGATTACATACGTATTGACGAAGGTGCCTTCGCCCCTGTTCCCGAGCCAACCTCCGCAGCCCTTCTCGGACTCGGCGGACTTGCCCTGATCCTCCGCCGCCGGAAAGGCTAGGAGGCGCACGCTCCTTCGCCGCCGCAGGTCATACTGGTTGGTGGTTAAAACCACTGCTGGGCATTTGCACTGGGGAAGGATCGCGTCAGCGTGTTCCGCGCATAGGCGAAACGACTTCGTCGATGGGCACCAACTCAACCGAAAAACTCAACCGAAACACACGACTATGAAACTAAAAAACTGTTACGCGGCCTTTTCGATTGCCGCACTGGTAATCACCTGTCTCGCACTGTCGGTCGCTTTCTCAGGAAGCGTCTCTGCAGCCACCTTGTATGTATTGGACTTCAATACCTTGGGACCGGGAGGTGCCGGCGGAATTGCATTCAGCAACAGCGGAAGCGGCACGACTCCTGTCGCAACCACAGGTGGATACAATAAAACTACAATGCCTCCACCAAAGACAGCAGCGCCTATTCTCACAGTCCGCACGGCGGCACCTTCAGAATCCAAGACAACGCCGGCATCGGTGCGAATACCTCCGACGGGTTCACCATTGAGCTAGACTTTCGCCAGAGCAGCGCGAACTGGGCGGATCTTTTCTCCTTCGCGGTGGGCGGTTACGCCCTTAAGTTCGAAAAGATGGGAAACACAGGTGGTTTCAAACTCTATAACGATGCGCTTACTCCTGGCGGGACCAAGAGCTCATCGGCTTTGGATAATTATACAATCCCCTTCACACTCACTGCCGATACATGGACCACGATGCGTATTGGGTTTCAGGAGCAGACCGCAGGAACTACCACGATTTCATTCTACAAAGATGGCGCCTTGGAAGGAAGCACGACTTCCACCGAGCTGGTCGGCAACCTGACTGAGGTCCGCGGCAGGGCAAACGTGGCAAACACTGACGCTGGCAGCAACTGGCTCATGGATAACTTCACCGTGACCAGCGTCCCCGAGCCATCCTCCGCAGCCCTTCTCGGCCTTGGTGGACTTACCCTGATCCTCCGCCGCCGGAGAGGCTAGGAGGCGCACGTTCCTTCGCCGTCGATGGTAAGGGGCGTCGGCACGACGCTCCCCAAAAAAGTCCAAACCACCAAGCCCCGGCCACCCCTTCGCGGGGGTGGCCGGTTTTTATGTAGGTCAGTCACACTGCCTGATGTAAAAATAACAGCCGTCGCATTAAACAGTCCAACATGAAAAAAATCATCATAAGCGCATGCGCCGCCGCCTCGCTCACCTCGCTGTTGTCGGCGCAGATTACCAGTCGCACGTCATTTGACGGCGACTGGAAATTCGCCCGCTTCGGCAAGATGGCGGACGGCACTGTGCTGCCCGAGCCGGGTGCGAAACCCAGCCTGATCAGCGCATCCAGCACGCAGCTTGGAAACCCGGCGGCCAATGCCATTGACGGCGACCCCGACACCCGCTGGTGTGCCTCCGATGAGTCCGCGAGCCAATGGCTGCGCCTTGACCTTGGCCGCGAGGTCAAACTCTCCGGGGTCGGCGTCATCTGGGAAAAGGCCACCAAAAACACCTTCGCCATCGCCGTCTCCCGTGATGGAGCCGCATGGAAGCCGGTTGTCAGGAAACAGCGGCAGGGCAGCGAGACCCAGAGGCTCAAGTTCCCGACCACCGCCCGCTACATCAAGCTGCAGATGGACGGCAGTGGCGGCGCATGGGCCAGTGTGCGCGAGCTGATTGCGCTGGACTCCAACGACAAACCCGTCAAGCCGCAGTCGCCTGCCGACTCCGACGCCCCGGCCAGCCCGGATCAGGTTGCCTTTGATGACTCCAGGTGGCGTTCACTGGACCTTCCCCACGACTGGGCGATCGAGGGGCCGTTCAGCATGGAGATTGAAAACGAAACCGGCAAACTTCCCTGGGAGGGCATCGGCTGGTACCGGAAAACGTTTGACGTCCCCGCCGCAGCCGCCGGGCGCAATATCTACATCGACTTCGACGGCGCCATGTCCCACGCCAGGGTGTACATCAACGGCACCTTCGCCGGTGAGTGGGCCTACGGCTACAACTCCTTCCGCATCGACGCCACGCCGCACCTCAAGTTCGGCGGCAAGAACACCATCGCTGTTAGACTGGAAAACAAACCGGTCTCCACGCGCTGGTATCCCGGCGCCGGCATCTATCGCCACGTCTGGATCGTGGATGCGCCCAAGACCCACATCGCCCACTGGGGCACCTACGTCACCACTCCTGAAATCACCGGTGAAAAAGGCACCGTGACCGTGGAAACCACCCTGGAAAACCGCGCCGGGCATACGCTGCGCTACGAAATCCTCGACGGGGAAAAAGTCGTCGCCAGCAAAGAACTCGCCGCGGAGGATGTCAGCAAGGCGACTCTAACTGTTGAAGACCCGAAACGCTGGGATATCAAGACACCGCATCGTTACGTACTGCGCACCAGCGTGATGGAGGAGGGGAAGGTCATCGACCAGGACCTCACCCGCTTTGGCATCCGCACCATCGAGTGGCACCCGCAAAATGGATTTTTATTGAATGGGAAAAGAGTCACGCTCAAGGGGGTATGCAACCACCACGACCTCGGACCGCTCGGCGCCGCCGTCAATACCCGGGGCATGCAGCGCCAGATTGAGCTGCTTCAGGAAATGGGCTGCAACTCCATCCGCACTGCCCACAACCCACCCGCACCCGAGTTCCTAGACCTCTGCGACAAGATGGGCGTTCTCGTCATCGATGAGCTGTTCGACATCTGGAAACTCCAGAAATACGGCAAGGTCAACGGCTACAACATCGACTGGGACAAGTGGCATGAAAAGGACGTGCGCAACTTCATCCTGCGCGACCGCAACCACCCGAGCATCATCGCCTGGAGCACCGGGAATGAAATCCCTGAGCTGGGCAGCCCCGACCACCACTGGGTGTCGTCCACACTGACGAGGCTGATCAAGCGGTATGACAAAACCCGCCCCGTCACCGCGGGCTCTAACGCCCCCGGTGCCGCGACCAACGGATTTGCAAAAACCGTGGACGCCTACGGCGTGAACTACCACCTGCACTCCTACGAACAGGTGGACAGGGTCCTCTCTAACATGGCTGTCTATGCCTCGGAGACCTCCTCCACCGTCAGTACGCGCGGCGAATACTTTTTCCCGGTCAGTTGGGACAAGGGCAAGGGGTTCTACCGGTTCCAGGTCAGTTCCTATGACCTCTACGCCCCCGGCTGGGCGAACCGGCCCGACCTCCAGTTTGAAATGCTGGACAAGTATCCGCGTTTCGCCGGCGAATACGTCTGGACGGGATTCGACTACATCGGCGAGCCCACTCCGTACAACCAGGACCAGTCGAACGCCCTCAATTTTCAGAACCCGGAGGAACGGAAAAAATACATGGAGCAGCTCAAAAAGCTCGGCAACCGCGCGCCGTCACGCAGCTCCTACTTCGGTATTCTCGACCTCTGTGGATTTAAAAAGGACCGCTTCTACCTCTACCAGGCGCGCTGGCGTCCGGAGCTGCCGATGGCCCACATCCTGCCGCACTGGAACTGGCCGGAGCGCCGGGGCAAGGTGACACCCGTGCATGTTTATACCAGCGGCGACGAGGCGGAACTCTTCCTCAACGGCAGGTCGCTTGGCAAGCGTCAAAAAGGCAAGCCGCACCACTACCGCCTGACCTGGGACGATGTGAAATATGCATCCGGCAAACTGGAGGTCGTGGTCAGCAAAAACGGCAAACCCTGGGCGAAGGCCACCAAGGAAACCACCGGAGCGGCCAAGAAGTTGGAACTCACCGCGGACCGTGCCGAGATTGCGGCGGACGGGCGGGATCTTTCCTACCTCACCATCCGCGTGCTCGATGCCAGGGGACGCGAAGTCCCTCGCACCCGCCTGCCGGTGCATGTCCGGGTCAGCGGACCGATCGAAATTGCCGCCATCGGCAATGGTGACCCCACCGATCACACCACGATGAAACCCGCCGATCCCACCAGGGCCGAAATCACCGCCTTCAACGGCCTCGCCCAGATCATCGTCAGGTCAAAAAAAGGGGAGCAAGGCAAAGGAAAAATCGAAATCATCGCCAAAAGATTCGAAAAAGTGGCAACCATGGTAACGACCATCGATAACAAACACGATCATTAGCTGACCTCTCCCGTTGATGTGAAGCCTTTATTAAGAATCAGGACTATTTCCGTTCATAGACCCTCACCCAGTCGATCTCCATGGCGGCTGGGTATTGCTTGGGATCTGCCGGTCCCACCCAGCTCCCGCCGATCTGCATGGACATGATGATGTAGAACGGCTGTTTGTAGGGCCATTGTTCATCACCCTTCGCGGCAATGCGGGGATAGGTCAATGTCTTCTCCCCGTTGACGGTGAACACCAGCTTGTGCTCATCCCACTCAATGCCGTAGGTGTTGAAATCGTTCTGCTTGATGGCGGTGGTCTTCGAGGTGGCGGGGTTTTTGCCGCCGGGTTTCTTGGTGTAGGCCGAGTGAACCGTTTGGTAGACTTTGTTGTCGTGGTTCAGGTGCTCCATCAGGTCGATCTCGCCATTGCCCGGCCACCCTCCCTTTTCACCGAGCAGCCAGAGCGCCGGCCACGCCCCCTTGGCACTGTCGAAGCGTGCCCGGATCACGATTTTGCCATGTTTAAAAGCGAACTTGCCTTTGGATGTCACTCCTCCTGTTAGGAATGGGGATTTGTCTTTTGATCGGTTCCGGTTGACGATGCCCCGGAGCTTTAACCGGCCATGGCCAATGCCGAAGACTTTCGCATCCTTCGTCATGGTGTTGTTCCAGTCCGATCCACCACGATCGCAGGGTGACCATTTGGTGATGTCAATTTTCCTGCCGTTGAACTCGTCGCGCCAGACCAGTTTCCAGCCATCGATATCCGCATGGGGCAATGCTTCGGAACGGTTGGACAGGCACAGGAGGACACAAAGAGTGGTAAGAATGACTAATGATGATTGGGTCATGGTGGATACGGTAACTGAACGGCAGTGACTTGGTGAGAACATGAGCAAGCGGTGATACCTTGTCTACCAGTTAGAGCCGATGTTTGCCATATCAGGCGGAAACGAGACCATCATGCTGGTTTGAGATTGAAACCACTGCTGAGTATTCGCATGGGGACGGCAACGTGGTATTATTCGCTTCGATCGGTGGGATGACTCCACCAAGTCCGGCCTGCCTGATTATCATACGAAACAACCAACCAATGAAAAAGACAATTTCAGCACTCCTCGTGGCCGCCGCCACAGTGGCAACATCTGCCGCAGCAACGACCATTCTCATTGACTACAATGACGGTCTGGCAAACGGCGTTCACGATGCCGCCGTCCGCAACGGCGGATTTGAAACACGAACAGGTTCCACATACAACGATGGGGTCAACTGGACAAACAACGGCGTTGCCACCAGCACCACGTCTCTTTACGGAACCCTGAAAAGAACAGGCACTTACGGCGGGACCACCAGCCTTGCATCCAACCCCACGAATGACACCGGCCACACCATCGCTTTGGGGGATGTGATCGAGTTGACATTTTGGGCAAGGAACAGCGGCACCACTGACCGCGTCATCGTCTGGAGCCTTGGCGATATCAATGGAACCACATTTACTCCCTTTGCGACCGACGGCACCGGCAACGTCACGGTCAACGGTGCATTCCAGATGTTCAGTGCATCCAAGACGGTTGGTTCGGGTGATGCTCTCATTGGTCAATCCCTTGCCGTGCAATTTAGGCGCACTGTCGGTGATGGCAACTTCCCCGCCGTGGACGATGTCACTCTTTCGGTCACCCCCGTCCCCGAGCCATCCTCCGCAGCCCTGCTCGGACTCGGCGGACTCGCTTTAATCCTGCGCCGCCGGAGGTAGATCCGTGCCAGTAGATTTCAAGCTTTCCAAGCCCCGGTCATCCCGAGAGGGGTGGCCGTTTTTCCTGTCCATGCACGCAACCCGACGGCGGCATGGCTCGCTTTTCACCTGCATGCTCATCCGTCATGCGTCCTAAACGACGGGACACGTCCGGCGGGCAGTTTATAAATATGAATTTGAACTGTAAATACACAGAATCTAGCGTAAGCTTCACAATGAATCGTTGAAACAGATGACAAAATCTAACAACACCTCGAAGCGGGTCCAGGGTTTTGCCCTGATAGCAACCATTTCGGTGATGGTTCTGCTGGTCATGATTGCTCTGGCGATGCTTAGCCTGAGTGCGATTGAAATGCGCAACGTGCGCCAAGGTGACGCCGTGGCGGAAGCCCGGGCGAATGCCCGTATGGCTCTGATGCTGGCGATTGGCGACATTCAGGGCTCACTGGGGCCGGACACCCGGATCAGCGCGAGCGCCTCTATTTTGGACTCCAATGACGCCACGCCCGCTACGGATGGCGTGAAGCATCCGCATTTGTTAGGCGTTTGGCAATCGTGGGGTGCCTGGCTGAATGCCCGGGCGGAAGCCCCTGACGGCAGTTCGCTTGCCATCGCGGACACCTATGCACCCAGTCGCCCTCCGATGTTCCGCAAGTGGCTCGTTTCCCTCGATGCCGCACAGGCCGGCTCCCTGGCTTTTGCAAAAACGGGCACCCTTGACGACGCGGCTTCGGTCGAACTGGTGGGAGAGGGCAGCGTCATCGATTCCCTGGACCATGTCAGGGCCGGTCTGCTCACCCTGCAAGCACAGGGCAAGGTGTCCGGTCGCATGGCGTGGTGGGTGGGTGGTGAAAACCAGAAGGCGGACATCACCCGGAACACCGCGCACACGCCGGCTGCGGCCGCCGTGGCCGAGTTGGCCCATGGCAACGGCACCGCCACAGACCTGTCCGGCATGGACGGTCTTTCGCTTGTTGCCCGTGACGGGCGCACGGCGGCTAGACTGATATCGACCGGTGAACTGCCGGTCGCGGGGGCGGACCGCGCTGTGATCGGCGAGGGTCTGCATGATTTCACCGCCCACGGGGTGGGTCTGATGACCGACGTCAGGTGGGGGGGGCTTAAAAAGGACCTGAGCCTGCTCTTCAACCGGCCGACGCTGCCGCCGGAGCTGACCCGCAGCGCAACGACGGCCTTCAGTCCGCGTCCGCTGTCGGCTGATTTACTGGCGTATAACCCGAAGATCCCCGAGCGCGGGTTCACCAGTTTTGAGCAGATGCACGCCTTTGCGCGGCAGTACAAGGACACAAGCAACTGGGCGGGAGCGGTGCCGTCTGCCAAAACCCAGGCTTACGGTGAGAAAATCTCACCTGCGGAGCCGGAGGGCTTCTATCGCAGGATGCCGGTCATCTCGAAATTTTACTCCATCTACAACCTGCAAACTGCCAGGGTCGGCAAGAACGACCAGGGTGCGGACACCTACGACTGCTACCTGACCTACTCGCCGGTGGTGCAGCTGTGGAACCCCTACAACGTGCCCCTTGAAATCGATGAGGAGTTCACGATTCACACCCTGCCTTACAAGATCATGCCGGTCCGGTTCAAGACGTACAAGAGAATCAACGGTTCAAGCCAGCCGTTCACCACATTTGCACATTGGAACTACTGGGTGGGGGCGGACTATGGACTCGACCGCGGGTTTGGCTTCGACTTTGAATCGCCGTTCCAGACATCAGGCGGATCCAGCCATGTGACGCTTGGGTCCGGCGAGTTCATGATGTTTTCATTCAAAACGCGTCTGGACGGGGGGATTCAATGGGGGGCGGCGAATGCGCAGGCCTTCCAGCCGGGGTTCGATCCCGAGGCGGCTGGTTCAGCCCGTCTTAAAGTGCTCTCGGCGGTGACCCGGGACGAGCAGCCGGAGCTGGCTCTCCAGCTTCAGCCCTATTGGGACGGTGCCAATGCCCAGTGGTGGGGGGGCAACCCGGGGGCGTTCTGTGTGCTTGCCAATTACGGTGGCAACCGTTCATCCACGGGGCTGACCATCGACTGGTTCGCGACAACACCCAAACCCGACCCCGGGAATCTACAGGCCGAGCGGAGCCGGCAGGACTACGTCTCCATTTCCCCGGATTTCTCTGTCAGCGCCCGCGCCCAGTGGGAGTTCGCGGACGAGGGGCCCGTTCCCATCGCGGTGATGGGGCCGGTGCTCAAGACATCGGAGAAACTGGTTTACGACACCATTGACTGGAGGAAGGACTGGCGCAACAAAACCTGGTCCCAGGCGGCGCCCGGCATCGATGCCGAGCAGATGCTCGCGAGTTACCAGGACAAGGACCTGCTCGAGCTGCAGCGGATGAACAGCGCTTACCGGATGCATTTCCAGACCGTCAGCGGCAGTGCTGAACTCAGTCAACTGATAGGCCACCATCCGAACGGCAAGAACGGCTACCTGGGCAGCACCCTGGAGGCTCCTATTTCAGCAATTGCAACCTACGAGATACCAACCGCCCCGGTCCAGTCGCTCGCGGGGTTCTCCGGCCTGCGTTTGCAGCCGGGGTGGAGCACCGCGGTCTCCCGGCAGCAGTGGGGAACAAAGAATGTGAACACCGCATGGTGGCACAAGGTAACCGCCTGCAAAAGCGGGGTGCCGGGGGTGGGCGTCGGCAACTCCTTCGCCGTGCCGATGATACCCGGCGACCAGATTTACCAATACCACGATATTTCCAAACACAACCCGGACTCGCAGATCAGGGGTGGGGGCGCGCCCGAGGACAGCTTTGCTTTCTCGGACTTCTGGGACCACCAGCTTCTGGTCAACGACGGCTTGTGGGATTCGTGGTATAGCTCTTCACTGGCTGATGCGCAGCGTCCGTCGGACAATGCCGCGGAGTCGCTGCCGGATTTGTTGGACGCTGTGTTCAACAAGAGGGAGCCGCTGCCTAATGAGAATTTTGTGCCTGTCGTCGAGACCCCGGGCGCGGATGTGATCGCGGATTTGGAAAAGGAGGACGGCTACCTGCGCTCGGCGGTGTATCTGGTCAACAGGGGGGCGTTCAACGTCAACTCCACCTCGGTGGATGCATGGTATGCCCTGTTTACCGGACTGCGGGAGCGCGAGGCCGCGTATCGGGACAGCGGCGGTCGACTGGAGAAAATCCCGGTTCCCGAGGGCATGGCCGTGGTGACCCGCTACAATACCGAGACGGCGGCGTCGGAGTCGCCGGACCCACGGGACGGCGCCCTGGTGAACGGCCTCTACAGTTGGACCGGTGTGCGTTTTCTTGATGACGGCCAACTGCGCAAACTGGCCGGGCAATGTGTGCAGCAGGTGAAAAAACGCGGGCCGTTCCTCAATATGTCGGACTTCATCAATCGCAGGCTTTCCAATGATGCGCTGGGCGCGCGCGGGGCACTGCAGGCCGCCATCGACTACGATGACCAGGCGCCCGACCCGCAATCGATCAACTACCGTTACAAGGGCAGCAAGGACATGGTTGACGCTGCGGTGGCCGACCTCTATCCCTTCCCGGAGGCGGGGAAAGGCTCCCTGTTCACCGGCGCTCCCGGTTACGTCGTGCAGTCGGACATCCTCAAGCCGCTGGGGAACGCATTGACGGTCCGCGACGATTCCTTCAGAATCCGTGCCTACGGCGAGGCCACGGACAGCAACGGCAAGGTGCTGGCGCGCGCCTATTGTGAGGCGACCGTCCAGCGGACGACCGCTTACGTGGACCCTGCCAATGACCCCACCGTGCCCGCCATCGCGCTGGATGCGCAAGGGAACGCCACCGGAGCAAGCCCGTTGACGCTTGTGAACCAACGCTTCGGACGCCACCTCAAGATTATCTCGTTCCGCTGGTTGTCACCTAACGAAATCTAACAATGTATAAATTCCCGCTCGTCAACACGCGCCGTTTCCTGATCCTCGCCGTCGCCGCACTGCCGGGCAGCGGATTTTCCCAAACACCGGAAACAGGGGGGGATGCAAAGAAGGAGGTGAAAAAACAGGTGCGCTTTGTATGCACCGGGATAGCCGAGGGCACGCCCGAAACCCTCAAGCTGCTGGGCAGGAGCGGGCTTCAGGACGTGGCGTTGAGCACGCGTTCACCGGGTGAGCTCCATGCCGTCCCGGCGGACGGCGTGATCCGGCTGGGGCTTGACTCGGGGGACCCGGAGAAACCGGTCAACCCGCTGGCGCTGGGGAAGTTGCCGGAGAATGTGAACCGGGCCACCGCCTTGCTTGTTGCCCGACCGGAAAAGCCCGACGGAACGAAGTACGCTCTGCTGCTCATTGACGACAGCAAATTAAAGGGAGGCTCGGTGTATTTCCTCAACATGACCAAAGGCAGGGCCGTTGTAAAGCTGGACGGAGAGCAGCTCGATCTGCCCTTGGGGAAACCCGTTATTTTCCGACCCAAGGAAGTCACCAAGGGGCGGAACAGCCCGATAGCCATCATGGTGGAGACCTACGACGACGGCAAAAAGGGTTGGCGCCCGCTGATGTCCTCGACCTGGCGTCTGCGCTCGACACGGATAGAAGTCTGCATCGTCTATTGGAACGAAGAATACAAACGCCCCTCCATCAAGGGACTGACGCTTTTTCCCATGTCCAACGAATCGCGCAGCGAGTGACGTGGCCAATCACCCTCTTGCCGCAAACAAGCGGTTTCGGGGGAAGGGGATTCCGTCGCGCCGGTACCACCCCACATTGGTGTTGCCGGGCCATGCGGGTCGCCAACTGGCATGCAAAAAAAACCAGTGCGTGAAGGTTGCCGGAGGGGCAGGCAGCCTGTAAGGTGCCCCTCAGACTGAGAACAACCATCAGACTGAGAACAACCATCAAACACAAACATGAGAACAAAATACACACTCGCAGCCCTTGCTGCAATGACACTCGCAGCGAATGCCGCAACGACAGCAGTGAACGTCAATGCGGCAAATAATTTCGGCAACGGCTATTTTGGCTTTGCCGTCAACCTGAGTTCCAGTGTTGTCACCGTCACGCCATCGGTGCCGACGAATTTTGACATCGCGTCCATCGAGCTTACCGGGCGTCCTGCGAGCGGTACCTACAGTTCGATGAAAATCGCGGTATACACCTATGTCGGTGACTCTGATATCGGTGATTTTGTGGGTCTCTCCGATGCCCAGACACTAGGCAACGCCACATCCGCGACGTTTAATTTCTCCGGCGTGTCCGTTGTTTCGGCAAACACTTACCAGTATCTTTTCGTGAACGCCGCGACGGTTAATGCAGACCTGGATGATGATGCGCTGGCCAGCTATCAGGCGCGCTCTGTTTCAAGCAGCTTGTCCATGTCTCCAAACGGATCCGTGCCCGCAGGATCGGGAACCTATAAGAACAATGCCATCAACTCATGGGAAGGCTCCTTCCTGCCCGAGTTTACTTTTACGGCAGTGCCCGAGCCATCCTCCGCAGCCCTGCTCGGTCTCGGCGGGCTTGCGCTGATCCTGCGCCGTCGCAAGTAATTGCGCGGTAAAAAATGAAGATCATTCATCCCAAGCCCGCTTCCTGCAAAGGGGCGGGCTTTTTTGAGCACCCAAACGATTATTCTGGAGCGATCACCATGTCAGGAAACACGCATAAATGCATCGGGCTGTTCCTGTTAGTTGCAAGCCAATGCCTCAACGCGGATGTTCCTGGAACCCGGTATGCATGGTACAAAGCTGATGCGGGAGTGACAGTGGATGCCGACAGCAATGTTGTCGGCTGGGTAGATCAGGTGGCGGGCGGGCAGGATCTTGACAGGGTCATCGGCACCCCAGGCACTGTTACCCTTGGTCGCAGTGGAGGAGGCACGGTTGGGGTGGTGTCGTTTGACGGTGCATCGGCTCTCTGGGCGTCGGCGGGAGACTGGGGTTCGGTGGCGGGAAACAGAACGGTGGTGCTGCATTGCCGCCTCAGCGGGGCGGTAGACGGTTTTCTTTTCGACGGCAGTACCAACCCGGGAAAAACAAGGGCGCAGGTTCGTTCTGGCTTCTGGCAGGCGGGTGTGCAGGACGCGGGTGCTTCGTTCGGTAGTGCGGATCCGGACACAACTGTGATATCAGTCGACACCTGGCAAACGCACATGTTCACCTACGCAGAGTCTGGTGGCTCAACTCAAGTGACTCACTACATTGACGGCAGCCAAGTGGGAACGCACGCCGTTGCGGTGGACACCAGCCTGGGAGGTCTTATTTTGGCTTCCAACGGAGGGACGGGAGGAAAACTCGCTTATGAACTGGCCGAGGTCATCGTCTATGCCCGTTCGCTTGACGTTTCCGAGCGCAGTGATGTCGTTAGCTACATGGAGGGACGGTGGGGGGATTTAATCGATTTGCCTATAGTTTATCAATCGGCAACGACCATTCAGAATCCCGGTAATGTTTCCATCTATGGGTTTCATGGGATTGCGGCATTAGCAATCACATCCACGGGGAACGCTCCGGCCTACGCATTGACCGCATTGGAGTTCAATTTGGGCGGTACCACGGACACGGGGGATATTGATGAAATACGGCTCTACTCAAGTGGTGACTCTGCCGTCTTCGATCCTTCACAAGCAACGCTGATCGATACGATCCTCCCACCGTTCAGCGGTACAATGAGCTTCAATATACGTGTTTCAGTGACTCATGCGGAGACGCACTTCTGGGTGGCGGTGAAAATGTCCGGTGATTCGGCTCTCGGCGATGTTCTGGACGCGGAAATCACCGGCTTCACCATCGATGGAGCTGACGCGGGCACCTATACGCCTGCCGTAACCGCCCCAGCGGGTGCGCTGACGATCAACTCACAGTTTTTCTCCACCATCGTCCGCGCAGGGGGAGACGATGGCGTGGCTGGCTTCCGTATTCCCGGACTTGCCACAACCGGCGCGGGAACCTTGGTTGCGGTATTTGATATACGCCATGACGGCTTTGGTGATCTTCCGGGAAATATTGATGTGGGGGCGATGCGATCCACGGACGGTGGCTTGACATGGAGTACGATGATCACGGTCATGGATTACGATGAAAACGTTCCAGGTTCATTTGGGAACGGAGTGGGGGATCCCAGCATTCTTGTGGATAAAAACACCGGGCGTATCTGGTGCGCGGCACTCTGGTCAAAAGGAAACAATGGCTGGAGTGGTTCTGGCTCCGGCTTGACTCCGGACGAGACCGGGCAGTATGTGCTGAATTACTCAGATGACGATGGGGTCACGTGGTCGGCACCCGTTTCCATCACCAGCCAGATCAAAAACGCAGCTTGGAAACTCTACTTTCAAGGCCCGGGAAAAGGAATTTGTATGCGTGACGGCACACTGGTTTTTCCATCTCAATACAGGGACGCCGGTGGAACACCCCGGTCCAACTTTATCTATTCTACCGATGGAGGTGTAACCTGGGCCAATTCCACCCCAGCGATCCCTTCAGGTAGCCCGTGGACGACAGAGTCTCAAATCGTCGAGCAGGATGACGGGAACTTACTCATCTCAATGCGAAACCATGACGGCAGCAAACGCCGACTGTGGTGTGTTTACTCCTGGAACCATGATACCGAAACCATAGCGGATGGCAGTTGGGGAACAGCATGGTATGACCAGACCGACCCCACTGTCATGGCGAGTGTGGAACGCTACCGGTCAAAACTTGATGGCCACCCGTATTCGGCGTTACTTTTTTCCAATCCGGACAATACCAATCGTTCAAAAATGAGCATTCGCCTCAGTCTGGATGAAGGTTTGACCTGGCCTTATAAACGTAAAATAGACGACCGCCCAGCCGCTTATTCCTGCATGACTATCCTGCCCGATGGGCACATTGGTATTTTTTATGAAACTGGTTCCAGTTCCTCGGTGGCACAGATGGAGTTTGCCCGTTTTCCGTTGGTATGGCTGGTTGGGGATACGGATACGGACTCCGATCAAATTCCCGATTTCTACGAGGATGCGGTGGGGTTGGAGAAACACAACGGAGCCGATGCCAGCCTCGACCCTGATCTAGACGGCATGAGCAACCTGGACGAATACCGCGCCCAGACGCATCCACTGGACAATGAATCCGTTCTAACGGCCTCTATTCAAAAAACGGAATCTGGCCTAGTGCTCACCTGGTCATCGGTGCCATTCTTATCCTACCGGGTGGAGGGCTCAGAAACCATGGCTGAGGGAACTTGGGAAGTGGTTCCGGGAATGTCAGAAATCAAGGCAGATGGCGTTAGGATGAGCATCACATTGCCAGCCGCAACGGGAGAGCGGAATTTCTACCGCGTTGTGACGCAACGAGGCTGAGCTACAGTGTGCTTGCCTTGACCCGGTAGAATTTTATGTCATCGGTGTCTGATGGAGTGAATACAAGATTACCACCGTTTCCAATGACCGGGTCTTGACCTGAAACAGGTGCCCAGGCATCGGTGATGCCTAGATCGTCCGACTCGTAGAGCGTGTATTGTCTATTTGGCGAAGTGTCCGGGACCGTGATGTCGTAGTTGTCCGGTGAGGTTGCCTCAATAGACTTGATTCTCAGGTGTGAGCTGGAATTGTTAGGGTCGGTGTCCGCCTGGTATTCCTCGGAGTTCGTTTTTCCATCCTTATCGTCGTCCTCTCCTGCGACTCCCGAAATAAAGTCATTGAAGTGGATATATTCCCAGATGTCGGGCATACCGTCGGCATCGGTGTCCGATGCCGGGGGGAGGTAGGCATTTTTGCTGTCCCAGCGGATGTAGTCGAAGGTGACATCAAAACTATTTCCAAACGTGCCTCCGGTGTAATCGCCAAGGATCATGCGTTCGTCTGCTCCTGATGAGTCGTAGCCCACGCCCGCCAGCGGAGTGAGTCTGACGTCATCCCGCCAGACGTGGTAAACACCATTGCCGGGGTCATGGGTGATCCTAAATGTGTGAAATTCGCCGTCTGTGTTATTGTGACTGATGTTGAATGTGTTGCTGCCGTTGTCTTGAGTGCGGTCGGCATAAACTTCCACCAAGATGCGATTGCTTCCTGTGCCTAGCCAGATCATGAAGCCATTGGGGTTGGTGTTGAATTTTACTCTCGCTTCCCAAGTCCAATGACCATCGTTTTCGTCTTGCCACTCAGTAGAGGTCCCTTCTAACCAGCTTCCGCCGGAGGATGTGTTTGTGATGGTAAGGTCGCTCGTGCCGGATGGGCTTGCAGAAACACCACCGACTGTTGACCAACTGTTGATAAACGAACTTCCGTCGTAAATCTCATTACCCTCGTAGCCACGGCAGATGTCGATGAAGTCGAAAGTGACATCAAATCCGTTTCCAAAGGTTCCGCCCGTGTAGTCGCCTAATAAGAGCCGGTCATCTGCCGCGGTCTGATCGTATGGAGCGCCTGCGGCTGGAGTCAGTAAAACGCCATCGCGCCAGAGGTGGTAGACATTCCCAGCCGGATCATGTGTCACCTTGAACGTGTGGAAATTGCCATCGAGGTTATTGTGGGAAGCATTGAAGCTGTTTGCCCCGAAGTCCTGTGTGCGGTCTCCATAGATCTCGACGAGGATGCGATGAGTGCCAGTGCCCAACCAAAGGATAAAACCATTGGCGTTTGCGTCAAATTTTAGACGGGTGCTAAGTGACCACACCCCGCTGTTGATGCCCGACCACCCGGTGCTCGTGCCGTCGATGACGTCACCTGCACTTCCCGGGTGGTGCAGGCGAAGATCATCCAAGCCAACAGGCGTGGCTGTGATATCGCCGGTGGCTGTCCAGTTGTTGGTATAGCTTCCCGTGTTGTAAATGTCATCGCCCTCGAACTTCAGACACCCGAGGTCTTCGCCGGCCTTGGCTTCCACACCGACAGGGGATGGGTCCGTGGTGAGCGATGGCATTTCGATGATGCCCAGCCCCCCGGAAATACGATTTCCGACATATTCCTCACCGGACGTGTTAGGGTGGATGTTGTCGTATGTTTGGCTAACAGGATCGTAGCCCGTGTTTGTTTCTATCACCCAGACGGATGAAGTAGAGGTTGACTTGGAGGCAGCGAGTGCCGGGAGTAGCGCGTTGAGAGTATCCACTGTGTTGTTAAAAGATTGATTGGTGTGCAGCGTCTCACTGATGAAGATGTTTATGTTCGCATTGGAGGACTGAAGTTGATCGATCATCGTGCCAATGTCATCGCGCACCTGCGCGGCAGAGCTGCCTTCGGAGATATCGTTGATGCCGATCATGATGACAGCTGTGTCAGGCGTATAGGCAGTATAGGGCGTGGAAACGCCTGTGCCGCTGGCTGTGGGATCGGGAAACGGAACCGTGGCTGTAGGGCTGCTGATGTCATATTGCTGGGGGCTAGCCTGGCCGGTCCAGTTTTCAATTGTGCCTTCGCCCCTGTTGTTGCTGCGACGGTTTGCAGGGAGGGGGATACGTCCGTTGATCCAGAACGCCCGCCAGCCGAAGTGCCCGTCGTGATTGTTTTCAAATGTCTGTCCGTTGACATCCGGGGTGGTCATCGGGCTATTGAGATATCCTCCGCTAATGCTGCCAGTGAACTTGTATCCGGCTGTTGTGCTGATTGGCACCCCCTGGTCGGCAAGGTTTTTGAATACTTGGTAGCGATAGCTCGGGTTGTCGCCATTGCCTCCCTGGGTGATCGAGTCGCCGATGAAAACAAGCTTGCCGTAGTGACGAGCGACGATTCCCGAGTTCAGAAAAGTCTGGGCGAAACGATTTCCGAGGACGATTTTGGCTGCCTTGTTCAGGTGTAGGTTATCTGGAGCCAGATTGCTTTGTTGATCCAGGTTCTCAAAATAATCGATGTAGCTTGTACTCGCTGCGATAGTAGCTTGGTTCGTCCGCGTGGTATCGTCATCAGCATTTCCCTGTGCCGTGATTCCAGCGCAGACGGTGTGCATAGATGCCGCATTGCTGAGGTCTGCACGTAGGTTGTCGGTAAGGGCTTTCAAGCGTGTACCAGCAGCAGCGGCTTCGGTGCTGTTGTCACTTTCGCCTTGCAGGTAAAGCAGGCCCACGATTTCAAAGGTATGGCCATTGTTGGTCAGTTCCGTGGTTGCCGTATTCACCGTCGCTATCACGTGGTCATACATATGGTCGTCCACTGAGTTTTTCAGCCAGTAGGTGTTTCCACCGCCGCCCCGGCTTGCCTTGATGATGCCGAAGTTCCTGACACCTGCACGGTAGAGCGTGCGACCAAATTCCATTTCCGGCCCCCAGTGAGTGGCACTGCCGGCATAGACCCCACCCTGTTGATCTTGGAGCGTGGTGAAAACTCCACCCGATGTGCCGATGGTGGTCGTGGCATTCTCCACGTTATGCCAGAAAAATTTTACATGCTGGTCAGCGGGGTCAGTGCCCGATGTGGGATCGGTTTCCCCGCCATTGGTGGTTCCCAGGGAGTTTGACTGACCGGTCAGGACAAAGAGCTTGTAGTGGGTCGCTTGGGCGACTGTTGAGAACAGGATAAATAGGAACAGGGGCAGCAGCGGTCTCATAGGGAAAGCGTATCATTCCGCGTGTATGAGGCAAAGGGATGCAACTGGTAGGATGTCCAGACCTTTGAATCTGTATTTCTGTTCAGGATTCTTGCTTCCTAATGGTGTGGTAGACAAGCTGCAGCACATCACAGGAAAAGACATGAAGAACGCACTCATTACTGTAATCATCTCATTTGCAATCATTCCTTTGGTTTTCGGATCCGAGAGCATGGGTTCAACGAAGAAACTCAACCATATCTATATGTGTGGTAAGGATGGTTACAAATCATGCCGGGTCCCAGCACTGCTCCCAATGCCCCAGACGGTGGAGTGGGCCGACGGTGCTGTGGTTCTGGACAGGGTGAAATTGAACGTTGCCCCGCTCAAAGGAAGTCCGTTTCGGGCATCTAGGATGCGTGCTGAACTGGATGCGTTGTTAAAAACGAACAAAGTGCCCGTCACTCCGGACGCCAACAAGTCCATTACGCTTAAACTGGGTGAAATTTCCACTCCTCAACATTGGCAGGGACAGAAAGACGCGGCTTACTCTCTCACGGTGAGTCGGCAAGGTGTGGTTATCACGGCAAACACGGTGCTGGGTCTCTATCACGGTGTGCAGACACTGCGCCAACTGATCGTGCGCAAGGACGGCATGGCAAGCGTCGCGGCGTGTAAAATCCACGATTACCCCGCATTCAAAATCCGCGGACTGATGCACGATGTTGGCCGCAATTTCCAATCGATCGAACAGTTGAAAATGCAGATCGATGTTATGGCGGCGTATAAGATGAACGTCTTTCACTGGCATCTAACGGACCATTTCGGCTGGCGGTTGGAGAGTAAGAAATACCCCGGTCTGCAATCAGCCAAAGCCTTCGGTCGGCACGCAGGTAAATTTTACACGCAAAAAGAGTTTAAGGAGATGTCCGACTACTGCTGGGCGCGCGGCATCATCATCATCCCGGAGTTTGACTCCCCGGGGCACTCCGAGGCATTCCGCCACGGTCTCGGTATCAAGAACATGAAAGATCCGCGAGCACTGGAGGCGATGACCGGCCTGATTGATGAACTCTGCACCCTCGCTGACAAGGAGCGCATGCCCTACATCCACGTGGGCACCGACGAGGTGCGGCAGAAGGACGAGTATGTGAATGCCGGTTACCTACCGGCGCTGCACAAGGCGATCCACCGGAACGGGCGCGAGGTCATCGGCTGGTGGAAGGGGATGCTGGTGAAGGGCGACAAAAGGCAGATCCTGCAAACCTGGGCAACTTCGTCTCCGGTCAAGGGCATGCGCCATATCGACTCCCGCGCGAACTACATCAACCACCTGGAGGCGCTCGACTTTGCCCCGCGCATGTTTTTCCAGCAGCCGTGCCGGGTTCCGCATGGCGATGAGATCCACCTCGGCGGCATCCTCGCCCACTGGCCGGACAACCGGGTGGACGATGAGAGACTTTCACTGACTAACAACCCGGTGCTGCCAGCCATGGTGGCCTACTCGGAAGCCGTCTGGAAAGGCATCGCCAGGGACCGGCCGGAGTTCTGGGCAAAGGTGCCGCCCAGGGGATCGGCGGAATACCAGGCCTTTGCCGATTTTGAAAACAGGCTTGCCGAGCAGCGGAACCGGTTTTTTGCGGGGAAACCCTTTCCCTTTGTCAAGACCCACCAGATGGAATGGCGCTTGTTAGGGCCTGTGGCGGATAACGAAGTTACTGATCTGGAAAAGGGCATCATCAAGGATATTTATCACGCGAATAATGATGTCTATAGGTGGACCAAACCACTGCACGGCGGAGCCATCCACGTGAAGCACTTTTTCGGTTTTCCCGGTCACCTGAAGACTTTCCGAAAGGGCAAGGAGGTCGTCTGGGCAAACACCTACATCCACAGCGACAAGGATCAGAAAATTGATGCGTGGATCAGCTTCAACACCACATCATCATCCGACAACCGTGCGGGTGTGGCCAAGGCTGGGAACTGGAATGCCAACGCGTTGTGCAAGATCTGGATCAACGACCGACGTATCGATCCTCCCAAATGGAAGAACCCTGGAAAGATGGGCAAGGAGTTTGCGTTCACCGATGAAATCTACACCAGCAGGCCGCCGACAAAAATCCACCTGAAAAAAGGCTGGAACAAGGTACTTGTGAAATCAGCTCCGAGCTGGAAATGGGTGTTTTCCTTTTCACCGGTCCAGATTCGGGACGGGCAAGTTAGAGAGGTCTCCGGCCTGAAATACTCGACCCGTCTGTCGAATTAACGTAGCAAATGCGCATCGTAGCCGGCGTGGATGAGATGCTGCATGGCATCCAGTACCTCGGCAGGCACATCCTGTTCGATCATGAATCCCCGGCTGGGATACTCGATGATGCGCTGCAGGTCGCCGATCATGATGGCGGTGACTTTTTCCTTTGGAAAGTCGGCATTGCAGTAGCTGTCAAAATCGAGCCGGGGGCTGGTGACTTGCACATTGATTTCCGGCCACTGGGCGCGGATGGTAGCGAATGTGCGGCGCTCCATGTAGGGTTTCTGCACCGCGATGGCGGAGTTAGGATCGATGCCTCTGGACGTTAGAATTTCTTGTGTGAAGGCGACGTTTTCACCGGTGTTTGTGGACTTGTTTTCGATCAGGATGGAATCGGCGGGCACGCCGAGTTCGATGGCTCGCTTGGCAAAGAGATCGGCTTCGGGTTCAGGGAAGGAGGCCTCGGTAAAATTACCAAGACCGCCCGACATCACGATGACCGGAGCCAGCCTATCGTGCCAGAGTTCGGCAGTCCGGTCGGCGACCCGGAGATCATGGCTGCCCAAGGCCCAGATGATATCCGCCTCTTTAAGTGTGTGGCCGAGCTGATGGTAATTCCAAACCGTCGCCATGGCCCGATCAATTTCACTTTGGTGCAATGGTTTCATGGGCTAGAACTTGAGGCGAAAGGGAGCGGCCGGAAGTCCGGCGGCGTTGATGAGATTCGAATCGGGATTGTTTGCCCATGCGTATCGGATGGCTGTGGGGCGTCCAACTTTGGCACTTGATATTACAACCTTGTCCTCGGAAATGGTTGCCTTTGCAGGATGAAAAATATCATCGGCACCAGCCAACTCAAATGCTCGCGGACTTTTTCCATCGGATGTTGCCAAACCCACAGCATGGATGAATGTGATGGTAACGGCTCCTTGGTGGATTACATGATTGTCAGGTTCCGGTCCCCGACATGCGATTGGCTTGCCATAGGTTTGGTGGAGGGCTAATCGAGCGAGTCGGTCGCCCACCGGTTTTTTGTCAGGCGGATGCACATTGCTCGGGTGACCGAGGTCGATCGTGACGGCCATGCCAACGTTTTTGAGATCCTTGGTAACATCGTGCTGCATTTCGCGGAACAGCGCCCACGGTCGGTTCAGTCCGGGAAGTTGCACGTGATAGAACGGAAGTGTTTCATCTTTCCAGTGGCGGCGGTATGCGTTTACCAAAGCGACGAGCTTACGGTGATTGACTTCTTTCGGGGTGGCTTTACCTGGACCTCTATCGAGGGTGGCGTTGGATTCTCCCTGGTACCAGATAATGCCTTTGACCGGATACTGGAGCAGGGGATCGATGCCCGCTTGCCAGAGGAATGTGGGTGCGAACGGGTGGGGTGGGTCTTTGCCTTGTTCAGGATCTGCCAGCCAGTGGCTGATGTTGAGGGCGGCACGTTGCCTGCACCATTGAGGGTAGTCAGGGTTTTTCCACCATTCGCGCAGAAGCGGTTTTAGTTTTTGATCCGATGTAAACGCGTCTTCAGGCAGGTGGGCTTCGATGGGTGAGCCACCGACGGGTAGGGCGATGATGCCGACCGGGACATCGAGTTTTTCCCTGAGCATTTTGCCAAAAAAATAGGCGACCGCTGAAAAATGAGCGGCTGAATTTTCGGTGCATGTTTGCCAGCCACCGCAACGGTAATAATTTTCGCAGTTAAGTTGAGTGAGGAAATCCCGCGAATATTTTTTGCTGTCTGGGTGGAGTGTTCCTTCATGGAGAAGTAGTCGCAAGTGTGGGTCGGCACATGATTTCAGCTCCTCCTTGCCTCCGGTGGAGTCCTTGAGCATCCATTTCATGTTCGATTGCCCGGTAGCGATCCACACTTCGCCAGCGACGAGATTCTCGCGTGTAATGGTTACACTTTCGGTTGCCACGGTGAGAGCAAATGCACGGTAAGATGCTTTGACAGGCTTGAAAATAGCTCGCCAATTTCCCGCGGTGTCTGTCGTGACGGCTTGTGAAACCTCGGCCAGACGCACGGTGACTTTTTTGCCTGCATCCGATGTGCCCCAGACAGTAACGGGTTTGCCTGCTTGTATGACCGCGTGATTGGTAAAAACATCAGCGAGTTTCAGCCCGGCGGTCGCCAGCGGCTGAGCGGTCAGCCAAACGCAGATAATTATATTGAAACGCAGCATGCTGGTGTCAGCCTAGGAAATAAATCACCGGCTTGGCGATACCACATAAGTGGTTGGCAATAACCACCAGATGGTGATGTTTGTGCCCGGTTGTTGGTGGAGTTCAGATTTTTTGCACGCTGCCACCTGGATAGTATTCCGGCATCAGGAGTTTTGATGGGAGGGTTTTGTTGTTTTCCAGTAGTGCGGTGGCTTTTTTGAGAACGGTGCGGGCAAAGGTCGCCGGGTCACTGTGGTAGTGGGAAATAGTCGGAGTCAGGTAAGGATACCACGGCTCGTATGAGAGGGAAATATACGAGATGTCCTGTGGGATTTTCAGCCCGTTCTGGGCGAGCCAGGAAATGGCGCTCAGGGTGTGTCGGGAACGTGTTCCTACCAGTGCGGTTGGCGGGTCCTTGAGTTTGAATGCCCTGGCGAGTACGTTCTGTGTACTGCCAGGCTCCGCCTGATCGATCATGGTGTGGACTGTGCCCGCCACATTGGATTGCTCGACGGCGCGCCGCAGGCCATCTTCCGTTGCTTTAAGTCCGGCAAGCTTGGCGTCCGGCATCAACAGGCCGACGGAGCGGTGCCCGTTGCGTGTCAGGACACCACCTGCGTGGAATGCCGACGCCTGCCAGTCTTCGTCAATGGACGGGATGTCGATTCCCACATTGGAATATCCGCGGATAATCGATGCCAGCTTGTTCTTTTGAAACCATTGCTGTACCTGCAGTGGGCACTGGTAGAGAATCCATAAATCGAATGCATTGTCGTCAACCAGTTGTTGAAGCCTCAGAGCCGGGTTTTTGATGTGGAACACCCCGGGGCTCAAATACTCAAGTTCATACCCACGATGGTTGAGAAGTTCGCGCAGCGTATCCAGCTCGATCAGCATCCATGGCGGTAGCTCTTGCAGTTTCTTGGGCGAGAGGAATGCGATGCGAGGCGTGCGTTTCGCTTTGTCTCCCTGCTGTTTTTTAAGAATGGATCTTCTCTGGCCGTGTGTGCGTGGTGAGACGGCTTTTTGTGATTCCAGGATGTCGAGCGCGGCCCGCAAGGTGTCGCGGCCGATTTGCAATCGGCTTGCCAGTGTGCGTTCTCCTGGAAGTGTGTCGGTCAACTCGCCGGAGCTGATCATTTCCAAAATGATTTCGGCAGTTTGTGCCGGTAGGGAATGGCGTTGGGGTAAGCGTGGCATCAGCGCAGCCTACATCTTACTGGTATTTTTATCAAACCAGAAATTTCAGTGGCCGTTCGCCAGATGTTTTTCGATCAGTTGCCAGCAATAGAGCTGCATCCTGGGCAAGTGGAAGGGGCCCTTGAAGTGGTTGCCCTTCATGTCGGAGGAACGCCGTCCGTCGCGGTGCAGGTAGCCGAACCACTCGCCGTGTTCTTGATCGTGGAAATGTTTGTGCGCGTAGTCGTGGACCATCTTGTGCCAGCGTGCGTATTTCTCATCGCCGGTCATCGTGTAGGCGAGCAGCGTGGCGATGATCGCCTCGCACTGGGGCCACCAGAACTTCATGTCATGCCAGTATTCCATCACCGGTTTGCCGGTGGGATCGCGGAAGTAGATGATACCTCCGTGCTCCTCGTCCCACCCCTGCAGCCATGAGTAATCGAGCATTTTCAGACCCAGCCTCAATAGTTTTTCATCGCCGCCGCGTCGTTGGGCCTCGTGTAAAATGAACCAGGCGCCCTCGATCGCGTGGCCAGGCGTGATCGTGCGCTCCTGCAGGTGGTCAATCAAACTTCCGTCAGGCGCCGTGCATTCCAGCACACATTGCAGTTCGTCATGCACACAGCCCTCGATCCCGCTGATGAAATCGTCAATTTTTGATGCTGCGAAATCATCCCCTACGGTATCGCAAAGTTGCTGCGCCACGTTGAGGAATATCATCGGCACACCAAGGCCTTTGGCTGGGCGCTCAGCGGTAAACTTCGGGGGTAGGGGACGCGTGCCGTCGGCATATTCGGTGCAGCGCCTGAACAGATCCCTTGCCTCTTGCGCGAGGGCGTCGTCATTGCTGGCCTTGGCGTATTGGGCGAAGGCGGCGCAGGCAAATGCCTCGGAGAAAAAATAACGCCGCTTGCGCAAGGGGCGGCCATCGCGGGTAAGGAGGAAAAACATCCGGCCATCGTCGTCGAAGCCATGTTGCCGCAGGAAGTCGATACCGGTTCCGGCGCCATCCAGCCAATCCGGCCGGGCCTCCACGGTGTTGTAAAGGCCGCCGAGGATCGAGCTGAACCTGCCCTGGAACCAAACCGATTTGTCGTCATCCAGCAGCGAGCCGTCCCGGTCGCGCATCAGCAGGTAGCCGCCGTGCTCGGTATCGATCGACCGGGGGAGCCAGAACCTCAACGTGTCATCCAGCAGGCTGTCGCGGTAGAAATCGCGCAGACCTGTTAGTTGTTCCCGGGTGTATGAGGACATCGCTGGATGATGGTTAGCTGTGGATGTTGAGCCCCTTGACCTGCTCGGGGTTCGCGGGCAGGAAGATGGAGCCAACCAGGCCGACGCAGCAGGTGGTGACAAAACAAATCAGGCCGTTGAACAAGCCCCAGATATGGGTGGCTCCCGCGTTGTTGGTGAGATGCACAATACCCAAACCGACGGCTCCTGCGATGGTGCCGATGAGTGCCGCCCTGCCACTCACCCGACGGGTAAAGATACCCAGGGCGAACAGTGCTGCAAGAGGCCCCATGGCAAAGCCGACAAAGATGTTGAAGGCGTCAAAGGCCGACTTGATGTTGCCCGCGCTCACCAGGCAGGCACAGGCGACCCCGAGGACACCCAGGATGACCACCACATAGCGGGCAACGGACAGCCGTTTCCGGTCCGTGCTGTCGGGGGAGATCACCCTGCCGTAGTAGTCGGTGACAAATGTCGTGGCCACGGAGTTCAGCGAACTCGAGATCGTGGACTGTGCCGCGGCAAAGACCCCGGCGATGATCAGTCCGGCGATGCCTACGGGAAGGTTTTGCATGATGAAGAACGGCAGGATGCCGTCGTTTTTCGCCATGGTAGGGTCTAACAGTGATGGGTGGTGTTGATAGAAAACGTAGAGGGCGGTGCCAAGTCCGAAGAACACCGCAGAGCCGACAAGGGTCATGAAAATGTTCAGCCACAACGACCGGGCGGCTTCTTTTTCCGTCGGGGTGGTCACGTAGCGCTGCACGACATCCTGCCCCGATGTGTAGCTCGGTAACGAGGCGAACAGGAAACCCAGGAAAATCAACCAGCCTGACCGGGTGGATGCGCTGAAGTTCTTGGCTGCGTCCAGTGACCAGTCGGCGGTGAGGAATTTGCCGTCGCTGGCGGTGGCGGTGATCGCGCCCAAACCGCCATCGACCTTGCTGACAACCAGTCCGAAGCAAAGCATCGCCCCGCCGATGAGAACCAGCGCCTGGATGGCGTCTGTCCACACCACGGCTTCGATGCCTCCCATCACGGTGTAGATCACGCACAGCATGCCGATGGCGATGATGGCGAAGTAAATGTTCATGTTGGTCACGCTGGAGAGCGCCAGGGCGGGCAGGTAGAGGACGATGGCAATGCGGCCGACGTGGAAGATCATGAACGAGGCGGATGCGATGAGCCGGATCGCCAGATTGAACCGCGCCTCAAGGTATTCATAAGCCGATGTCAGGTTGAGTTTTCTGAAAAACGGCAAGTAGAAGAACACCACGAGCGGCACCAGGACAAGGATCGGCCACTGACCGATCCAGCGGTTCCAATCGCCACTGTAGGCCACTGCCGGGATGGCCATGAAGGTGATGGACGAAAGAATGGTCGCAAAGATGGATAGGCCCGCCACCCACCACGGGACGCGCTGGCCGCCACGGAAATAATCGTCCGTCGTTCGAGCCGATTCCTTTTTCATGAACCAGTAACCCACTGCCACCATCCCCATGAGATAGATGCCCACGACCGTCCAGTTCACGGCTCCGAATGCCGGTCTGTCGGCGGCCACCTGACCGCCGCTGACGGCGGGGGTGCGCAGTTTCGGGCTCCACTCTCCCGATGGAACCAGAAAATCCGCGCCGTCAATGACGACCGGAACGGTGACTGTGGCGCGGACATTGTCAGGGATTTCTCCGAACCTGGCCCAGGTGTCGGTAACGCTGTGATAACCCAGGATGGTGCGTGAAAACCCCGGGTGGTGAAACCCCTGGCGGCTTTCGTTCAGGCTGGGATACTTGTCCTTGTCCTGCAGCCCGCGCAGAAAATCCACCGAAACCCCGCCGAGCACCAGCAGATGGGAGTATCCCGCCGGGACAGCCGGCGAGGGTGCAGCCGAGATCCCCATGGGCAGGTCGGCGATCCGTTTCCAGGTGTTGGTGCCGGGCGCGTAAACATAGCAGTCGCGGAAAAAATCGAGCCCGTGGATTTCGTTGATATCCACCTTGTGCATGGTGGTGTCCGACGGGTCGCGCGCCGAGCGGCCGCCAAAGACATAGACTTTTCCGCCCATGCTTCCGATGGTGTAGTTGCCGCGTGCGCGTGCAGGTGTGCCATCGGCCCGCTGCGGCCAGGGGAGCGACTTCCACTGCCATGCGGCGGCGTCATGATCCGAGGTGTCGAGTGCCAGAAACTGCGGCTCGGACCCCTTCGGCGAGTCACCGGAAAACACATAGACCGTCTTGCCCACCAGGGTGGCGGCGATGTTGGTCACCCCCACCGGCAGGTCCGCCAGGGGTGCATATTGAATGGCCCCGCCGGGGGATGTAATTCGATAGACCTTTGCCGAATGACCCGCTCCATCGGTCCCGGAGTTGCCGCCGATGAACAATGCCGAGTGGTCATGTGGCAGGGAAACCGACGCCCCGTACGCCAGTGCCTGTGGCAAGGGTGTGGCGGCCTTCCACCCGCCGTCGGGGGACAATCCCCCGGGGCCCAGTGACAGGGCGAATGCACTCCGATGGAAGACCTTGGGCTGGCCGCCGTCCGCATTTTTTGCCTCATCAAATGGATTTTCATAAGGGAAGTTGGCACCTCCCGCGAAGACGAGCAGCCTGTGTTCATCTTGTCCGACGATACCGGCAAAGCCGCCTGCATATCCATGCTTGTCCGGCAGCGGTGGCACCGTGGATGACCATTGGATGGCTTCACCCGCCATCGCCGCCGCACAACTGAAAAGAATCCCGGGGAGTATGGCGAGGCGCATGGTGTGGTTGGCTGTGGTGTGTGTTTTGGAAACGTAAAAAAGCTGCCTCACGCACTAGCGCGGCGACAGCCTGACGAATGGGTGGATGCCTGGCTCAGGCTGTGGCGCGCAGTTTTTCAGTGTCCCACTCAAAGAACCCCATGTGCTCGAGGCGTTTGCGGAGTTCCTCAATCTGTTCAGCGGAGGCTGCGGGCAGCGGGGAGCGCACGGGGCCGCAGTCCACACCGACCAGACCCCAGATTGCCTTCAAACCGGCCCTTCCGCAAGTAGCAAAAAGGGTGTCGATCATGACCAGGGCGCGCTGCTGCCACATGCGGGCAGTGGTGAAATCTCCGCACTCCACGGCGGCACGCACGTTCTGATAGATGCTGGCGCCATAGCCGTAGGTGCTGCCGACAGCCCCCTTGTATCCCTGGGCAACCGACATTAAATACGCTTCGTCGGAGCCCGAGAGGAACTCCTTGCCGGGGCCGGCTTCCTGCATCGTTTGCAAATTGTAGAGCGTCGAGCCATCTGAGTACTTGATGCCCACAAAGCTGTCCAGTTGCTCCGATGCCATGGATGTGAATTTTCCCACGTTGATGTTCACACCCGAAAGAAAGGGAATGTGGTAGTAGTAAAAGGGGGTTCGGGGCGCGGCGTCGGTGATGATTTTCAGGCCATCGACCAGTCCCTGCTCGCCCTCGGGCTTAAAGTAGCCGGGGGGGGTGGCGGACACGGCGTCCGCGCCTGCCGACTCCGCATGTGCGGCCAGTTCGGCTGATGCCTGCCAACTGTTGTGGCCAACCTGGATGAAGGTTTTCATGCGGCCTGCGGTGGCTTTCACAAATGCAACAGTGACAGCTTTACGCTCGTCGTCGGTCAGGGAGAACCCCTCTCCCGTACTGCCCAGCACGTAGATTCCCTTGACGCCCTTGTTGACGAGAAAATCCACCTGTGGCTTGATCATGTCGAGGTTGATCGAGCCGTCCCCGTGCATCGGCGTTGCGGTTGCGGCGACGAGGCCGTCAATATTCAAAGCATTCATAAGTTCAATATCTGAAAGATATAAATAACGGGAACACGATGCTCGCACGATTAAAGGAGTGGTTTGTAATCAAGACCACATGGGGCATTAACAACAATGCCCATCACCCATTGTGGATGAGGGGTCACAGCCGCCTGTCCAATAATCGTTTTTACGGAGGCATTTTGTCCGAACAGCTCAGCGCAGGCTGCCGGTGATGCTGCCGCTGAGCTTGTCCATGTCCCTCCGGGTTTCCGGCATCGCTAATGAGCGTGGGAAAGGGTGTTGGTGTGGAAGTGAGGAACACGGTTCGTAACTAACAATTCACTAGATTCAGCGCATGGTTTTGAGGGTGTTGATTCCGGCGGCGAGCTGGAAGAGGTTGGCGGTGGCGTCGTGTTTGATTTGGGTCATCAGGGTGATCCGGGGTGCGGCGTTTGGTTGCTTCCAACGCAGCTTGCAACAGGCGGGCTGCCAATCGCGCCTGCTCGTGCTGAAGGTCTGGCAATCGACCAGCCCAGTCGTTCACGAGCAGGGGATCGATCTTGGTAAATTGCATACGCTCCAGTAAATCTGACAATGACTCAACGGCTCCCTGTTCCTCCTTCGACCGGGCCGAGCGCGATTTATCGTCGGCCTTTGGTTTTTGAGTTTCGAGTTTCGATGTGATTCTAACATGATCCGCCACCAGGTGCTCGACATCCGGGTGACGGGTGACGGCATCGAAAATCACGCCACGCAGTTCTCGCACATTGCCGGGCCAATCGTGAGCAAGCAGCTTTTCCATCGCCTCCGGAATGATCTGGCGGGGGCGGATGCCTTCCCTCTGGGTTTCGGCTTCACGGAGGAGTTTTTCGGCGAGCAGCGGGATGTCGCCCGGGCGATCGCGCAGTGGCGGTAGCCAGATGGTGCCGCCGCTGCGCAGGCGATCGAGAAGATCAGGGCGGAACGTATGGTCGGGGTCCTCCAGATCAGCATTGGTGGCGGAAAGAAAGCGCACGTCCATCGGTAGCGATTCACGTCCTCCCACCCGGGTGATCTGGCGCTCCTGCAAGACCCGCATCAGGGCGGCCTGCACTTCCGACGGCATGTCCGCAATTTCATCGAGAAACAGGTCACCCCCCTTCGCCATTTCGATCAGGCCCACCTTGCCGTCCACTCCCGTTGTCGTCCGGGGCTGAATGCCGAATAATTCGGAGGCAAACAGGTTCGGTGTGAAAACGGCGCTGTTGACCGCGACAAAGCGCGACGAGTTTTCAGTGTTCAGTTTGGAGTTTTCAGGAAGAGGGGCTTCACGCTGGGTTGTGGCGGTTTCTTTGGCGCAGCGGTGGAGGTAGCGGGCGAGAAGCTCTTTGCCGGTTCCGCGCTCGCCCCGAACCATGACATTTTCCCGGTGTCCCGCCGCCCGCCGGGCTTCGCGAAGTGCCAGCAGCAAAGGAATCGAGTGCCCTACCACTTCCCCTGTGGGATCGGGAAGCAGGCCGTGGTTCCACAAGGCCTGTTCCAGGAGTTCCGGTCCCTCGAGTGCGCTGCGGTCGATGAAGCCCAGTGCCCCACGGCGGCTGAATTCCAGACTCACGTCCTTGCGCGGCTTGCTGGATAGAATGAAGATGGGAAGTTCGGGAAACTCTCGGTGAATAGCATCGAGCAAGGTCAGGCCGAAATAAGAGCGAGGATCGTCATCGCCCGGCCGTCCCTCAGGCATTCCGGGGGTGCGCCGATTGCTCTCTTCCGTCACTAATCCTGTGTAAAAACACAGATCGATGAGAACCATGGACCAGCGGGGAGGCGGAACCTTGGGCTTGCGCCCGCGGCGTTTCATCTGTGCTTCTGGCCAACCGCAACGCACGGCGTCGAGGGCGGATTCTAGATCATTTTCAACCGTGTCGCCGATGGTGGCTGCTGCGGGAGTTTGTGCACGGCAGAAGACCGCTTCTGCCGTGGGTTGAAGCACTTTCTGCTTGCTCGACTTGGTTGAGGCATCGCCAGTCACATCTTGCCACAAGAAATGGGCGCATAGGCTTTCACGGTCGGTATTCGGTCCGTCCGGCAAGTTACGGCCAAAGAGGTCATCGAGGATGAGGAGGCGGGGGAGCATCAGTGGATAGGGATGGCGTCGAGCGACAAGTCTGATACCGCCCCTGCAAGTTTTCGTGCTTTCTCATGGAGCTCTCTGACTTTCTCCAGTGAAAGCCCGGAAAGATTCTCAATCTCCTTGCCTAGGGCGTTCAACGCATCTTGAGCGGCACCGGCCTTTCGCTCAGGATGCTCGGTTTCCCGCCAACGGAGTGCGGAAACCGCAAGAACGTAGTCGGACGCAACCTCCGAAGGCTTGCCTGCGCTGATCGTCGCAAACTTTGAATAATGCCTGATCAGTTCAAGCGCTTCGCTGCACCGCTCGGGCCACTCTGCGAGCAAGGACATCAGATCATTGAGTCCAGCCGGATCCTCAACCGCGCCAGAAAGGATCCGTTGGGCGCGATATAAGGCGAAGATCATCCGGTTCTTCAACCAGCCATGATTGAAGTCCGACCTTGCTCGATTCCACTCTTCGACAGTCTTCACTTTCTCAAATAGTCACGGGTTTTCTTGAATGCTTCCAAAGCCACTTTGGAGTCCAGCTCGTCATCACCTTGCGAACTCGAAAGCTTCTCCGAAAGATCCTTCAACGCTAACCCCAGACTCGGATGTCCCTTAAAATCATCGACGCCCAATTCCTCTGATAGATCCCGCTCCAAGGCGGCTAAGCTCTCTTTGAACTTTTCGTCGGGTTCTACAACAATATTCAGGTGCCGCCAAATCGACTGCATCCGGGTGAATCCCTCGGGTGGCTGGGGGAGATCACCATTGATCTGCAACGCATCACACACCCCACGCAGGAGATCCGCGTCGCCTGCTGACGCGGCCTTGGCTGCAAGGAAAGCACCGAGCGTGGCTTCGAGCGCCCTGAGTCGATGCGGGATACGAAACGAAATCAAACCTGCGAGTTCAGGCGGCACGACAGTCCCCTTTCCCAATTGTTTGAAAGCGTCTTGTTTCAAAAGCGCCTCCGAAAGGCGTCCCACGTCATTCGCTTCTTCCGTGTCCCTCAACTCTTCCGTCTTGCGTAAGCACCGGAGACAAAGCGGATTCGCGCTCTCCAGCGGCATCGGATGGAACCCATCACTCGAAAACCGCACCAGGATTCGGCCTTGCGAGACCTTCGCAACAAGCTCCTGCCACTCTGGCTCATGCACGTGAACATATGCAAGGTTCCAGGAACTGTGCTTAATCAGCCACTCCGCAGCACCCGCATCATCGTCGTTCTCGACGGGAACCTTTGTAAACCCCGCAGCCTCCGCTGAACTCAAAAGCTGTCCGCCGACATGATCGAACACCACGCGTTCAGCCTCTGATGCATTGATCGTGTCAGTTTGGGTGCTCATTACCAGTGAATGTGGATGTGGTGAGGACCGAAACTAATGCCAGCTACGACGCGTCCTGGGCCGCCGAAAACTTTCAACAACTGCTTCTTGCCTTCAATCAAGCGCTTCTCTTCCGCATCGTCCGAGTCTTCTTCGAAGCAAATTCCGCGGATACGCGCTTCGAGCACATCCCACAATGCGGGACATACGCCCCCATTTTTCGTTGGCTCAAGCGCGATCTTGGTCGGAAACTCCTCAATCTTTGTTTTCCAACTGTTCGCAATACCCCATTTAAAATCATTACGCCTTCTCAGTGGTAGAGAAATACGGTTCGGACCGGACTCCGCAACGCTCAGTAAAATCGGAGAATCCGTATCTAGCATGCCATCATCCTGCGTTTGCATTCGGGCAAAGAGAACAAGGAATGATGCCAGAAAGGGCAGCCCAGGCTGGCAAGGAAGACGCGTGCAGTCCGATCCAGCTAGATCCACTTCCATCCCCGATAGACTGCCTATCACCGACGCCAGCAACGCCGAAGAAATCTCGTTTTTCCCATAGCCCAGTGATCGATCCCCAACAGTCAAGTAAGCGTTTTCGTGACTCTCCATTTGAAAGACAGCTTTCAAATGGGGATCGGTGACAGAGCTCGCTGTCACCTCATCGACACCCAACACAGATTGTAGCATCTCTTTGTAGAATTCAGGGGACCCCTCAATTGTAAATTGCTCGCCTGCAGTTCCATGAGCGCAGAATTTTGGCTGCACTACCGGGGGCATACTCCCATACTGCTCTAGCCATGATCCGATCATCTTCTCTACACGTGACTCCGGGTGCAGCGTTGGGAAAAGCTCCTTCCATCGTTTCTCAGCATCTTGAAGAATCGACTGCACTTTATTTGCCTGATTCGGACTTCGAGAATAGCTATCTCTCTCAAGGCGCAAGTTTGTCCAGCCATCCTTAGCAAAGCCCGCTTGAATTGTCTCCAGGAACAATTGAATATCGTCGGGGTTAAGCTGAGATACAACGATAACTAATATTTTCGCGTTCTCGGATTTCCCACCAATGACTCCAAGAAGAGAGAGGCCACCAAGCCGTGAATCCAAAATCGTTCCTAATTGTTCACCCGATTTTTTTACCAGTTGAAGTTGATCGGGTTGGCCGGCACTTGTATCCCTTGGGGTAAAGCCGAGCTTAGCGTCACTGGGCAACGCTAGTGAACAAAGGAGTTCTAAATTCTTCTTCACGCTCTTCCAAATTGCCTCGTTTTTCTCCTGAAAACCGAGATCAAGAAGTATCACCTTGTCCGAGGTGTCTTTCTGCAACGTCATTACGGATTCTTTGTAAGCATCCTCTGAGACGCATTCCAAGAATGTGAATTCGCTGAAAAAGGCGTTACCGCTCTCCTCAATAGCAGATTTCGTTATCGACTTTCTGGTGGGGAAGTCATCCGCCTGGAAAAGTTTTGGCATAGCCTATGTAATGTTAGATTTCGGTTGTGACACTTCAAAATTTCCAATAACCGACCACCACTTGCTGTCGTCCTTCGATTTTTCACAGTGATCAAGCATTCCGCGTGCTGCCCCGGCTAAAAAATCTAGCTGGGTGCGTCCCGATCGGCGTGTGGCACCCAAAGTGCCGCTGGACTCATTGAGTTTGTTTCGCACCTCGATCAATTTGGTATCGGTGCATAAGGAGAGCGCTTGAGGAGAGGAGGCCGATAGGGACATCGGTTTCACGCAGGAGGCGCTCCAGACGCTTGGATGGGGAGACGTGCCAGCCGCGCTCGTTCTCGGCTGTGGGTTTATCGAGATCCTCGGCGGTGGTTTCAACGACGAGCAGCTGGAAGGTGTCGGGGTGATCGGGCGATTTGACCGCGTGGGTGGGGATAAGGGTTTCATTGTAGCCCTTGAGAAAGGCGCGGAGGGTATCCGGGACATCATTGCCAGAAACGAAATCATCACTTTGCCAGTGGAGGAACCCGGTGAAGAATGCAGGGAGGTCTGAGATGCCTGGCTCTGATGCTTCATCCCAGCCCTGGAACTCAGTCAGGTGATCGAGGAAATCCTGCTGTACAGGGCGTAGGTTTCGATCATAGTAAATGCCAGTGTCGATGAGGGCGGCAGGTGAGACAACGAGGCCGTCTGGCTGGAGGTAGCCAAGCCAGTTCTGGTGATCGCGAATGTCGTATGGGGTGGGCATTTAGTTCTGCGCGGTGAGGTGGATAACGATATCAAGGAGAGCGCCGGAGATCGGCTGGACTCGGAGGTCTATGGGGAGAAGCAGACCATCCTCCATGGCGATGATATTACCCCGGTGAGTGTCTGAGATGATGACGCTCCGGGCGGGATCAAAGAATGCGATGTCTGAGCCGATGGTGAAGCGCTGCCATCCGGAGGAGGTGAAGAATGTCTCAATCTCCTCCTCGCTGGCGGGCTGGCCTTCGATGGCGGGCTGGCGGATGATGAGGCGGAGTCCGGCGTCCGTATCCAGGGCACCGAGGAACTCCACATTGTCGCCGAAAAGGCGGTTGTGCCACATCCAGCGCTCCAAGTAGTCGATGGGAGATGCCGCGGGCTCCTCGTGCTGACGGTGGACGACGAGCATGCCGAAGTGGTCCGGCCAGGTAGCCTTCAAGTAAGTGGCTGTTTCCGGCTGGAACCAAACCTGGTGCTCGTTTCCCTCATCCCAAGGCGGGGTGGCTAGCTCTGGCGGCGCTTCGGGGAGGAAGAGACCGTTTTGCCGCGCAAGGTCCCGGAAGATTCCGATCTCTTCTGCGTGATAGGTGTAGCCTCCTTAAAAACGCGCAGTTGCTTCACAGCTGTTTCTGAGCTGTGCAACAAGTGACGGGAGCGAGCTTCCCTCATTTTCTGGGCGATTTCCATACTGGGACATTAGTCGATGTGGGGCGGAAGACAAGTGTTATTGTTTGAGCGGTTGGCGGCTAATCATGAGGCCAGAGGTAGACGAGGCCGACGGGTTCGATGCGGGTGGTTTTGACTTGGTAGAAATCACGGATGCGGGCGGGTTCGCGCTCAAGTTCCAGATCGACGCCTTCGAGCCATTTGCGCCAGTAGCGCATGTTCTCTTCGAGCTGCTTCTTCTCATCGGCGGCTTCGATATCAAAGAGTAACGGCTGGTTGGGGTCCTCGTGTTTTTTCAGGGCAGTCAGGACGCGTTTCTTCTGTGCTTCGAGGATGTTGGTCATGGCGTCGGACTCGATGCGGGCACGGTCTTCGAGGCGTTTCTGGGCAGCCTCTTGGGCAGCTTCGCCGCGCTCCTGTAGATGAGGGAGTAGAGCCTCGACATCAGCAGCCATGCAGGTGGTAAGCTGCTTGTGGACCTGGGGGCTGAGTTCATCAGTACCGGATATATTGAACATGGCCTCCTCAAGAATCTGCATAGTGCGGGCCTCGGCATCGCGTGCGTAGGGTGTGAGGCCAGAGGTGCGTTCATTTTCTGGAAGCCAGCGAGCGGTGACGGTAATGATTTCCTCATGGAGGCGTGAGGCACCGGGGCCATAGAGACCAAGCTTGCCGAGCAGGACAACGCGGGGAATTTTATCATCGGACTGGGCAAAGCAGGCTCGGGAAAGGTCATGGTGAACGAAGCCTTGGGATAGAAAGCGGGAAAGCAGACGCTGGGAGATGCGGTGGCCCAAATGGAGCTGCACCGTTTCGTTATCGATGGTGTCAGGCGGAGTGAATGTGACGGGGCGGATGGCAGCGTCTTTACGCCACTGGTAGTTCCGTTTGCCGTCCTTGGGAGGAGTGCGCAGGGAATCGAGCGTGGTGGACCATGTGGGATCAATATTACGGGCACTGAGATCCACAGGGAAATCAATTTCGCCGGTCTCATTTTCGACTAACTCCGGGAAGCCTGAGAGTTTGAGCGAGCTGGAGAGTGCTGTTTTGAAGGCCGAGGTTTTGAAGTGGAGCGACTTTCGTGATTGGTCGAGCTGCCGCTGGAGGGCATCGATTTGAAGCTTCAGCTCCTCGTTTCTTTCGCGCTGAGTTTCCAACTCGTCGGCTATCGTGGCCTGTTTTTCTGAATCATCGGAGGCATCTTCGATACTGGCGGTTAGTGTGTCGATCTCTGAGCGCCGAATACCTCGGCGGAGAGTCGAGAAGACTTTGTTTTCGAGAATCTGGGAGAGCGAGCCGAGTTCCTCCTTGATAGTTTCTGTCTTGCGCACGATGGTCGCTAGAATGCGATCCTCACGTCGCTGGATATAACGGAAGTAATGACAAAAGACTTCATCGGCGGGCTGGAGCTTCCGGTCGATACGGCCGTTGCGTTGCTCCAATCGGCTGGGGTTCCACGGGATGTCGAAGTGGAAGAGGTGTTGGCAATATGCCTGGAGGTTGAGACCCTCGCGAGCGGCGTCCGTGGCGAGGAGGATACGGACAGGATGCTTTGTGGGGTCGGTATTAAAGGCGTGCTTGATCGCTTCGCGTTTATCGGTGGGGGTCGCACCATAAAAAATCTCGATGCGCTGATCGGCGTTCTCAGTGCCGGCGATGAACGCTTGGAGCATGTCGCGGATATAGCGTAGCGTGGTTTCGTATTCAGTGAAGATAATGACGCGATTATCTGACCATTCAGCTCCGGCTTTGGCAGCTTGGCTACCCGGAGTGCCCAGCCCCTCGCACTGGTGTTTGCGCATCCAATCAAGAAGCTTCAGAATACGTGCATCAGGGGCGTAGCGTGCCGATGATGTGATATCGGTGATCTGATCCAGTAGGGCCTTACGCCTTTCGGATGGACTGACTCCAGTAGCTTCAGATGCGGATTCGATCTCGGCATGGTAGGCCTTTTCCACTTCATCGGTATCCTCGTCATCGGTGTGAACTCCCTCAAGTTCGGCCATGTCACTATCACGGCTTAATCCCTCTGTCAGAAGGCTGAGCGGGTGGTTCTGATCTTTCGCGGTGGCTTTTTCGATGCTTCGTTTATGCACCTCCAAGGTGCGTGCAAAAGATTCGATGGAGGAGAATAGGCGCTGCTGGAGATTCGAGAGCACGAGCTGAAACTCGATTTGCTTCTTACGGGTTGATTGTTCAAGCTGCTCCTAGGTGGCTAGGGCGTAGTCTTCGAGAAGCTCTGCGAGTTTTAGCTCTGGAGCATCGGTGGGGAGGTTATCGATTTTTTCCTCGACCACACTGCGTTTCGGAAACCCACCGGCGATCTGGCGGATGTCCTCCTTGAGGCGACGCACCATAATACTTTCGAGGTTAGCCTTGGTGACCGGGACGCCGCGTGTGAAACGTTGTGGATCGAGAAGTTCCAGAAGTGCGGAAAAACTGTTGGAGTGGCCGTTGTGAGGTGTGGCGGAGAGAAACAGCCGGTGCTCGAAGCGGGCTGCTAGATCACGGATGGCGCGGGTGATACGTGAATCGATGGCGTATTTCGCACCACTGGCCGGGGCTGCGTGGTGGGCTTCATCTAAAATGAGAAGGCTTCCAGGTTTGATGTTTCCTAGCCATTCGCGAAGGGGCGATGCGTAGTTCTCATCAATGAGGAGGCGATGGGAGACAAGGAAGCGGGGGAAGGTGGTCCAGGGGTTCACGCCGTAGCCGCGCTCCTGACGGATTTTTTCAAGATAAGCGCGGTCGAGGATCTCGAAGCTGAGCCCAAAGCGGGTTTCCAGCTCGTCTTTCCACTGGCCGAGCATGGCAGGCGGGCAGGCTACGACGATATTCTGAATGCGGCGGCGAAGGAGGAGTTCATTCGCGATAAGACCAGCCTCGATGGTTTTTCCAAGACCTACGTCATCGGCGATGAAGAGGTTGACCTTGGGGAGAATGAGAGCTTTGCGCAGAGGCTCAAGCTGATAGGGGTCAAGACGGATGCCAGCCCGGAAAGGGGATTGAAAAATACGGGGGTCGGTGGCTGTGACGCAGTGCCAGCGGAGGGTGTTGAAGAAGGATGCGAAGTATTCCCGGCTGTCGAAGCCTTTGCTGCCGATGGCATCCCAAGCTTGTTTGGTGATGACTTTTCCATCCTGCTCAAGTTCCCAGATAATCTGAAGTTCGTTGCCTTGGGCATCGTCATCCATGCAAGCGAGGTCAACAACCGTGCCGTATGAGTCATAAGATGCGTTTTCTACGACGTAATGGCGGGTGCGGACCTGGACGATGTCGCCTGTGGTTGGTTTGTCGAGTAGGGTGGGCATAAGCATAGAAATTGAGAGTAAGAGTAGGATGGTCACTCCCAGGCTCTTTTTCATGGTTAGAAATTTATGAGCCTCCGTAAAGGTGGAAATTGGTTGGGAACACATTCATGGTTAGGTTGCGATTGTGCGAATAATAAGTTCATTTGCCCACAAAAATCTCTGGCAACCGGGCAATGGTGAGAGTCCGGTTTTCCGAGATGCTTATGGTGCTTTGGGCCGGCTGTGAGTGGTAGGAAACAGGAGAGTTGCGAGGGGGGAGGGGGACTAGGCTTCCAATGTTCCATCGGTATAATTCGGCCGAACGGGTAAATCGGAACCTGATGCCCATTTTGGCAGCTAAAAAAAACGCCCCACGGGTGGTGGGGCGTTTTGATGGGGGGCGTTGCTGCCGGGTGGCTCAACACACGCTGCCTGTAAGATAACCGATCAGTTCGTCGAGGTCGTCGCGGGTTTCCGGCATGGTGACACCGACGGCCTTCAGGATGAGCGGCAGCTTCGGTCCCAGGGCTTTCCTGATCATGCGGATCTCGAACTCCACCGGGTCATCGGCATCCGCTTGCTCCCCGGCCGGGAACTCGTCCAGCTTGCAGAGCAGGTCGGCGATGAAGTGGGTGATGTGGGCCAGCTTCGGGAAGTTGATCCAGTCGATGGTGTCGAGCTTGTGGTGGTAGTATTTCCCCTGGGCGCAACTGAAGAACAGGAACGGGTGCCCGTTGCGCTCGAAGGCGTGGTGGTCGGACAGGTTGCCCACGTAGCTGTTCAGCGTGGGGAAGATCCTGACGCCCTTGTGATCCGCCGAGACTTCCTCGACGATCTCCGGGAACACACCGTCGCTTTCCGCCCCGGTCATGAACACGATCTTCTCCGTGCTGGGGAGAAGCGGTTTCATCATGGTGGGGATCTCGATGAGGTCCGGGATGCAGAGGTCGTGGCCGATCAGGTCAGTGACAATCACGCCGGCGAAGGTCATCCCCCGGCAGTGGTCGTCATGGAAACGGGTGGATCCCATCGACTTCGACAGGAAATAGGGCGGCTCCTCGGCATCGTAGAGTGCGATGATGAGGTCGCGGTCGAGTTTCCATTCCATCGCCATCTCGGCGATGGCCAGGTTCATGGCGACCGAGGTTGCGTTGTCGTCGGCACAGGGGGCGTCGATGACGCTGTCGTAGTGCGCCCCGAGCAGCAGCGGCGGCAGTTTCCGGTTCGTTCCCGGGACAACACCCACGAGGTTGGTGAAGGTGTGTGGCTTCCCGGTGTCGTAGAGCTTGGCGGTGTAGGGCAGCTCGAAGCTCTCGCCGGAAAACGGGACGAGTCCTGTTTCATCGAGCCGGTCCAGGAGGTGTTCACGGGCGATGTCGTGGCCGGGTTGTCCGACCCGGCGGCCCTTGGGCATGGCGAGTGCCCCGGTGTCCTCACGGAGCTGGCGTTCGAGCTGCTTGTTTTTGTGGGGGATGAGTGATTGGAGTTTCATGGGTTTTGTGGGGTTGGGGGTTGATGGGTCGGGTTATTGTTTGCGCAGCTCCTGCTCGATGAGTTTGAGCAGTTGCCGGCGTTTGGCGGGTTCCATCCGCCGGGAGGTTTTTCTGAGATTGAGTTCCGCGTCCGGCCCGAGGACGATGCGTGTCCACGACTCGGTCACCGGGGCGTGTGGCTCGCTTGAAGGGGAGGACGCCAGTGACGCGGCCGCCGGCTCGCTGGGGGTGATCTGAAGGTCGGCGAAGAGCATTTCCTTGTATTCGCCGGCTGATTTTCCCTGCAGGGTCTTGCGGATGCCCTCCGGGGGACAACGCAGGTAGAGCAGCTTGCGGATCAGCAGCGCCTGGAGGTAGTGCCTGAATCCATACACCGCGCGGCGACCGTCCTTCTCGGGGGCGTC
>JACKQB010000012.1 GCA_024233115.1 Akkermansiaceae bacterium
TTATGTAATGCCATCACCACACCGACAAACCGCCCTCAACCATACCCGGCAAGGCTTCGCCCTCATCGCCACCGTTTCCGTCATGACTTTGCTGGCAATGATCTGCCTGGCGATGCTCAGTCTGACCGTGGTGGAGGAACGTTCCTCCGGAGGCATGCGCGACCAGGCACGTGCCCAGGCGAACGCCCGCATGGCCCTGATGATCGCGCTAGCCAACCTGCAGCGCGACGCCGGCCCCGACGACCGGGCCACCGCCACCTCCGGGCTTGCCGTCGGCTCGTCGTCCTCATCGTCCGGTATCAACCCGCATTGGACCGCGGTCTACCGCACCCGCCAGGAGGGACAGACGATGACCGTTGTTGACCGCCATGATTCCCCCGATTACCTGACCGACCTGCGCAACAAGGAGAGCGGACTGGTCGAGAACGATCTCTTCCTTTCCTGGCAAGTCAGCCACGTCCCCGGCACCCAGCCGGACCCCGATGCCGCCCTCGGGCAGGCGGATGCCATTGAACTCGTCGGTACGGGCAGCAGCCCGTCCAGCCGCTCGGTGACCGCCCCGCTGGTGGGCATTGAAAACAGCGCCGGAAAAGGAGGCTACGCCTACTGGGTGGGTGATGAGGGGGTGAAGGCCCGCCTCGATTTGCAGCGCGGCACCGCCCCACCCGCCGTTGGCTCCGATGACTATCTCGCCCAGTTTCTCAGGCCGTCCCGCGCCGTGCTCAGCAATGTTGCCAACGGCGCAGGTGAAAAGAGTTTCCCCGGTTACGACCAAGTCGATCCCGGCAACTGGGGAAAAGTGGCCAGTTACCGCGAGGCCTCACTGCTCGGCATGAGCGCCACCCCGGAGAAAGCCCGTGACGCCCTGCGTGACAACTATTTCTCCCTGACCGCATACCACGAGGGACTGCTGACCAATCCCGTGGAGGGCGGTTTTAAAAAAGACCTCGCTGCCTTCCTTGGCCAGCCGATGAATAAAACGCAAATCGCAGCGTCCGAGCCTGCGCGCAGGGACGGCATCCGGGGAGCGGACCCCATCATCCGTGGCACCAGACACAGTAAAACCAGCCCGCGCTACGACGCCCTGCGCCGCTATAACCTGACGCGGCACCTCGTCAGTAGCCAGTCGGCCTCATCCTCCGTTGCCACGCTCGACCCCATGGGCAGGCTTCCCGGCGACAGCGATCTCTCACTGACCGCAGCCCAGCGTGACCTCGGCTCCTACCAGTTGACCGAGATGGGCGGTGTGCTGCCGGACATCACCTCCGTGGACCGCCCGAACCTGCACCCTGTGCTGGCGGAGGCGACCATGGCGTTTGACTTTTCCTGTTACGAAACTTCCCAACCGGGTGCCAGCAGTCAGACATACGGCTTGCGCGGCCACCTTTACCCCGTTGCCAAGCTGTGGAACCCTTACAATGTTTCTTTGAAAACGCCCGAGTATATCCTCTTGATCCAATGCCTCGGCGACGGCCACAAGGGGTTCGGCTGGAACGGACCGCAGGCGATGCGGTTCTGGGCCGGTTACAGCACCAACTACCACGCGTTCATCCAATATTTCGGTGTCCACAATGCCGGCTATAGCAATACCAATGTCCCGGATTCATCCGATGACCGGCGCTTCTTCGGGTTTGTGGTCTCCTCCATGACCCTCGAGCCGGGCGAGACCGTCATCCTCTCACCCGACACCCAGCAAAGCACGGGCACCATCCACAGTCCGGGCATCCGGAGCGCATCACGTTATGATTTTGATTTTTCACAAAACCGCCTGTCGGCGACCGCCACCCCGGGAGCGGGCAGCTTCTACATGGATTTCACCAACCAGCCCGCCAGAAAAGACACCTCCTACGGGTTCGACGGCGACCTCTGGATCTGTGAAAGGGGCTCCGGCGAACAGGCCGTGCTCAAGGCCATCCCCAGTGGATCTGGCAACAACCTCACTTACAAAAACATCACCGGCAGTCGGGCGGACAATTACCCGACGGTCGCCTACGTCAACGTCAACCCCGGAGGGCTGTATTACGACATGAACGCCAACACCCACTGCTCGTTCAAAACCCTGGATCTCGGGGGACTCGGCGGCAGGCGCAGCGCCGCCCGTGCAGATGGTTCAGCCAACGGCCTGGGTGGAGGCAAGAGGTTGCGTGAATTTACGAAAACAGACATCGGCCCTCCGCCGAGGTTCTGGCGCTGGGGAAGCCGCCTGGCCTACTACGATGAATTCGGCCGCCCCGGCAACGGCGGACTGATGTCAGGCTTCAGCCTGGGCTCGAACTCCGAATACAGCACCATTTCCCACGCCAACGCCTGGAACCCACGCGCCGCGATGAGCCACTCCGGCTGGGCGACCCAGAATGCGACCTGGGGCATGTGGACGAACGGCCTCCACCATCAGCCGAAAGTCAGCCCCCTTCTCAACGGCTCGGAAGGGGAGGCCCCCTTCCTGTCAGGAAACGGGAATTACATTGCGAGCCCGCTCTCCATGAATGAAGGGCGCACATCGGAGCCGGCTCCGGACTCCAACATCGTACTCTTTGATGTCCCGCGCGGAAACGTTCCGCTGATTTCGCTTGCCGAATTGCGCCACGCCCAGCTTTCCTACCACCCGTGGCACCCGTGCTACGTGATCGGTCACGGGTTTGCCGACGGCAGGTCCCAGTCCAGTGCCACCATCGCCACCGACGGGGAGGCCTACACGATGTTCGGAAGCCCGCTGCTTACTCCGGAAAACGACCAGCGGTGGATCAAAAACGCCGCCGCCTCGATGCAGAACCGAAGAAACGACCTCTCAAGCTGGGGCTGGATGATCCAGGATACGGCTGTCTCCCAGGCCAGCCCGGCGGAAACAAACAGAGACCCCGGCATCAACGCCACGCAGTCCGTCCAGAGCAATGAAATCCTCGTCTACGACATCGCCTACGAGGCCAACCATGCACTCTGGGACAAGTATTACGTTTCCGGACTCGCCTTCAGTTCCTATGGCGCTCCCGAGTGGGATGAAGACGATTCCTACCAAGCCGGTGGCATCCACCCCAACCCGTCTGTTTTCGAGGCAACCACTGAGTTGGAAAACGGGATGAAGACATCGGGCTCCGACACCTTTGCCTACCACAAGGCAGGCCGCTACCTGAGCAACAAGGGGGCGTTCAACGTCAATTCCACCTCGGAGGACGCGTGGCGTGTGATGCTCAGCAGCATGCGCGGGCTCAAACGCTTCGGCGCGCTCGACGGCAAACAATCGAGTGACCAGGACGCACACCCCTTCAGCGGCCTGCTGTTCCCCGGTCTCAGCGAGGGCGGCAAAGCCGCCAGCAATACCGACAAGCAGGTGTTCGCCGGTTACCGTGATCTCACCGATGACGAAATCAACGCCCTCGCCACGCAGATCGTCAACCAGGTCAAGCTTCGCGGTCCCTTTCTCAGTCTCTCGGATTTTGTCAACAGGAGGCTGGTGGATATCAACGCGAGTTCCTCACCTTCTCTGAACAGCAAAGAGGGGACTGCACTGATGAGTGCCCTGGAGGCTGCCATCGAGCTCTCGGGCATCAACGACGGCCTGCACACCAACAACGGCAAGCACAAGGACAGCACCGACGACGCCCTGCCGGATGCCAGGGTGCTCTCTCACTGGGGTGACAAACGTCTGGTCCCCGAGTGGAAATCATCCGGGATGCCCGGTTATGTGTCCCAGGCAGGTGTGCTCCAGGCCATCGGCTCGTCACTGACCACCAGATCGGACACTTTTGTCATCCGTGCCTACGGCGAAGCCAGAAACAAGGACGGCACCAAGGTGCTCGCCCGCGCATGGTGCGAGGCCGTGGTGCAACGCACACCGGATTACTGCAACCCGGCGGACGACGCGCTCGAACCCATCCTCCTTCCCGGTAGCGACGACCCCTCGGACGTCACCCGGGTCCTCAACAGCAGCCTGTCCGGAGAATCGCAAAAATACGGACGCCGCTTCATCGTCACTGGTTTCCGCTGGCTCAACCCGAGTGAAATCTGATTCACCGCCCTGTCATTCACCACACCCGCCATGCGCCCCGAACTCACAAAAGCACTCGCCGCCGCAGTCTGCCTACTCAGTGCCTGCCCCGCCAGCGCTCAAGATTCCGCTGCCAAGGAAGACCAGAAAAACATCATCGTCCGGTTCATCCCCGTGGCCAAGTCCCCCCGTGTCATCATGACGGGAGTGGACGAGAACGCGGTGGGACGGATCGAGGATGAGGAGGCGATCCCTCCGTCCGATCTCAGGCTCGTCCACAGCAAGAACAAAAGCCAGCCCATCCCGCTGATGCTCAATGTCGCCACCCGGGACTACCTGGTGAAAAACCCGACCCTCACCATCGCCCAGGGTCCGCCCTCACCGGATGACTCCGGCACCGGGGACAAGGTGTTTTTCAGCGTCACCTTGCCCGCGGAGCAGGGGGTCTTCACCGTGCTTGTCGCCCGCAGGCCGGGTCAGAAAACCTGGACCCGCCCCGTGGTCACCGTCCTCCGGGACCCCGCCACCAAAGCATCTCCGGGACTCACACGGCTGGTGAACCTCAGCCCGGAAAACATCGGCATCACCGCCGGAAGCGGCAGGAAAATCATTCCACCGCTCAAACAAATCGGCTTTTCCCAGTTGGATAAATCCCTGGGCAATGCTATCATTTACGCCGAAAGAAACAAAAAATGGCACAAGATCCGCCCGGTGTCCGGGGTTACCCAGAAGGGCATGGTCCAGACCATCGTCTGCTACCGCGCCAGACCCGATCGACCAGACACCGCGGTCGTCACCTGCTTCCAACGCAACGAAGACTTTCCGGTTCTCAAGAATCGCGTCCTCACCATGGACAAGCAATCCCCGGCGTCACCCAGCGACGAAGCCGAAAACTAAACCCCGATTTCCCTTGTATTCAGTAACTGCGGACCATACCCATCGAATAGTTAGGTAACCACTCACATGAAACCCGACCCGACCAAAGCACAGCACCCCGCTGCAACGCCCACCGACCCGCAGCACATCGCGGACGACACGGAGGCCCGTTTCGCCTACCTGATGATGGAGAGCAGGGACGCGCTTTACCGCTACCTTTTCTCCCTGCACCCCGTCGCCGATGAAGTCGATGACCTGCTCCAGGAAACCGCCATGACCCTGTGGAAAAAAATCGGTGAATACGACAGCAGCCGCGACTTCCTGCCGTGGGCGCTGCGAGTGGCCTATTTCGAGGTGCTGCGCTGGCGCAAACATATGAGAAAACGCCGGTTTGTCCTCTCGGAGGAACTCGTCGAGCAACTCAGCGCCACCAGCCTCGCCACCCCCCAGGAGGAAATGGAGCGCGCCCGCCACCACGCCCTGCAGGACTGCCTCGCCAAACTCCCCGGCAAATACCGCCAGGTGGTTGAACAACGCTACCAGACCAAGGGCACGCTTAAGGACCTCGCCGCCAAACTCGGCATCACAAGCCACAGGATCTATCACCGCCTCGAATACGCCCGTGAAACTCTTGCGAGCTGCATCGAACGCAATCTCGCCGACCGTGGGTTCGAGTATAACCAAAAAGAAGTATGAACCGGGAATCACGCCGCACACTCGCCAGCCTGCTCTCATCCCTCGTCGAGGGCGACCTGGATGACGCTTCCATGCAAGGTCTTGAGGACATGCTGATGGACAACCCCAGCGCCCAAGCCTATTACCTTCATTACATCTCCGTTCACAGCATGCTCGAATGCCAAGGTGGACAGAACAGCCCTCTACGACTCGCCACCACCGACAGGCGGCCGTCGGCATCGGCGTCCGGCCACTCGAAATACTGGCTCGCGGCGGCCGCCTGCCTCACCATAGCCGCCACCTGGTTCACCGCCACCCATCTCCGCGCACCCCGGGAATCCAGCCTACCGGTGCCGATTTCCGCCACCCTGCACCAACCCGCTGAAACCGTCGCCGTCATCTGCGGGGCGGAAGACGCCCAGTGGAACATCCACAATATCCAGCCCGTTCCCGGCACCCGGCTTGGCCACGGTATCATCAACCTCACCCACGGGCGTATCCAGCTTGATTTCCCGGCCGGGGAAAAAGTCACGATCGCCGCACCGGCAACCTTTGACATCCAGCGGGAGAACATACTCTCGCTCCTGCAGGGACAACTCGTCGCCTCCGTCCCCGAGGCCGCACAGGGCTTCACCGTCATCACCCCCAACGGGGCGGTCGTTGACCTGGGCACCGAGTTCGCCGTCAACATCACACCGGACGGAGAAAACCGGGTCAAGGTCATCAAGGGCGCGGTCATGGCTTCCTCGACCAACGACGAAGGCATCACCACTTGGGAAAAAAAACTACACGTCGGCGAGGAAGTCAGCATCGAACGCAAAGCCCCGCTGAAGGAAACACACCTGCCGCACAACTACATCGAACCCCTGCCTAACAAAATCAGCCCGCTTCAACTCTCTCCGGGTTACCAGTCGGCGGTAAAAAAATCCCAACCCCTCAGCTACTGGACCTTCGACCGCCTCGAACAGGACTCCAGCATCGCCGACACCGTCGGCAACAACCCCCTGCAGTTAGGATGGTCAGCCGCCGTCGTCCAACACAAATACGGAGGCCACCTGCGCCTCGACCGTGAAAAGCACCCCGGCTACGCCACCCCAAAACAACGTATTCCCGGACTCAACACCCCGGCCGGATGCACCATAGAACTCTGGGCCTTCTCCAACCTGGTCAACCGGCAATCGCTGGCCTCCCTTTCCGACGACACCTCACCGCCCGCGGATATGCCAAGCCACGTCCTCCACTCGCCGCAGCTCCTCCTCATCGAACGCACCGGACGCTCCAGGTCCGAGATCGGCCACATCCACCCGGATTTCACCCTGCGTTCCGTTTACCGCTGGCCCACGGGATACCAGGGAGGCTCCAACACCTACTCCCACGAACCCTACCTCATCCACAAATGGCACCACATCACGGTGGTCAGGGACCAACAAACCTGCGGCATCTACATCGACGGCGTGCTTTCCTCCCAGCAGCAGATCCAGTTCACCCCGGACCAGGACGAATACACGTTCTTGCTGGGCAGACTGCATATTTTTAAAGACCATATAGACGACCGCCAGTGGTCCGGTGCCATCGACGAGGTTGCCATCTACGCCCGCGCCCTGGGTGCCGACGAAATCAGCACCCATTACCGCGCCGCCAAACCACGGACCATAGCCCCCTAGATCCCGTCACTTCTCCATCAAAAATGGTGGAAGCTGAGCGATCACTCGGCGGTCGGGTTACCGGCAAGAGCTTCGGCTCCGATGACCTGGAAGTTGTTGATCAGCGGGCTGGCGAGCGCCTTGTCGATGCGTAGGCGCACGGCGTCGCAGGCCGGGATGTTCAACTTCGCGGCGGAGGCGCGACCGGCGAGGATGATGCGCTTGTAACCGATCTTTTTGCCGGAGAACACCGGCTGCCACTTGCCGTCGACACGGCATTCAATGCTATAGCCGTCCACCCGCTGGCCAAGCGGAATGTATTCCTGGAGGATGAATCCGGCGGGCGTCAGGGTCTTGCCGAACTCGACTTCGAGGGTGGCGGTGGTGACGGCGTCGTCGGTGGCGAAATAGGTGTCGTCCTTACCGTCGGTGGCCATGGCTGCGGCGTATTGCGGGTCGTTGCCGCGATGGGCGGAGCCGCTGGTCTTCGCTCCGGGGAGGCGGGCGGGGTCGTTGCCGTGGAGCGCGTCCACCCAGGCCTTGAACTCCTTGAGTTTGGCCACCGCCTCATCATCGATCAGGCCGTCCTTGTTAGGTGCGAGGTTCATCAGCGGGGTGACGCCGTAGCCGGTGGAGGTAAGGTAGTAGTCCTGCATCCGGCGCACGCTGACGGCGGGCTCGCCGATGTGAAACCAGTTGCCCTGCAGGATGATGGACGGCTCGTTGGGATACCAGCTCATCACACCGTCGATTTCCCGGCGGTAGTTCTGGTCCGGGCCAATGCCACCGTGCCCCCCGGGCCAGGCGATGCAGCGGTCGGGCAGGGTTTTCACCAGCATCCCGGAGTCGTAGACAACCGCCTCGGGCTGCGTCTCCTTGATCATGCGACCGATCTTCGGATAGTCCATCTTGAGTTTGGCGGCGTTGAAGCCATCAAACCAATACTCGTCCACCCGGCCGTAGCGGGTGCTGAGCTCCTTGAGCTGGGCGTAGTAGTAGTCGCCGTAGGTCTTGTGCACGGGCGAGCCGGCTTTGTTGAAATGGTGGTCGATGATGGAGACGTAGAGGCCGAAATAGACACCGCCCTCGCGACAGGCTTCGGCGAGCTCCTTGACGATGTCGCCCTCACCATTTTTCCACGGCGAGGATTTCACCGAGTGGTCGGTGGTGTCGGTTCGCCAGTTGCAGAACCCGTCGTGGTGTTTGCTGGTCAGCACGATGCCCTTGAAGCCACCGGCTTTTGCCGCGGCAACCCACTGGCGGGCGTCGAACTTGACGGGGTTGAATTTTTTGGGGTCCTCCTTGCCGTTGCCCATGTGGTTGCTGCTCGGATAAAAGGTCTTCATGCCGAAGTGGGCGAACATGATGTATTCGGCGCGATGCCAGCGCAGTTGCGCGGGGTTGGGCACGGGCAGGAACGGCGCGGGCGGCTCCACCGCGACAGCGGATGTGGCGAGGACCGCACCAAGGACAAAACAACGGGTGATGGATGTCATGGTCATGGCTTGAACCCTGACGCGAATTGCCGGCCTTTGCAAGCGCTTCATCCATTTGTGTGATGCGGGGTGCAGAATGAATCGTGGCAGCCCGCCCCGCCATGACCAGCCTCCAAACGGACTGATCTTGCCCGTCAACGAATAGGTATTACCACTCAAAATCCAGCCGGATGAACTTTGTCTCAAAGCGGTTGATGTGGATTTCGCCGGTCAGCTTCTTGATGTCTTCCTCCAGCACGTTCACTTCTGTTGCCGCACTCGCTCCCGTTTGCCGGAGGAGTGCCTGGATATCCAAATGGGTGTGATGCGCCCCCTCCACCTCCCTGACATGCAGGATGACACCCTGGCGATCCAGCGAGGGGCTGGCGTTGACCAAAAGCAGGTTGGGAGCCGTTAAACCGACCAGGGATCGGGAGCGGGCGGTGGATTCCCCAGCCTTCGAGGACGGCCAGAGCACCCGGGCCTGCAGCGGCACCCTGTCGCCCCATCCGAAGCGGGTCGACCAGGCGTTGCCGGCATTGTTGGTAGAGCCGATGGAATAGGACCAGCGCAACTCCCCTTCTTGTTTGGCTTTGAAATTGGTGACCCAGTAATTGTTCAGCACCCATGAGTAGATGTGGTTGGTCCTGGGTTTCAATCGGTAGTAGTAGCGGCCGATGTTCAGGTCCCCGAATTGCACCAGCGGCATGTCCTTGCTGGTGAATATAATCTGCGCGTCCGGGTTCTTGACGGCGGCAAAGTTCTGGATGGCATTCCAGTCGCTGGAACTCCCCTCCAACTGGTTCACCCCCGGCGAGACCAGACCGCCCTGGGCCTCGTAAAACAATTTCCCCTGATCTAACTGAAATGGGAAAGTCACATAGACTCCTTCCGGACTGATCACCGGGAGCTTGAACATGCGGTAATGGAACTCGATTTTCTTTTCATGATGGAAGAGCCTGATTTCCAGATCCACCCCACGTTCATCGGCACAAACAGGCAGGGCTCCGTTGAGAAACAGACTTTGATAGATGGCGCCGTTCTCCTGTTTCAGCACCTTGACCCGACTGAGCACGCTGCGTTTCAAATTCAACGGTTTATACCGGGTGTCGCGGTTGCTGGCGGTGAGTCTTTCCAGTTCATGACGGTTGGCCAATTGCTCGTAGATCACCTGCCCGAGTGTGTATGAGTCCTGTTGGTCGATGAGTTCCTTTTGCAGTTCTTTATCGACAAGGGAAGTGACCACCCCCTTGGCGGGGTCCACCTTGAGGGCGTAGTATTTGTTTTCAAACACAGAGGGACCGGGTTTTGCTTTCCCCGCCAGGGAGGGATTTTTTTCTCCGGCGTGAATCAAAAAGGTTTTGTAACCCATCGCAGGAACATCCTCCACCCAGAGCCGGTAATACGCGCCCTCCTGCCGCCGCTCGTATTCGCGCACCTCGATGGCTTTCCCTTGTTCATCCTTGATCACAAAGTCATGGCCTTCGGGTAGGATGCCGTTTTCGATAAACACCTCCACGACGCCCGACCTCTGCCAGTTCAGTGTGTTGGCCACCAGGATACTGGGGAGCTTGGAGGCTTTGACCTGCGTTTGGAAAAGTGTCCAGGCCTGCTCTTTGAGGGCCGCTGATTTTTTCCAGGCATCCCACACATAGGAGGACTTGACCCCCCACTGGTTGATGGTGTTGTGGGCCCCCGGGTCCGTCACACTTTCGGCGGCACCGAAGGTGTGTTCGTCATAAAACAGGAGGTCGTCAAATACCTCTGTGATTTTGTCATTGGTGTCGGCGGGTAAATCCGCACCCAGCATTCTGGCCATGGACAGCAAGGCGGTATTGGCGGCGATGTCCACATGGATGTCTCGCGCCACCTGGGTTTCCTTGGCCGCCGACGCCACACCGTCGGTCCACCAATCCGGCCAGGCCACTTGTTTCTCCTCGATCTCATCGCCATGGTTTTCATCAATGAAGATCATAAAATCCCGTGCCAGCGAGGAGCGTAACTTCGGCCATTCGTATTTCTCATTCCATGCCCGGATGATTTTGCAAACTTCCACACTGGGCGGCGAGTTGTCTGTGACGTATCCGGAAAACTGAAGCGACACCTTGTTGTAGGGATACCCCTTGCTGTCGAGCCCGCTCAAGTAGGCGGAGAGGTTGTCGCGAAACACCTCCTGCTGTCCGGTGTGCACCCCCAGGGTATTGGCGTATTGATAATGCTCGGAGCGATAGGCCAACAGGCGGTTTCCGGCCGGGGACTTCCACCAGAAGCTGGTGGGTTTATCGAAGGGTTTACGCGCCCTGTGCGCATGAATCCCCATGCTGAGGTATTTCACATCGGTGTGCTGAAAATAATCCACCAGACACCAGGCGATGCCGTTGACATCGTTCTGCATGGCCGTGGTGACTTTCACCCCGGCATTTTTCAGCATCCTGAGGGTCTTGGTTTGCGCCGCCAGCGCCGACTCGTCGATCAGTTCCGAAAAATTAAAAAACATTCCGGTGGCCTCCATCCTGCCCTCTTGCAAGCGCTTCAACAGTCGGTCGATTTGTGCCTGGGGCCTGCTTTTCAAATACTCACGCACCGACCAACTGGTCTCGCAGGTCCATCTGAATTTCGAGGCATCGGGGTAATCGTCCGTTAGATCGCAGTAGTCCAGGGCATGGTCGATGTAGCGGAGGTGCTCCGCCAGGATTTCAGGCTGGGGTCGTGTGTAGCCGATGTCGGTGTGGGTATGCTGCACCAGATAGATCTCCCACTCCTTCACCGGGGACAATTGAAAGGTCTTTTCGATCGGGGCTCCTTTTCCGATGTGAAAAGAAGCGGTCATCTCGGTCGGACTGGTCACCTTGGGCAGGGTGAAATCCACCCTGTTTGCGCCGAAGTTCAGCAGCATCTTTTGTGACTTGTCGCCAATCCGGATCTCCAGCTCTTCCTGTTTCCCCAGGTGGACCATATCGATGGCGATGGCATGCATCGGAGCGCTTTCCCCCTTCAACACCACCGGGTGCTGTTTGATTTGGATACTTTCCTCAATGGACGCTTGATAGAGGATGAACCATGCGCTGTTTTCATCGGCCTCGGCTTCGATTTTGAGTCTGACCGGCATGCCTTTCTTAATCAATGAAGCGGGCAACTTCAGGTGCATAAACCCCATTTCGTCCTTATGCTTGTCCAGCGCGGTGATGTTAAAACTAAGCTCGGCCCCACCATCTCCGGCCAGGGTTTTGATTCCCGTCCGGCTGGTTTTGTCGCTTTGAAAAGAAAATATTCTCTTGCCGTTGGCTGAAAGGTGGAAACGCGCCGGTGTCCCGGTCACATCCATGGCAAAGGCCATGATGAAGTCCACCTCATCACGCGGATCGTTTTCCGGAACGCTTTCTGTTTCCCACTCGATGGCTTGGTAATCCGCCTCCCCCCTCACCAGCAGCGAGGCCGACACACCGGGCAGGGGCGATTGATAGCTGAATCGTTTACCGCTGATTTCCTTATGATACCCCTGGTAATACTTCGGAGCCTGTTCCTGGGCCTGTAGCTGAAGGCCCAGAAAGAGGATGCTTATCAACACTCCAAATCCCAGCCTGCCAGATACTGCCTTGCTGCTTTTGTTGTTAGATTGGACAGACACTGGAGCAACTGTGATTTGACGCCGATGACCGGACGTATTGCAATTAGTTTTTGACGTAAACCACCTTGGTGGCAAAGAAGGTGATTTCCTTGGTCGGGGTACCCGGACCTGCGCAAGCACCGTTCTCTTTTTTGTCGTGCTCCTTGTCCTTCTTGTCCCCCTCGTCATTGCAGGTGTCGATGATGCGGGCGACTGCGTAACCGTGCAGGATCACCTTTTGGCCGGCGGCTTTGGTATCGAACTTGAAGGCGTCATCCTTGGCACGCACGAGGGTGAAGAGGTCGCCTTTTTTATACTCGCCATCGGCGACCCACATTTTGCAACCGCTTTTGCAGGCTCCGATGATGCGGGAACTAAGGACGATTTCCTTTTTCTTCACTTGCTCGATCTGCCCGGCAAGTTCAGCGAGGGTGTAGGGGTTGTCAATGGAGCCCTTGTCATTGCCGGCATCTGCCGTAGGGGTGAGTGCGATCACTGCGGGCAGGACCAACAGCGCGATGGATTGTATTAACTTTCTTTTCATAGTGGATATTGTGGTTAGTGGGTGGATGGGAAAAAGGAAAAAAGGAAAAAAGGATGAGCTTCAGAAGCGAGCCCGCTTGCGAATCTGGAAATACATGTAGATGCCGGTCACGGAGAGGGTCACGAGCATGCCGCCGAGAACATCGTAGAGGATGCGACCCCAGATGCCGCCGAAAAACGAGCCGTTATGCAGGTCGATGATCACCCACATGACAGGAACACTACTGGCCTCCTCGGGAAAGATATCGCCAAGCCCCTGGGCATCGCGTGTCTGGTCGAGGCGCTCCTGGTACTTGCCTGGTAACACGGCGGTGGGAACCCGTGACTCCTTCAGGAAATCGAAGTCGTGGTGGTGGTTGTAAAGAATGCCCGTCACCCCGATAATCAGGAGAAGACAACTGGAGACGAGGCTCAGGATCTTGAAATACCCCAGGCAATACATGTGGACTTTCCTCCAGTTTCTCATGATGGTAGTAGATGATCGGTCACATTGAATACGCCTGCATAAGGCTGATCTATCTTCATCTGCAACTCAATTTCCAGAGACAGTGCCCTGATAAAGAATCCTGGCATGGGAGTCAATCCCATTCCCTCTTCCCCGGTGTCCTGATGAAGGTCTGTCGGCGTATGCATCGTCTGTTAGTTTCCACTGATGACCACGGAGGCCGGTGTGAGGTCCGGGGATGTGGCCCTGAGGGTGAAGGCGCCCTTGCCGCCGGGCTTGGATTTGACGATAACGAGCGCCAGGCCGTTGAAGGCTTTGCGCCGGGTGGCCTGGAAGGGCTCGAAACTGGTCGGGTCGCCATTGTCCACGGCAACGATCTCGCCGGGGCCTTCGATGGAAAATTGGATCGGGTTGTGTGTGCGCGGCACGGTGGCTCCGTCCTTGTCGGTGATGCGGACGGTGACGAACGAGAGGTCGGTGCCGTCCGCGCGGATCGTGTCGCGGTCCGCCTTCATCGCGAGGGCGGAGGCTTCCCCTGTCGTTCTAACGATTTTTTCCGTCCACGGCTTACCTTGTTTGTAGGCGACGAGTTTAAGCTCACCGGGTTCGTATTTCACCTGATCCCAGACGAGGCGGAAGTCCTTGCCGGCGGTCTTTTTCCTGCGGCCTTGTGATTTTCCGTTGAGGAAAAGCTCGGCCTCGTCGCCGGAGGTGTAGACGTGAACCGGCGTGACCTTGCCCACGCGTTCCGGCCAGTTCCAGTGTGGCAGGATGTGGGCCATGGGCAGCTCCGGCCTCCAGTGGGCCTGGTAGATGTAGTAGCGGTCCTTCGGGAATCCCGCCAGGTCGATGATACCAAAGTAACTGCTGCGTGAGGGGGGCGTGTTTCGGGCCATCGCGGCGAGTTCCTTTTCAAGCTGCGCGCGTTTTTCCGGGTCTTTACGGAAGTTGAGAAGCTGGGTGTTGTCGCCGGACAGGTAGGGTGTGGGCTCGCCAAGGTAGTCGAATCCCGTCCAGACGAACTCGCCTAACAGGTGAGGCCAGCGGGCGTTCATCTGGAACTGGCGGTCGGGGGTGCAACCCCAGCCTGGGTGGTCGACGTCGTAGGAGCTGACGTGCCAGTTTTTGCGATGGGTGCCAAAGAAATACTCGCCGCGGCTGCTGACACAGGAGGATGTCTCGCTGCCCATGGTGGGCATGTTTTTGTAGCGCGGGTCGCTGTCCCATTTGTCCTGCTGGTTGAAGAAGTAGTTCACGCCCATGATGTCGAGCCCCTGCACGGCACCGGATGCGCGTCCGCCGTTGGGGTTGTTGTAGCCATTGGAAACCGGCCGGGTGGGATCGGCCTTGCGCATGATGTCGGCGAGGTGTTTGGTCATCTTGACATTCGTCTGCTCCATGACCTCGTTACCGATGCTCCAGATGAAAACCGAAGGGTGGTTGCGGTCGCGGCGGACCAGGGCGAGAAGGTCCTTTTCATGCCACTCCTTGTAAAGTTTGTTGTAGTCGTTGGCGCGTTTCCCCCTGGCCCAGCAGTCGAACGCCTCGTCCCAGACCAACAGGCCCATGCGGTCGCAGAGATCTAACAATTCCGGTGCGGGCGGGTTGTGTGAGGTGCGGATGGCGTTGCAGCCCATTTCCTTGAGGATTTCCAACTGGCGCTCCAGTGCCCGTTCGTTGAGGGCGGCACCGAGTGCCCCGAGGTCGTGGTGATTGCAGACGCCCTTGATTTCCATCCGTTCACCGTTGAGCAGAAATCCGTCGCGCGCGGTGAACTTGAGGGTGCGGAAGCCGAAGGGGGTGTCGTAAACGTCCAGCGTTTTGTCACCGGCCGTGATGGTGGTGCGGGCGAGGTAGGGGTGGGGATTTTCCAGACTCCATAAACGGGGGGCGGGAACCTCAAGGTGCTGGGTGAGCGTGGTGCTGCCCAGGGCGGGGATGGTGATGCCCTTGGACCTTACCCGGGCCAGGCTTCCGGATTCGGCTCCGGCATCCAACAGCTCCGTGGTCACGGTCACGGCGGTGGTGTCGCCGCCCTGGTTATCGAGTGTGAGCTCGAGCTTGACGCTGCCTTTTTCCGGGGTGATTTCCGGGGTTGTCAGGTAGCTGCCCCAGTGGCCGACGTGGACCGGCTGGGTTTTGACGAGCCAGACATGGCGGTAGATGCCGGCGCCCGGATACCAGCGGGAGTCCCAGTTCTCGGTGTCAAGGCGAACCGCGATCACGTTGTCACCGCCGAACTTGATGTGAGGTGTTAGATCCATGCGGAACGAGCTGTAACCATAAGGCCAGGTGCCTGCATAGTGGCCGTTGCAATAGACCTTGGCGTGGGCCATGGCGCCGTCGAAGTCGATGAATATCTGTTTCCCCTTGTCTCCGGCGGGGATAGTGAAGTGTTTGCGGTACCAGCCGATGCCGCGCCACGGGAGCTTGCCGGTCGAGCCCTCAAGCTCCAGGCGGAACGGCCCCTCGATCCCCCAGTCATGCGGCAGGCTGAGTTTCCGCCATGGGCTGTCGGGAAAATGGACGGCGGACGGGCCATCTGCGGCGGGCCGTGGTTTGTTGGTGATCGGTTTGCCGTTGCCACCTGTGAGTGCTATTTCCCGGATGCTTACCCACTGGCCGCCCTCCACACGGGTGGTCCGGATGCGGAGGAGTTTTTGCATGCTGTTAAGCGCGATGACAGTGGGGTTGGCGTTGTTAGTCTGGCTGTGGTCCGCCAGCGTCTTCCACTGGGCGCCATCGTCGCTGCCCTCGATGACGTAGCCATACGGCAGTTTGCTTTTCTTCCAGTTGGCGGTCACATCCCACTGGATGCGGACTTCCCTGAGTTGCTGCTTTTTTCCAAAATCCAGCGTCAGCCATTGGCTGGCTTTGGCATCGGACGCACACCAGCGGGTGTCGGGGTTGCCGTCCATGGCATGACCGACGGGATGGGTGCGGCCCGGCGCCAACTCCTCGGATGACGCGGTCAGCCGGATCGTCGATCCGGTGGATGCCCCGGGTTCGGCAAGGCGGGTGCCGTCCGGCTGCAGGCCAAATCGAGCGAAACGCCAGTCGGCATCGAAGTTTTCACGGCTGCGCGGCTCCGCCTGGACGGTGAGACATGTGGCGAGGGCGAGAACGAGAGGGGATTTTGTGATCGAAAAACACACAGTGGCCAGCTTCATGGCTGCATATTCATGGAATGGCATGCGATGTCCAGAGGGAAAGTGGAAACGTGACTAGGGATTGTCCATCCAAGGCTTGCTAGGCCGGTCGACTTGGACATGCTTCCGCGACGGTGCGGTGTAAGCGGGATGTGATAATACCAACATTCCAAACTTGACCTGCGTGGCTAATCTCAAGAGAACCTATCCAGTCGCATCCATCGACCAGGCTCACCAACTCTTTTTTTCCTCCACGCCACCCTAATCGATTTAAGATGAATCCCCCGCACCCGGACCGCCCTCCCACCATGGAAAAGGAAACTGAATCTGGAAAAGCCGCGCGCCTGCAATGGTGGACCGATGCACGGCTCGGTATGTTCATCCACTGGGGACTCTACTCCATGGCCGCCCGCCATGAGTGGGTCAAACGCTACGAACGCATGAGCGACGAGGACTACCGGAAATATTTCGACCTCTTCGAGCCGGACCTCTATGACCCGCGTGAGTGGGCGCGGCTCGCCAGGGCCGCAGGGATGAAGTATGCTGTCATCACCGCCAAACACCACGAGGGCTTCTGCCTCTGGGACTCCCGGTTCACCGATTACAAGGCGACGCGCACCGCCTGCGGCCGGGACCTGTTAGCCGAGTGGCTGGACGCCTTCCGCGCCGAGGGACTACGGGTCGGCGTTTACTACTCGTTGCTCGATTGGCACCACCCGCACTACCCGATCGACCGCAACCACCCACAGAGCGCGGACAGCGACGAAGGCTACGCCACGCTTAACCAGGGGCGCGAGCTGAAGATCTATCAGCAGTATATGAAAGACCAGATCCGCGAGCTGCTCACCGGCTACGGCGGGATCGACCTCATCTGGATGGACTATTCCTTTCCCTCGGGAAAACACGGCAAGGGCCACGCCGACTGGGATTCGGAGAACCTGCTGGCCATGGTCCGGGAACTCCAGCCCGGTATCATCGTCAACGACCGGCTCGATCTGTTGGACGTGGAGGGCGGCGGGGACTTCACCACCCCGGAGCAATACAAGGTTTCCAAATGGCCGGAGCGCAACGGCAAGCGACTGGCGTGGGAAACCTGCCAGACCTTCTCGGGTTCATGGGGATACCACCGCGACGAGATGTCCTGGAAGACGCCGCGGCAACTGCTCGTCCTCCTCATCGAGTCGGTCAGCAAGGGGGGCAACCTGCTGCTCAACGTGGGGCCGACGGCGCGCGGCACCATCGACGCCCGCGCCACCGCCAGCCTGGACGCCATCGGCGCCTGGATGAGGTTCAACCAGCGCGCCATCTACGGCTGCACCCAGGCGCCGGACACATTCAGCACACCGCCGCAGACGCTGCTCACCTGGCACCCCGGCACCCGCCGGATGTATGTCCACTTGCTCGACTACCCCATGGGCCACCTCCTGCTGCCGGGTTTCGGCGGCAAGGTCAGCTACGCCCAGTTCCTGCACGACGGCTCCGAAATCCGGGAAGGCACCCCGCCGGCCAACGTCACTTACAACGAGGAGCTGGCCGACTCCGACCTGTGCCTCGTGCTGCCCGTGGTCCAGCCCGATGTGGAAATCCCCGTCATCGAACTCTATCTGAACGACTGATCACCGCCGCGAAGGATAAAAACATGTTAGATGCGCATCTCCATACCGAGATCGACGGCTTGAACACCCCCTTTTCCTATCCCAGCCCCTTCGCTTTCGCGCGTATCGCCCTGAGGCACGTCAAGGTTTGATGGAAAACCGGTGAACCATCGTATGGCTGTATGTCTCCCCTGGCTTTAGGATGGTATTGGGAAAAGCAGGTTGGTTCGGGGAGTCCGGGTAGTGTTGGGTTTCCAGACAGAGTCCCGTTCTGTGCTGATAGCTCACGCCGGATTTTCCGGTGATGGTGCCATCGAGGAAATTGCCTCCATAGAATTGAATGCCAGGCTGGTCGGTCAGGATTTCCATGACCCGACCGGAACTTGGATCGCGCAGAGTGGCGGCGAGTCTTACGCCTTCACCTTTTCTGAGCACCCAGCAGTGGTCATAACCGCCACCGAGTTTCAACGCTTCGGTGTCTTCGTTCACGCGTTTGCCGATGGCTGTCGGAGCGGTGAAATCCATCGGTGTGCCCGCTACTGGAGCAATATCTCCGGTTGGGATCAGACCTGCGTTGGTCGGCAGGAAATGATCGGCTTCAAGCTTGAGGATGTGATTATTGATCGTATTGTTAGGGTCGCCGGTCAGGTTCCAGTAGGAGTGATGCACGATGTTGACCGGGGTCGCCTTATCGGTGGTGGCGGATGCCTGCCAAATCAGCTCGTTGTTTTCGGTGAGCCAGTAAGCGACAGTTACCTTGAGCGTCCCAGGGTATCCCTCTTCGCCATCCTTGGAGGTGTAGCTGAGCGACACCCCTTGAGCACCATCCTTGCTAACAGCCTCCCCTTTCCAGACCACTTTGTCGAACCCGACCTTACCGCCGTGCAGCGCGCAGGGAATGCCGCCGGGGTCGTTGTTGGTGGCAAGGGTGTAGTCCTTACCATCCAGACTGAACTTCCCGTGGGCGATGCGGTTGCCGTAGCGGCCTACCGTTGAGCCGAGGTAGGAGGTGTTGCTTTGCCATCCTTCCAGGGTATCGTATCCTAGGGTCACGTCGGCAGGTTTCCCGTCTTTGTCGGGCACTTCGAGGGAAACGAGAATGGCACCATACTCGGAGATACGCGCCTTCATGCCCTTGGTGTTTGTCAGGGTGTAGATTTTGACCTCCTGGCCATCGATGTTTCCGTACGATGCGACCTCGCTGCCAGCCGTCCGGGCATTTTCCTGGTCGTTTTCCGTGGACGGGGTGTCTTTCGAACAGGCCGCGAGTCCGGCAAAGAGTGAGACGGTCAGAGCCGTTTGGATAACTTGTTTCATAGTCGTGGATGTTGGATGTTGCGTCTTTGATCTACTTGGCTTTTTTGTTAGCCTTGCGGATGGTGGCCTTGATCAGTTCGATTTCGGCGGGGTCGAAGGGGGTGCCGTCCTGGCGGTAGATGTCGTGGAACCACACTTTCGGTTCGGGAGTTTTCCCGGGCTTTTCCCAGGTGTCCCAGCCGTAGATCGTGTTGGTTTTGCCGGCGACAAACCCCCAGTTCACGGCGGCGACGTTTTCCTTTTGCAGGATCGGCAGGCAGTCTTTGAAGGTGCTGCGCGGGCGCCCCATGTATTCGGTGCAGATGATCGGGCGGCCGAGTTTTTTCAACTGATTGATCTCCTTTTGCAGTGACTCAGGCGTCTTGTAGTTGTGGAAGGAGGTGACGTCCGCCCAGTTTTCCGCCGCCTCACGGCCGAGATTTCCTGACCAGGTGCAGGTGGTGACTGGCTGTGACAGACCGACCTCACGAGCCCAGATGTAAACATCGCGCAGCAGTGGCTTGTAGGGGTTGATTTTCTCTGCCTTGCCGGTGTGACCGTGGATGTCCTCGCGGAAATTGGGTCGGTTGCCGGGTTCATTGTAAAGGTCCCAGATGATGACACGCTGGTCGTCTTTGAACTTGGTGAGCACCGCCTTGACGTAGGTTTCGAGGCGTTTGCGGATCGATGCATCCTTGGTGTATTGCTTGAGCACCTTGAGTCCCGGGCTTTCGAGCCAGCCTGAGTTGTGCACTCCGGGCAGCGGCTCGGGCTGCTTGCCGACTTTAGGGTCGTCGAGCCAGCAGTCGTCAAAGATGACCAGCATCACCTTGATCTCATGTTTGTCGGCCAGCGCGAGAAATTGGTCCACGCGGTCGAGGAAGCCTTTGGGGTCGGCCTGGTAGGCGAGGTCGTGCAGATACACCCGGATGAAGTTAAACCCGAGATCGTGCGCCATTTTCAGCTCCTTGTCGTTGGTTTTTTCATCCCAGGTGTCGGCCTGGAACATCTCCAGCTGATTGATGGCGTTGCTGGGGATGAAGTTGCAGCCGACCAGCCACGGGTATTGGTCATACCATTGCTGCGCCTGCTCTTTCGACCATCGGTTGGTCGCGGGTGTGGTCTCAGCGTGCGCGCTGGCGATGATGCCTGTCAGGCCGAGGGAGAGGATGATGCGGGAGATGTTCTTTTTCATACGAGTATTCGAGCCACAACTTGAAGTGAATCATTCGTATGTCAAGTTTGAGTCAATACAGAAGGCAAAACCTCATCGCGAGGAAACCACTGGTTGCCACCGGTGCCGCCTAGATCCAGGGAACACCGGAGCACCTGGTCAATGCGCTGAAAAAGCTCACAGCGGACAACCTTTCCAATCTTACACCGCACCCGTTCCCCGTGTTTATGGACTACCCACACCCACCGATGTGAGTGTGGCTCAAGGCGTTCCGCCAGATGGAACAAAACTGATGCTGAACGGGGCTTGGTTACTTCACTTCGATCACGAAGGGTTTCATGGTTGTATCGCCCATGGGACGCGACCAGATGAGTTCAAAACCTTCCCACAGCTTCCCTTTGTCGCTCTTCCCCGGGTTTTTAAATGTGAATGCTCCCTTTTTATCGAGCGTTTCAAAAATCAGCTTCTTACCCTCTTGGCCGTCCATATCGGACTCCAATTTGCGGATACCCCCTTTGGCGTTTTCCTCTGATAGGATTTCGACTTCCTCGTAGGTCTTGAGCATCACGCGTTTGCCGTCCTTCGCTCGGATGAACCTCACCCTGTCTTTACGCATTCGGGTCTTTGCCTTTTTTTCGTCCGTGTAGATGCTGGGGTACATCGAAGGAAACCTGACCTTGTAGGCGAAGAACACCTTGGTGCCCTTGACGTCTCCTTTATCCAGAACTTTACCGTCTAGAATAATTCGGCTGCGATCATACTTCACCGTCACCTCCACCTTCGTCCCGTCTGGGGTCTCGGCTGTAAATTTAACATCTTCGTGATCCAACCCCGCCTTCAAAGATGTCGCAAAACCTTCGTCCTCCTTGAAGCTCCTGTAGTAGGTATTCCCTTGGTCATTCTCAATCATTACCTGGGGAAGAACTCGAATGATCCGTGTATGGCTTACGCGTTGTTTATTTCTGTCCATCAAGATGAGCTCCATTTGCCCCTCATCGTTAATTCCAAACTCGTAGCCTCGCTCTTGATGCCCGGAGAAGATTCCCGTCCACGGGGTCTCGCTCAGACTGGGCAGTCGTTGGGCTTGAAGTGTCGGACCAAGCAAGATGGCTCCTGCATAGACACAACTGCCCGCAATCCTAACAAGGTGAGTTTTCATCCCACTTTTATTCATCATGGGCGTCAGCATAATAAAGCAATCGGCTGCTGTCCATGCTGGAAATAGGGCTTCCTGAAAAAGTCGCTCATGCGGGGAATTGATATTTCCGGATCAAGGGAGGGAACGCTAGATGCTCAGCGTTTGGGTTGTGGGATGCGCCTACGCTGCGTGTGCAAAATAGAACGGAAATAGAAATAAAAGGCCTGTCCTGAATGGAGCGAACTTAAGGCCAATTTCGTTCCAAAAAGTTAGACGAAAAGCTGGCCGGTGTACGGTTATAGAGTGTGAAAAAACAACAGTTCCTGACCAACTTTCCGCTCACCGTTTTTGCCACAGCCAGACGACGCCTGCAAGCAGAGATACGCACTCGCAGAGAACGTATTCTTACCGATTCCATCAGCGGCTATGCCCTTCTTTTCGGGCACGTGATTTCAGCGGGTTTTCTGCGTGGGATAGACCCCACCAAAAGGCAGCGCGGCTTCGGCCACATCCCTGTTTTCTGGGCATGGCTTGCACAGATCCTTGAAACGAATGCTTCCTGCAACAAAGCCGTGGGCCTGATCCAAGGCTGGTGCC